>CANQBN010000094.1 GCA_947588855.1 uncultured Lachnospiraceae bacterium
CCGTAAAAAGGCGAACGCTCTTGGTTCTCTTAGGAGGCGGTCGCTCTATCCAACTGAGCTACGCAGACATTTGTTGCGGCTTCCCGTTTTTGGCTTTCAATAAACCGATTACTCTCTGCCGCATTCACTATTATATCAGAATTTACTCAAACGTCAAGAGCGGAATTTTGCGGTCCCCATCATCCAGATCTGACCCTTAAAACGGCGGCCTACCTCCGGCTCTCCCATTAAATCTATTTTATTGATGGCAACATGAAAGATAACATCATTGCAGTCAATCTTCAGATTGTAGATATCTTCTCCTGTCATCTTATTCTTCACCAAATCCAGATGAACAATATCTCCTATAATCGCATACTGATCGCATTCTATCCCGCTGGGCATAAAGCTGGAATCAATGATGGAATAGATATCTTCCTTCATTACACGTCTGGATATCTGGGAATACAAATCGATATCTTCGATTGTCAATGTCTCCATGGCTTCTTCATCGCCGTTCCGGGCGGCTTCCATCAGATCATTGCGCTGTTTTGCGGCAACCTTGGACATCTCTACCTGCTTTTCACTTTTTTTCAAAGGAAGCAGAATCTTACCTTTAACAGACATTGCAGACAAGTTTACATAACTTGTGTCCGTGCTCTCTCTGGCAAGCAGTCTACGCCGATATTCAAGAACATTTTCCAAATAAAAAATAAGCGAGATACCGACGCGGCTGTCATCCAGCAAACCCGCGTAAGTTTCTTTCTCTGTATGACGCTGAATGGAACAACTGACCTCCGAAGATAAATCATGGTTCAGCAAATAAGGCAGATAGTACTCCGGCTTTATATTGCCGAGAGAATCCATCTCCCCATAAATGTCAATACCCATATCCGGAGCCATTTCCGCCCGAACCTGGCACAGATTCGTCTCTGAGTCCAACTGCAGTTTACGAATCTGTGCAGGAGAGGCTTCATCTACAAGCTCCGCGAGCAGTGTTTCAATATCATGTTTTTTTTGATACATGCTGAATCCCACAGCACGCAGAAATTTATGCATTTAATTCCTCTTATTAAACAATACCTTGTGCCATCATAGCATCTACAACTTTTTCAAATCCGGCAATGTTGGCGCCTGCCACATAATTGCCCGGTACGCCATAACGCTCTGCAGCGTCAGAAGCCTTAGCATAGATGTTTACCATGATATCCTTCAGTTTTGCATCTACTTCTTCAAATGTCCAGGAAAGTCTCTGGCTGTTCTGACTCATCTCCAGAGCAGATGTTGCTACGCCACCGGCATTGGCAGCCTTACCAGGCATAAACAGCATTCCGTTCTCCAGGAAGAAATCGGTGGCTTCTCTGGTAGAAGGCATGTTGGCGCCCTCGGCAACCGCAAAGCAGCCGTTAGCCTTCAGAGCTTTTGCATCATCTAGATTCAGCTCATTCTGGGTAGCGCAGGGAAGCGCCACATCGCACGGAATCGTCCAAATTCCCTTGCCTTCTGTATAAACGGCACTCGGAACAGCCTCTGCGTATTCTTTGATACGTCCGCGGCGAATTTCTTTGATCTCCTTGACAATATCCAGCTTAATGCCATCTTTATCATATACATAACCGTTGGAATCGCTGAGAGCAACAACTTTAGCGCCTAGCTGCTGTGCCTTTTCCGTTGCATAAATTGCCACATTTCCGGATCCGGATACGATAACTGTCTTTCCGGCAAGTTCTTTTCCATGATGCTTCAGCATCTCATCGACAATATAAACCAGACCGTAACCTGTTGCCTGTGTACGAACAAGGGAACCACCGTAAGTCAAACCCTTACCAGTCAGCACGCCCTCATACAGACCGGTAATTCTCTTATACTGTCCATACAGATAGCCAATTTCTCTTCCGCCTACGCCGATATCACCGGCAGGAACATCCTGGTCAGCGCCGATATATTTGTTAAGTTCTGTCATAAAACTCTGACAGAACGCCATAACTTCTCTCTCAGATTTGCCCTTCGGATCAAAGTTGGAACCGCCCTTGCCACCACCGATAGGAAGGCCGGTCAAAGAATTCTTAAATACCTGCTCAAAGCCCAGGAATTTCAGAATACTCTGGTTCACAGACGGATGGAAACGAAGGCCGCCCTTGTAAGGACCAATTGCACTGTTAAACTGAATCCTGTATCCCTTGTTCACCTGGACTTGCCCATTATCGTCCACCCACGGAACGCGGAATGAAATAATTCTCTCCGGCTCAACCAGTCTTTCAAGAAGAGCCACCTTTCTGTATTTTTCTTCGTTGGCCTCAATGACCAGTCTCAGGGAGTCAAGGACTTCCTTCACAGCCTGGTGAAACTCTGGCTCGCCAGGATTCTGTGCTACTACTTTTGCATAGATCTCATCAACATAAGACATCTCGCAACTCCTCCTTTTATTAAATAGCCTTTATATGATTGATAAATAGCTTACAACATTATAGCAAGTTAACATGTTAGCGTCAACACGTATTTTAATAACCAAGAGCTTGCTCAAGCGCTTCTTTTTCTTCATTTCCAAGTGTGATTTCTGCTTCTCCGTTTACGACGTCCTTAATATAGAGATAACAGCCTTCCCTGCTGTGTACAGAATTCAGAATAAATCCGGTATTATTCATATCAAGCATTGCAAACGCAAAACTCAGGTTTCCTCCCATTCCCTTAAATGCATTATATTTTACCATGCCAAATTTTTGAAAGGATCCCTTTACACTTTTACTGAGTATTTTAATAGCGTCTTTCGTCGCACGGTCCTGCGCTTTAATTTCCTTGTTTTCTTCTACGATACTCATGATGATGTCTTCCATGGACTCTGCATCGCTGCCTCTCATGAATACATCATATCTTCGGTATATTTTATTAGTCTGCAGAATACAGATAATCGTCATTATCAGCAAAAGCAGCGTAATAACTGCCAGGCTGATAATTACTATGGCCGGATCAATCGGCCATACAGCCAGCATACTGTTTTCCATCGTTACTTCCTTCCTTTATCTTTATTGTAAAGATTCCAGCAATTCTACAATCCGCTCCAATTCTGCCTGGGAATAGTAGTCAATTTCTACCTTTCCTTTACTATTATCGCGACGATTGATTGTTACTTTGGTTCCTATTGCCCGTTTCATTCGTTCTTCCAAATCTTTATACACAAACGACAAATCTTTTTCTTCCGGTTTTTCTTTCTTTTCTTTTTTCGATTTACTAAGAGTCTTAACAAGTTTTTCTACTTCACGAACACTTAACTTTCCATCTATGATTCTGATTGCCGTTTGATATTGAACTTCTTCATTATCCAGCGAAAGAAGCGCTCTCGCATGACCGCTGGTCAATTGTTCCTGCATCAACATTTCCAGCACTCTTTTATCCAGTTTTAACAAACGAAGGCTGTTTGTAATCGTGGCCCGATTTTTAGAGACTCTTTCCGCAATCTCTTCCTGTGTTAAATCAAATTCCTGCATAAGTCTTTGATAAGCCTGAGCTTCTTCTACAGGATTTAAGTCTGTCCTTTGAATATTCTCTATCAATGCAATTTCCATTGCCTGCTGCTTTGAATATTCTCTAATCACTACAGGGATTTCTTTAACTCCGGCTTCTTTTGCGGCTCTCCAGCGCCGTTCTCCCGCAATAATCTCATAATAATCATCTTTTTTTTGAACCAACAATGGTTGGAGAACTCCATACTTCTTTATTGAATCAGCCAGCTCCTGAATCTGTTCCTGATTAAAATTTTTTCTTGGCTGTTCTCTATTTGGTTCAATCATAGATATTTTTAAAGTCAGTTCTCTTCCCGCTTCATTTGTCTCATCAGAAACTGAATCCGCACCGTCTTTATTATATGTTTCACGTGAAACATTTTCTGACTGATTTCTTGGCTGAATGCTTACAACATCTTCCCCAAAAAGAGCACCTCTCCCTTTTCCCAATCCTCTTCCTAAAGCGCTTTTTTTTGCCATTATAATTCTTCTCCTCTACTTATAACTTCAGCCGCTAACAAACGATAACTTTCAGCACCCGTCGACCTGGAATCATATATATTTATCGGCATACCATGACTTGGCGCCTCTGCAAGACGAACATTTCTTGGAATAATAGTTTTATAAATATTTTGATTCAAATTACTTTTTACATTTTCAACAACCTGAAGAGAAAGATTTGTTCGCGCATCATACATTGTGAAAACTACTCCTTCCATCTCAAGTTGTGGATTCAATTTTTTTCGGACCAGATTAACCGTATCCATAACCTGAGTCAATCCTTCCAGAGCATAATATTCACACTGAATCGGAACTAAAACCGTATCAGAGGCAGTCATCGCATTAATTGTCAAAAGACTGAGTGAGGGAGGACAATCAATAATTATGTAGTCATAATGTTCTTTGACAGTATCTAATTGATTTTTAAGCACAAATTCTCTGTTTTCAATTTCCAGAAGCTCTATTTCGGCACCTGCCAAATCCATATTAGAAGCTAATAAATCCAAATTTTCATAAATATCTCTTTCAAGACATTCTTCCATCGTATATTCGCCAATAATTAATTCATATACGGTCTTATCAAGCTCATCCTTCTCCAGACCAATTCCACTGGTAGCATTTCCCTGCGGATCAAAATCAACAAGTAATACCTTCTGTCCCGCCTCCGCCAGACATGCTGATAAATTAACAGCTGTTGTAGTTTTCCCGACTCCGCCTTTTTGATTAGCAATTGCTATTATTCTGCCCATAATAAATCCTTTCCAGATTTGTTTTCTTAGTATATCACACTTTATCAGATTTTCCTATGGATTTATATTTTATTTCTAAAATGTTTCACGTGAAACATTTTATCTTAAAGGTTCTTTGCCAGGCAGACCTGCTTTTCTAGGATATATGCTCGGAGTCAGTTTATTTTTTTTAATTATAATAAGCGTACGTCCGGCTTCTAATCCGGGAAGTCTAAAATTAATTGTATTCTCAACACAACCACCTAAAATATGAATCGCATGCTGAGCCATTTTCAATTCATCTTCAATTTTATCAGCTTTATAAGAAATGAAACGGCCGCCTATCTTAACAAATGGAATACAATATTCTGATAAGGTAGAAAGATTCGCTACAGCTCTGGATACGCAAATATCAAATTTTTCTCTATATAAATCATCTTTTCCTAAATCCTCAGCGCGCCTATGAATAGTATTTATATCGGCAAGTTCCAATTCGTCAATTACAGCATCTAAAAATTTTATTCTTTTATTAAGAGAATCAACAAGTGTGATTTTCAAACTCGGAAACGCAATCTTAAGAGGCAATCCCGGAAAACCTGCGCCAGTTCCTAAATCAATTATATTTTTATTGCATCCTTCTTTAAATTCAGGAAACGCTTTTATCAGCGACAAACTATCCAAAAAATGCTTATATATTACCTGATCCAACTCAGTAATAGCCGTCAGATTCATAACATTATTCCAGTCAATAAGTAATTCGTAATAGCGATAAAATATGTCTATCTGCCTGTTGGATAAATCAATCGACAGATTTTCAAGACCTTCTTCCATTAATTTTTGAAATCGACTATTCATAAATCATCCCTTCAAATAACTTATTTCTGAAAATGTACCAATAAAACAGAAATATCAGCAGGTGAAACTCCGGAAATTCTCGACGCTTGTCCTATACTGGCAGGTTTATATTTATTCAATTTCTGAATTGCCTCAATCCTTAACCCCTTAATTTTACTGTAGTCATAATTAACATCCAACAATTTTTTTTCAAGTTTTTTAAATTGCTCGACCTGCTGCTCCTGCCTGCGGATATATCCGTCATACTTAATGTTTATATTAACCTGTTCAAGAATATCTTCCGATAAAATCGGCCTTTCAGAATCCAATTCACTTAACATAAAATAATCCAACTCCGGCCTTCGGATTAATTCCGCCAAAGTCGTTCCGCTTTTCAGCAAAGTACTGTTATGTTCTTTTAAGAAATCCTGAACTTTAGAACTAACGCCTATTACGGTTTTCTTTAATCTGATTATCTCATCATAAACAGCCTTCTCTTTATCAACAACCTTCTGATAATCTCTGTCGCTGATCAGACCTATATCATATCCGATTTTTCTGAGCCTTAAATCAGCATTATCCTGACGCAGAAGCAAACGGTATTCCGCGCGTGAAGTCATCATTCGATAGGGCTCTGTATTTTCTTTTGTAACCAGATCATCAATAAGAACGCCGATATAAGCCTGGGAACGATCCAACACATAAGGTTCTCTGCCCAATACTTTCATGGCCGCATTAACACCTGCCATAAATCCCTGTACAGCCGCTTCTTCATATCCTGAACTTCCATTGAATTGTCCACCGCTGAATAAACCGCTTATTTTCTTGAATTCCAGAGTAGGCTTTAACTGCAGCGAATTAATACAATCATATTCAATTGCATAAGCATTTCTAACAATCTTTACATGTTCCAGTCCTGGTATTGTTTTATATAAAGCATGCTGGACATCTTCCGGAAGAGAACTGGACATCCCAGCAAGATACATTTCATTCGTATACAGGCCTTCAGGTTCAACAAATATTTGATGTCTTTCTTTATCCGGAAATTTTACTACTTTATCTTCAATAGAAGGACAATATCTTGGTCCTGTCCCTTCTATTGCGCCGGAAAAAAGGGGAGAACGGTCCAAATTTTCTCTGATTATTTTATGAGTTTCTTCGTTTGTATAAGTAAGCCAGCACGAAACCTGAGGTTTCTGCACATTTTTTGGGTCTGTAGAAAAAGAAAAGGGGACAATCTTTTCATCTCCAAATTGCTCTTCCATTTTACTGAAATCAAGACTGCGTCTGTCAACCCTCGCCGGTGTTCCTGTTTTAAAACGAAACATTTGTATACCATGGGCTCTTAAAGAATCTGTCAAATGATTGGCAGCCTGAAGACCGTTTGGACCGGTATAATTACTTACGTCTCCAAAGATACATCTGGCGTTCAGATAAGTACCCGTTGCCAAAACTACTGCTCTCGCATGATAAAAAGCCCCGGATACTGTTTTCACGCCAATAATTTTCATGTTCAGATTATCGTCATCTTCAGTCACAATTTCAGACACTTCTGCCTGTCTTATCGTTAATTTATCAGTGTTTTCAAGAGTTTTTCTCATTTCGTAAGAATATTTCTGCTTATCAGCCTGAGCACGAAGAGAATGAACGGCAGGTCCCTTGGATTCATTCAGCATTTTTGATTGAATGAATGTTTTATCTATATTTTTTCCCATTTCACCGCCCAAAGCATCCAACTCACGTACAAGATGTCCCTTAGAACTTCCGCCAATATTAGGATTACATGGCATTAAAGCAATACTATCTACGCTTATGGTAAACAATATCGTCTCCAGACCAAGTCTTGCACAGGCCAGGGCAGCTTCACAACCTGCATGTCCAGCCCCAACTACAACGATGTCATAATATTCTTCCAAAACTGCCATAAATACTTATCCTTCCATAATATCAGAATCAATCTGTCTACTTTCCCATACAGAATCTGCTGAAAATTTCATTGACGACATCATCATCTACAGATTCTCCAATGATAGTTCCAAGTTTCTCATAAGCATCTGTCAAATCAATTGAATAGAAATCTTCCGGCAGATTCTGACTTATACTCTGAATCACCATCTCAAGACTGCGCAAACTTTCAGACAACGCTTCTTTATGACGCAGACTTGTAATTATAATCTGATCGTTAAAATTAATATCACCCCTATAAAACATAGATTTTATCTGATCTTTAAATATATCTAAACCTGATCTGTCTTTCGCAGACACTGAAATTACTTTCTTGCCGGTAAGTATTTCTAACTCGCTTCCGTCAACTACTGTATCAAGATCTGACTTATTGAGAAGAACTATGGCCTTTCTGTCTCTAATCAAATGGACAATCTCCTTATCATTGTCATCCAGAGGAATCGAACCGTCGACCACATAAATAATCAAATCAGCATCTTCAGCCGCATTCTTTGCTCTCATTACTCCTATTTGTTCTACTATATCTTTCGTATTATGAATGCCGGCAGTATCTACTATATTTAAACTGATATCGTCAAATTGAATTTTTTCCTCCAAAATATCTCTCGTCGTCCCGGCAATTTCTGTTACAATAGCTCTTTCTTCTCCCAAAAGAACATTCATCAGCGAAGATTTTCCCGCATTAGGTTTTCCTACGATTACCGTACGAATTCCTTCTGATAATATACGGCCATATCTGGCAGAATCTATCATTTGCTTCAATTTCAAAATCGTTGTATTCATTTTATCTAAAAGATGATCCCTGTATCCATCCAGGGAAATATGTTCCGGATCATCTAATGCTGATTCGATATACGCGATTTCATATAATATATCTTTTCTCATCTTTTCAATTTTTCCAGATAGATTTCCGTTCAATTGCCGAACAGAACTTTTTAACGCAAACTCATTTTTCGCATTTATAACATCTATAACAGCTTCAGCCTGACTTAAATCGATCCTTCCATTTAAAAAAGCCCTTTTAGTAAATTCTCCCGGATCTGCGATTCTAGCACCATTTTTTATTACAATCTCAAGAATCCGTTTCATAATTAAAATACCGCCATGACAGTCAATCTCAACTGTATCTTCTGCAGTATAACTATGAGGACCTTTCATCAAAATAACCAGAACCTCATCGATTTTTTCATCTTCATCATAGATAAACCCATATTGTACCGTATGGGATATCAACTTCAATGGCCTGTCATTTTTTCTTTTAAAAATCCTGCTGATGACTGAAAATGACTCGTTACCGCTGATTCGAATGATTCCTATTCCGGAATCCGTCAAACCGGTAGCTATCGCTGCAATAGTATCTGTTTTCATAATAAAATATACCTGAATAAATACTAACTATCGACATATAAACATATAGCCCGAGAGAGAATAATACTTCTCCCGGGCATATATTTAAGTAATTTTACATTTCAGAGGAATCATTATCACTGCTCGTATTCGTGTTGTGATTACTATACCTTTGTCTGCGGTCTCTTTCTCTGAAATCTCTTTTCAGGGAAACAACTACATGCCTGTAAGGATCTTCCCCTTCACTTCTGGTCACAACATATTTGTTATTCTGCAACGCTGAATGAATGATTCTTCTTTCATAGGGATTCATTGGTTCCAGAGATACGCTCTTTCTGGTTCTCTTCACTTTAAAAGCAATATTTCTGGCTAATTCTTCCAGTGTCGCTTTTCTTCGCTCACGATAATTTTCAGTATCCAGCTTCACACGGAGATAACCTTCCGTCTGCTTGTTAACGATAAGACTTGTAAGATACTGAAGGGAATCCAGGGTTTGTCCTCTCTTTCCGATAAGGATTCCCATATCGTCTCCTATAAGGTTAATCGTAAGTTCTCTTTCTTCATCATTATACGCAACATCAATTTCCACCTCCATACTCATAGCGCCAAGAACCTGAGATAAAAAGTTTTTAGCGGCATTGCTGCAGGCTTCGACATTGACAGGCTTACGATTTTCTCTTTCTCTTTTTTCCTTCTCAGCCCTTTCGCGCTCTTCCCTAAGAATTTCTTCTTCTCTAAGATAATATTTTTCTTTTGGCTGAGCCTTCTCATGAACAGGTGCCTGAACCTGCGGCTTTGGTTCCTTCATAATATTTCTTGGACCCTTCTTTTCCGCAGAGTTTTTATTAGCCTTAGAAATTTCTTTACCTTTTAAACTTTTTACTTCATACTTGGACTCAGTCTTAAATTCAGTCTTGAACTCTTTATGATTATCCTTTTTTATTTCTTTCTTTAATTCTTTTTCCGGCTCAGCTTTTAACGGCTCGGCTGCCGGTTCTTTTTCAATTTCTTTTTTAACTTCTTTTTTTGGCTCTTCAACAGCAATATCTCTGCCTTTAACTACTGCCGCATATAATTCATCCAGATCATCATCCCTTTTCTTTCTGGCACGGATAATTACATTCTTACCGCCAAAAAGTCCCAGAAAACCTGAACTTCCCTTTTCAGTGATTTCATACTCAATATTATCACTGGAAGTACCCAGTTCCATCATGGCCTTGGATATGGCCTCATCCAGGGTCTTAGCTTCCACTGTAATATAATTCATGGATTATCCTCCTATTTTTTGTTGTGTTTCTCGTTATATTTCTGCACCATATTAACCTTTGACGCCAAACTTCCCGGCTTCGCGTCCTGATTATAATATTTCGTTGATTCCTCCACGATTTTTCTTGTTCTTTCAATCTTTTCAGACATTTTAGCCTGTTCTTTTGCTTCTGCTTCCTGCATTTTCTGAAGATTCTGAGTAATCGTGGACACTTTTGTCGGCTGAAGTCCTTTCTTGGCTCTTTTCTTATTAGCCTTCTCAACGTTCTTCCGAATCATCTCATCAACATCTACCTTGCTGAGATAAGCATTCATTCCAAGCTGCTGCACCACCTGGTATAAGCTGCTGGCTACCCAGTAAATACCAATGACCAACGGAAATGTAAAACAGAATACAACTGACATCAACGGCATGGTTATATTCATGGTTTTCATCATGTTGGCGCTGGGATCTTCACTATTCTGCGCAGGCTGATTGACAGTGATCAGTTTTGTGCTGTACCACTGAAATACGCCGGAAAGAATTGGAATCATAGCGGCTGTAATAACTGTAAGAATCGTTCCATTCCCTTCCGAAAAATATCCTGTAATAATATTTAGCGGAGTATAGGAAATATTCATTCCCAAAAACTGCTGCATCCGGATAATTCCCTGAACTACATTTTCACCGCTCTCTGTTACCACATTGGCTATATCCGGAAATGCGCTTATCATCTGATCCCACTGCTTGTCTGTCAAACGATAAAGCATATCGATTACCACATTCATGTTGGAAAAATCCTTATTCTGCAGAGTAACAGATTCTCCCAGACTCTGAAATACAGGATTATTCATATAATCCGCAGGCAGCTTTGCTGTAATCAAATCAAAATAATGTCTTACGGAACTTACATATGCCGGAATCTTATAAATAATCTGATAGAGACCAAACATAATAGGCAGCTGAATCAACATAGGAAGACATCCCCCTGTCATGGAAGTACCGTACTTTTCATAGACAGCTCTTGTCTCTACGTTCATTTTCATTGCGGATTCATTATCTGTTTTTCCCTTGTACTTCTTTTGAATCGCCTGCAATTCCGGCTGCATGACATTGATTAACTTGCTGGATTTCTGCTGTTTGATAGACAAAGGAAGCAGGATTGTCTTAGATACTATAGTAAATAAAAGAATACACAAACCGATGTTCATGATTCCGAACATGTTGGTAAAACGGAACAATACCTCCATGATCAATCCAAGTATTTCAACAAGCCATCTCCATAAAAAAAATCCGCCAACTTTTGTCAATACTAAAAAATCCAATACACTACCTCCTCGTTGTTACGGAACTGGATCATAACCGCCTCTGCCCCATGGATGACATCTTAATATTCTGCATGTGGCTAACCATAAACCTTTCACCACACCATACTTTTCCAGTGCCTCAATGGCGTATTGAGAACACGTAGGTGTGTAAATACAGTGATATCTTACTTTCAGCGGAGATAAAAATATCTGATATCCCCGAATACAAAGAATCAGAAATTTCTTTATCATAACAATATCACTTCGATTCCTTTCTGATGTTATGCAGTCCGCACAGATGCATATAAGCATCTTCCAGTTTTTTAAAATCTGAATCTCCGGCCGCCTGTCTGGCAACCACCACGATGTCTAATCCAGAATCAGTCTCTTCTTTATGCAATCTGAATATCTCTCTGATTAAGCGGGTCACACGATGCCGGACCACGCTGTTTCCAACTTTTTTGCTGACGGAAATGCCGATTCTGCTGTTCGGCATATCCCCAACCTTTACATACATAATAAGCAGTTTATTCGCATAGGAAGTTCCATTTTTATATACCTTCTGAAATTCGCTGTTCTTTTTGATAGAAGGAAATCTCTTCATGAAACCTCCACTAAAATGATTCAGGCCACAATCTCTTGCGGCCTGTAACTAAGCAATTTAAGCAGTCAACCTTGCTCTTCCCTTTGCTCTTCTAGCAGCTAAAACTTTTCTTCCGCCCGGAGTACTCATTCTGGCTCTAAAACCATGAACTTTTGATCTCTGTCTTTT
>CANQBN010000095.1 GCA_947588855.1 uncultured Lachnospiraceae bacterium
TGCATTTATCATATTACAGATCCCCCTCATATACGCCTGATGCTTTCGCCAGGTCTATGGTTCTCTTGGCTCCATCGTAGAACGCGATGTCGATCATCTTGCCGTCAACGGTAAATACGCCGATGCCCAGAGCCTTCTTCTCGTCAATCTCTTTCACAACCTTCTCCGCGAAGATAATCTCCTTCTGAGTCGGTGTAAAGACCTTATGTACAATATCGATCTGTCTCGGATTGACCAGAGATTTTCCGTCAAAGCCCATCATCTTGATCATCTTCACTTCTTCCTCGAACACATCCATAGCGTCCAGGTTGGTGAAAACGGTATCCCAGCACTGTACGCCCGCTGCCCTGGCGGCGATAATCATGTGCTGTCTGGCGCCCTGAAGTTCCACGCCGGTACCGGTGATAACAGTCTGAAGGTCCTTGGTATAGTCGCCGCCGGAAAGAGCGATGCCAATCAGGCGGTCGGAAGATTTACATACTTCAAGGGCATTGAGAACGCCCTTACAGGATTCCAGCGCAGCCATCAGAAGAGTCGAACCCTCGGGGCGGCCGAATTCCTTCTCGGCAGCCAGCACGTGCTCTTCTACAATATGTACGTCCTGCGCGGTCTCAGTCTTAGCGATACGGATGGTATCGGCTCCGCCGGCCACGCAAACGCGGATATCTTCTTTCCAGTGAGGGGTATCAAGACCATTGATACGAACGACACGCTCCACGCCTCTGTAATCAATCTCCTGCAGAGCATGATACAGGGAGTATCTGGCAGCGTCTTTCTGATTCTCTGCCACGGCATCTTCCAGATCCAGCATAATGGAGTCCGGTTTGTAGATATAGGGATCCTTAATGAGTCCCGGCTTCTGGCAGTTTAAGAACATCATAGAACGTCTAAGTCTTTTCTTATTCGGATGGCTCATTTGATTACACCTCCCCAGGGAAGATTCTCCGTGATGTCATTGGAACGATAGACAGCACATTCTACCCGTGCCTTCAGCGTGCAGTCCAGCGCGCCCTTGTCTACTACCTTTACCTTGGCGCTGGTCACATCCAGCCTTCCCAGGGTTTCAAGGATGGTAGCCTTAATCTGCTTTCCGAACTGATGAATCACACTGCTCTCGATGGAAAGCTCGATCGAACCGTTGCCCGGCTCTACGGTAACCTGAGCATCGCTGGACTCCAGGGTACCCGCCATTGCGGCTTTCTTAACTTCCATATCTCCGCCTCCTTGTGTTCTTCTCTGGGCATTTTGCTATATTTTATGCCGCAGAGATATTTTAAAACTATCTATTTTAATAGATATAATGTATCATTACCCGTACAATTTTTCAAATACTTATATTCTTATAACCATTATAAGTCTATTATTATAACTTTTTCATATTCTCATATGCGGCCGGTTATATCACATAAAAACTAAGATAAACAAAAAGACCGCCGCAAAATTTGCAGCAGTCTCCGTTTGGTAGAATCGCTTTTCTTTTTTACTGTCCCGATACCAGGGGTTCCTCTACCGGGAATGTAAAGTAGGTATCCGGATAGGGTTCATTTTCCAGGGTGAAATGCCACCACTCCGTGTCCAGCGGGCGGAACCCGTTGTCGAGCATAATATCACGCAGGACGTTTCGGTTGGCGATCTGCTCCTCCGTCAGTTCCCCGGTATAATCCGGATGGGAAAGTTCGCCGAAATAATCAAAGGTCCCTCCCATATCCACTTCCTTGCCCATGTCCATGTCAAACAGGGTCAGATCCACAGTGCTTCCGCGGCTGTGTCCGGATTTTTCGGCAATGTAGCCCTGGTCGAACAGCACAGATTTGTCAAGCTCCGGATAGAAATATTCTTTCATGCGGGTGTCATCGGTATCCTCCGCCCATTCAATAAAGTTGTCAACGGCAGACTGGGGACGGTAGGCGTCATAGATCTTCAGCATATATCCCTGCTCTTTCGCGTCCTGAGCCGCCCCTTTCAGAGCGTCAGCCGCTTCCTTCGTAATCAGGGCGCAGGGCTCGTTGTAGCCGTCGATCCGCTCGCCGACGAAGTTATATGTAGAATAATAACGGATTTCCAGTATTACGTCAGGCACCGCTTCCGCCAGAGACACAAACCCCTGGGACGAAGCCGCATCCGAACTGACCTCTTCGGCTGTGCTCTCTTCTACAGCTGCCTCGGTTGTACTCTCCTCCGTGGCCGCCTCAGCTTGACTCTTACTCTCTTCCACAGCTGCCGTCGTTTCTGCCGCGCTCGCCGTCTCCGCACCTGACTTTGAGCCGCAGGCCGACAAAACCACCGCCGCGGCCGACGCAGCAAGAACCACACGAATTATCTTCTTTTTCATAGATGCTGCCTCCTTTTCTTTCCATCCGCCTGTTTCTGGGATTGCCAATCCCGGACGCCGGGGAAATTTTCCATAAACGGATCACCGCTCTCCGTTTGTTATCATTTCCAGCCGTTTCTCAATCTCGGCCTTCCATTCGTCCTTATCCAGGCTTCCGACAACTACGTCGCCTACCTGATTCCCCTTACTGTCCACAAAAACGGATGTGGGGAAAGACGGTATATCTACGTAAATGTATTCGGTCATAAGGTCGCCGGCAGGAATCAGATTCGGATAGACGTCCGCGTGGGCTTCTTTAACAATCTTACGAGCGGTCTCAGCTTCATTCTCGACCAGTTCTCCGGTATTCTCGTCCGCGGCATCCCCGCAGATACCAACCACCTGAAAGCCCTGATCCTGATACTCCTCATGCAGCTCCGCCAGAACCGGCAATTCCTCCGTGCTCGCTTCCATGAAGGTAGCCCATACGTTAACAAGCGTCAGATCGTGATCCGCGAAAATCGTCTGATCTGCCGGGTTGCCCTCCAGATCCGTCGCCTGAAAACTGGTAAACACATCGTCCATATGGACCTTGTCGCCAGGCTGCGCGAAAATAAAGGTCGCGCCAACCACCAGGATCAAAGAACACACAATAGAAACCTTCTGTGACAGGAACACTTTTGCCAGGCCTGCCTTCTGTCCTGCTTTATTCCCTCCGGCGCAGATGACAAGGATTATCATCACCACTATAGCGGGAACCAGCACGAATAAAGCTTCCGCAAAAATATTCATCGCCGTCGCGGCAATCTCTGACGCCAGTCCCCTCTTTATCAGGCGCGCCGCAAACATGTTCACCAGATTAAGGGCAAAACAGACCAAAGAGATAAGAAATGCCAGACGGAGCCTGCCAAAATGAACCGCTGCGGTTTCACCCTGCAGTCCTCCGCGAAACCCGCCGACCGAAAAGGAAAGCAAAAGCAGCGCCGCAAATACCACCGGCAGCTGAAGCAGCCCTCCGACCACGACTCCCGTCTTACTGCTTCCGTAAGTTAACAGGAGCGGCAGACTGTCACTAATGGAACATATAATATCCGCTATACAGGCAATCGCTGCCAGTACGCCGATTGCGCATAAAATTTTGTCCCTCGCGCTCACTGCCGCCTGCGTTTTGTTTTCAACTTCTGATTTCATCGTTCGTCCTCCTTATGCTGTCAGGCTGCCCTTACCCGGGTCCGATAACATGTCTGGCACCGCCTGTCTTATCAGCAGGAAACCGATTTTCCCCTCCAATCATCCCATCATTAACGGATTACCGCTCTCCATTCGCTATCATTTCTAATCGTTTTTCAATCTCAGCCTTCCAGGTGTCCTTGTCCCGGCTGCCGATGACCATATCGCCTATCTGGTTTCCCTCGCTGTCCACAAAAAGGGAGGTGGGGTAAGCCGGTACGTGGTCATGGATGAATCCGGCCATCAGTTCGCCGGCAGGATTTAAGTTCAGATAAGTGTCCGCATGGGTTTCCTCCACAATCCTCAGCGCATCCTCATATTGGTTCTGATACAACTCCCCGGTAGTTTCATTCGCAATATCTCCGCAGATGCCGACTACCTGGAATCCCTGGGCCTGATACTCCTCGTTCAGTTCCGCCAGATCCGGCATTTCTCCTTTACACGGTCCGCAGAAGGTAGCCCAGACATTGACCAGCGTCAGATCGTGACCCGCAAAAATCGTCTGATCCACGGGATTGCCCGCCAGATCCGCCGCCTGAAAGCTGGTAAACGAATCTACGTGGATTCCGACGCTGGACCGCTGGCCCGTGAAGATAAAGGCCGCGCTGAGCACCAGAAACACAGACCACTTGAGGGAATCTTTCAGGGACAGGAAAAACTCTTTCGTCAGGCCGATTTTCTGTCCCGCCTTTATGCCGCTCGCGCTGGTAATAAACAGAACCGTTGTTACTACGATCGCCGGAAACAGCACAAAAAAAACTTCCAGGAAAATATAAAGCAGGGCCTGCGAAATCTCCGATGCAACCCCATTTACCAGGCTGCTCGTAAACATATTCAATATATTAAAGATAAAACATACCAGAAAGATAAGGAACGCCAGAAGAGCCTTGCGGAAATAAACCGCCGCCGCTTCTCCTTTCAGTCCGTTCCAAAATCCGCTTACGGAAAAAGAAAGCAGAAGTATCGCCCCAAATACGATCGGCAGCTGAAACAGGGCTCCGCCCCAGGACCCCGGCTGGCTTCCCCCGATATTCAAAAGCAGCGGCAGGGTATTGCCGATGGCATGTATGACGACCACGATACAGGCGACCGCAATCACACCGCCGATGGAACAAAAAATCTTGTCTCTCAGGCTGACGCCGGGCTGCGTCCTGTTTTCGGCTGCTGACTCCATAATTCATCCTCCTCTCACCAATTCTCAATCTTCTGAATGTTGTCAAACGGCAGATTACGCGAAATTCTTCTTAATGATCAGTTCTACCTTGTCAGACCGGATTCCTACCAGAACATCATCCGCCAGCTTGCCTACAATGGATTTCTCCAGCTCATCCCAGGCCTGGGCGGCGGAATTCTCTCCCTTATGCTCTTCCACGCCGTTCTTATATTTTTCCAGAGACCAGTAGTGGCTGTTCCAGTCCATGCCGGCATACATCATACCGTAGTCGTCATAGGGGAACATATTGATTCCGCTGTCAGCCGCGTAACGGCTGATATCCTCATAATTGAGGAGATAGCTTTCCATCAGATCCCGAAGCTTGCCCATGACGCCCTTCGCCGCCATGTTTTTACCGCTGCTGGATACGGAAAGCAGTTCTTCTCTCTTATCCATATCCATATTCACGTAAGCTTCCAGATGAATCTCCGTCTTCTTGTTCTCGCCTTCCAGCCAGAAATACGCCCCGAAATCTCCCACGATTCCCTGAACCATGCCGAACATCTCCTCGGTCAGAAGACGGAGCCGGAGCGCTTCCTTCCTGTTCAGGCCCTGATACTGAGCAAATTTATCCAATTCGGCAAAAGCCTTCGTCATTCCTATTCCACGATTATTGATCGCGATTTTTCCAGTCTCCATATTCTTTTATTTCCTCGTCTTTCTTATTCAATTGTCAGAATATCAGAAAATCCGGTAATCTCAAATACTTCCTGAATCATATCGTTGGCTCCGCGGATCACCATTTTCCCCTGACGGTTCATCACCTTCTGGGCATAAAGAAGTACTCTCAGACCTGCTGAGGAGATATACTCCAGGGTCGTCAGATCAAAGATCAGGCTTTCTACACCCGCCAGGCTGTTCTGCAGCTCCTGCTCCAGCTGGGGCGCCGTCGTGGTATCCAGACGTCCCGTCAGCGCTACGGTCAATTCAGTTCCATTCTGCTTTTTGTTGATAGTCATAATAAGTTGCCTCCTTAAAAATATATAATTTCAATCATTTAATTGCTTCCGCCGGAGCTGCCGCTCGGCATATATACTCTCAGCCGACTTGCCAGTCCGGAAAGCGGCATTGTCTGCAGCCACACATGTCCCGGTCCGGATATCACTGTGTTAAAGAATCCTTCGCCGCCCAACAGCTTATTCTTCATACCCGGAATCGAACGGATATCCATAGTGCAGGTAGCCTCCATCATCGCCAGATGACCGGAACTGACAATAATCTGCTGACCGGGTTCCAGATCGTATTCTATCGTATGACCGTCCAGCTCCAGAAACGCGGTTCCCTGTCCGGACAGCTTAGACAGAACAAATCCCTCTCCGCCGAAAATGCCGGTCCCTACTTTTTTCTGAAAGAATACGGATACATCCACTCCGGCCTCACATGCCATAAATCCTGATTTCTGCACGATCAGCTCTTTGCCAGGTCCGATTTCATAAGGTACAATATCACCGGGGAAGCTGGACGAAATGGCAATCATGCCCGGTCCGTCCTCCGCCGTATAGATATTCTGGAACATGGATTCTCCCGCGAACATCCGGCCGAATGCCTTGCCGAATCCGCCTCTGGCGCTTGTATCCATGGTTATATTGGGGGACATCCAGCTCATGGCGCCGCCCTCCGTGATCATCTTCTCGCCGCTTTCCAGATGACAAATCGCCACCGGAAGCGTATCTCCCTTTATCTCATAACGCATACAAAATACCCCCTTTATTCATCCGATTCCGATACATTCCAGGCAGATATTGGCCGCCTTGTTAAATACGGTATTCGGCTCTCCCTGCATGACTCCCAATACGATCAGGACAGCGGACAGGGCCACCAGTCCCCAGCGGACCATGATCTTCTGCTTCTCACTCAAATTGATATTCATGCTTCTCATGCTTCAGCCCCTCCTCTGCTCTTCTTATCCATCAGTTCCTTCACAGACGTAGTAATAGCTCCCTTTGGACACGCGTCCACGCACTTGCCGCAGCGGATACACTCCGCACTGTTGGGCGTCTCCCAGGTCTTCACATCCATGGGACAGGCTCTCTGGCAGCCGCCGCACTTGACGCATGCCGTCTCGTCCACCTTCAGCCGATAGAAAGAAATGGGATTGAATATGCCGTAAAGGGCTCCCAGGGGACACAGATATTTGCAGAAGGGTCTGCTGTACTTTATGGACAGCCAGATGACCACAATAAGGATCCAGAGCTTCCAGCGGAACAGAATGCCTGTGGCGCTGCGGACTCCTTCATCGCCGATTGCCAGGGGAATTCCTCCCAGAAGCGTTCCGCTCGGACATATCCACTTGCAGAACCATGGGGTTCCGGCCAGATCCCCCTTCACAAAATACGGCAGGATTATGACGAACAGCACCAGCACCACGTATTTCAGATAACGGAGATATTTATCCCCAGGCATGTTCTTGACTTTCTTCTTGAGAGGAATCTTGTTCAGCATATCCTGGACAAATCCGAAGGGACACAGCCAGCCGCAGATAAATCGTCCCAGAAACGTGCCGAAAGCCATGAGCATACCGAAGACATAACAGGACAGCTTAAAAGAACCGCTGTCAAGCACTGCCTGAAGAGAACCGATCGGGCAGGCATACAGGGCGCCCGGACATGAATAGCAGTTCAGACCCGGCACACACAGCGTCTTGGTCTTTCCGGTAAAAATCTTTCCCTGAAGATAACCTGTCGCATAACCGTTGGTCAGGGCGAACCACGCCGCCTGAACCCAGTGCCGAAAAGCGCCGCTTTTCTTTTTCATATGTATCTCATCTCCTCCTTTTTATAATTTCAGCGAACAATAACCGGAGATTCACAGCATCCCCCGACAGGCAGAAACGGCAGAATCCAGTCCGGTCGCCATCCGCCGGTTATTTCCACACTACGATTGCCCGGTTGGTCTGCTCCAGCCACGTCTTTCCGCTGGCGCGGCGGGTGGACATGTCGTTGACGATCACCGACCGGATACGGCTTACAGAGACATCCTCCTCTGCCTGGAGCGGATTTACGATACTGCTGACATCGTTAATCGTATAGAACCGGCCACCCGACTCGCCCAGATAGATCATCTCATGACCGGGGAACTGAAGAACGGATCCCGGCGGCAGCGTCCTCAGAAACTTCTCCTTCTCATCAACGCTCATGGCGCTTAAATCCGTCACCTGTACAGGCATAGCGGCCTGCCAGGTGGTGTTGCGGGGAAGTTCCAGACCAAAGCACAGGTAAACCTCACGCACAAAAGAGGAACAATCCTGCGCGTCCAGGCTTCCGCCCCATCCGTAACGATTCCCCAGGGCTTTAAAAGCCTGTTTAAGAATACCGGATACGGAAAGAGGCAGATATCCGATGTTCACATCCCGGCTGGCGGAAATCAAAGCAGGCTTCTGGGAGAAGCTGCCGTCTTCATTTCTGCATGGCAGCTTTACCACATAATTGTTCCAGGAAGCTCTGCCGTTCACCAGTCCGGTCTGCCAGTCTCCTTCAACTAGCTCAAGAACCGTTCCCATGGTCAGCATCTTCTGAGAAATATCGGGATATGCCGTTGACGTTTCCAGATATACCTTGTCCCCTGTGACCACCAGGAAGCGGGTCATATTCCGGGCGTCCTCCCACTGGGCCTTGCCGGAACAGACAGCGATGTCGGCCGCCGGCACCCAGCCAGGGCAGACAGCGCTGCGGACATAGGCGTAACGGCCGTCTCCGCTGAAGAAATACACCGCCAGCGGCTCATTGACCAGAACCGCAGAGCTTGCGATGTTGTCCCACTCGGGATCGTCCGGACTGTCCGAAAGGAAATCATCGCAGGGATAGGATCTCATAACCGTGCGGTTCACAGCGAAGCCATAGCGAAGCCCCATGCTCTCCGACACGGCGGAACCCCGGATATTGGCTCTGATGGCATCGTAATAGCTTTCCGGCACCGGCTGACCGTTGAGATACAGTCCCGCAGGAGGCTTTGCAGCGGCCATGGAATCAGCCATTGCCCGGCCGTTGAAGGTCTCAGGGAGGGCAGACAAATCCACAACATTGGTCTCCGGCGTCTGCCGGATCCGCAGATTGATCTGTCGGATCTCCTGCTGAGATTTCAGCCTTGCGGAAGCCGAAGGATACCGGGATATCCAGTAATCCGCCTCGCACATCTGGGAAGTCACATACGGCGCAAGGGAAATCCCCGGCTCATCCGACGCGCCCGGTCCGCTCTGGAGACGTCCGTCCTGGAGAAAGATATATGCGGTTCCGTTGATTTTCCTGTTTCCGACGGCCATGCGGCCGCTTTCATCCAGATAGTACCAGTCGTCATCCAGCTTAAGCCATCCTGTGCACATATTTCCCCGGGCGTCCAGATAATACCAGCTGCCGTCGTCAAGCACCCACTGTCCGCAGACATCCGCTCCGCCGTCGTCCTGATATCTCCAGAAATTTCCTTCCATTCTCCAGGTACCGCCGTACGCCGGAAAAGCGAACATTCCGCACAAAACCAGCAGCGCCAGACTTTTTCCCAACTGTTTCATGTCTTTCTCTCCCTTCAGACGTCATTTGAAAAGAAACCGGACAGAAATCCGTCACGTTCCGCCGCCTTCCATGCGTTCATCGATTTCCGCTTCCGCCCGGGCCAGGATTGCCTCCGCGTCCGCTCCCATGATATCCAGTCCTTCCGCAGAGAAGCACTGAATATCAGGAATCGCGAAGAAGACCTCCGCCAGGGCTTTTACATAATCAAATCCAAGATTACGGTTCCCGATGGGGCCGCCGGCCGTGGTGACATAAAGCAGCCGTTTGGCCCTGCACAGGCTGAAGGGGATCCCCTCCGGAGAATAGTTAAAGGTCAGTCCTACTATAATCACCCGTTCAAAATAAGTTTTCAGGGCAGCCGGGAAAGACAGGTCCCAGTACGGGGCCGCCACCACGATCACGTCCGCCGCGGCAAACTGCCTGGCGTACTGAAAAAGAGGGTTTCCGTAATCCCTTTCCTCCAAAAGCTTCTCCCGCTGTCTCAGTATCTCCAGATTCATGGGCTGAAGCATAAGTTTTTCCAGATTTACCTCTTCCAGATTCACTTCTTCCGCATTCACGCCAAGCTTTCCTAACAGATGCCCGGCGAGACGCATGGTCCTGGATTCCGGCCTCACGCATCCGTTGATAAACAGCACCGATTCCATGACTTGTCTTCTCTCCTTTCTTCCCTGTTGTATCTGAGCCAAATTCCTATCTGGATGAAAGGCCTTCCGTGCCGGAACCCTCCATTCTGGAAAAACATAACGGATAAACCACCATAAGAAGAATCAGTTCCAAAAAAGTCATCAGGCTGTTCACCCAGGAGAATGAGAACGTGCCTGTCACAGCAGGCATCAGACATTTCTCAATGAAAATAAGCAAAAGCACTCCCGCGCCGGCCCTGGTTACCTTCTGAAGAGTCGGTATGTCCATGGAAAATCTCACGAAGCGTTTCTCTAAATACCATCCCAGAGTTACGCCCAGAAGCCGCCCCGCATCCTTAAAGCCGTCTATCTTCATCTTCTCGGGATCCACCAGAAGCTTCCCGTCCACATAATCCATGGGATAGGACTTGACGGAAATGTAGATCAGAAACAGGATGGTCAGCGCCACGCCGACGCAGGGAATCATCCAGTCCTTCTCCGGATGCTCATCAATCCATTCCCAGACCTTCGCGCCTCCCACAACTACCACGGCGCCAAGCAAAGTTCCCACGATCACATCCTGGGGCGTATGGACGCCGATATAGTTTCTGGAAAAAATGGTAAGAAGGATCATGAACCCCAGAAATATGCAGAGGGGCTTATACTTTCGGTTCCGCTCGATCATGGTCCCGTAATTGCACGTGGCCGTGATGCTGTGGCCGCTGGGGAAGGAATAGCCGGTGGCTGTCTCAACCGGTACGATCTGGTCAGACCGAATCCATGGACGGTACACACAGAAGGTCAGCTTCAAAAGCTGCATGAAAAACCTGGCAAAGCCAATATTCAAAAACAGGAACCGTCCGCTCTTCTTATCGACAGACCAGAACAGGACGCAGGCCAGTGTCCAGATGAAGATTCCGTAGGACAAATCGCTGATCTGCAGGAAAAAGCTGTCCAACACCCCGCCCATAACTTCTCTTATATTCTGCAAGAATAATAAGTATTGAATATCCATATCTATTTTCTTCCTTTATTTCAATGTATCCGGATCTACAGTAAAGTAGAGATGATAGTATCCGTCTGCTGTGGTAACGGTGCCGGAGCCGGAATAGTTGTTGGTGTAAACCGGCACAGCGTCCACGGATTCCGTCAGATAGAAGGTGTGCGCGCCCTTTGGAACGGTCAGATGCAGTCCGTCCTTCTCACAGATTACCTTTCCGGGAGCCTCGTTGTCAATAACAATTTCAAATTCCGTTCCGGAAAAATCATATTCGCTGCCGTCAGGCGTCTGAACCGGAATTACCACATCGAGGTATCCGGCGATTTGTCGCCTTCCAGCACAATCCTTCCTGCCGGCTTGTCGATGGTAAGCGTATCCGCGCCGTCATTGGTCAGGTGAAGAATATAGTCCATGACGATGGCGTCCTCGCCGCCCAGCTCGCCGAATTTCATGGTGGAATTAAATCCGTCAAAGGTCGTCACATAATTGTTGGTGACCACCAGAAGGTCCGTCTCCTCGTCGTCCCGGGAAAGCTCCGTGCCGTCGTCAAGGACAACGGACACCACCTTATTTCCCTCTTCCCTTGCGGGATCATAGGTATAGGTGATTCCTGATACCTGCAGGAAGCTGCCGGAGGGCTTTTCGCGGACCAGAAGGCCGGTCTCGTCCTGTCCGGTCATGGAAAGACCAAGCTCCAAAGCCGTGTAAAGCTGGGAAGGATACACCCGGATCACGTCTACGGTGTTGCCGTGATTGAAAGCGTTCAGGATATCGCCTTTTGTGACGATGCCGTAAGGAAGGGTGGCGCTGATTCCGCCGCCGTTCTCCACGCCGATAACCGGCAGAGGCAGGGAATTATTTTCCGCAAAGATCTCTCCATAGTATTTAAACGCATCGGCTACCAGATCTCCCATGGTGGTTTCCACGATTCTCGGCTCCGCATAGTCGTAGTAAATGTAT
>CANQBN010000096.1 GCA_947588855.1 uncultured Lachnospiraceae bacterium
GCCTTATGTGTGCGACGTTTCGGCCTATCTCCATGAAGCTCTGAAGGAAGGCAAGACAATCCTTTTGGAAGGCCAGCTGGGTTCCCTGAAAGACCCGGATCATGGAATCTATCCTATGGTGACTTCTTCTTCCACTCTGGCGGCTTACGGCGCTATCGGAGCCGGAATTCCGCCCTATGAGATCAAAGATATCATAACCGTTGTGAAGGCATACTCCAGCGCTGTAGGGGCGGGTGCATTCGTCAGTGAAATTTTTGGAGATGAGGCAGATGAACTGAGACGCAGAGGCGGTGACGGCGGAGAGTTTGGTGCGACCACCGGCCGGCCCAGGCGCATGGGATGGTTTGACGCTGTGGCGACCCGTTATGGCTGCCGGATCCAGGGCGCTACGGAGGTGGCCCTGACGGTTCTGGATGTCCTGGGTTATTTGGATGAACTTCCAATTTGCGTAGGTTACGAGGTTGACGGAGAGGTTACAAAAGATTTCCCGACGACGGTGAAGCTTGAGAAGGCAAAACCTGTCTATGTGAAGCTTCCCGGCTGGAAATGCGAGATCCGCGGAATCCGTAAGTATGAAGATCTTCCGGAGAACTGCCGTAGTTACATTGAGTTTATTGAAAAGGAAATCGGTGTTCCAATCACCATGGTATCCAACGGACCGGGGAGAGACGAGATCATCTACCGGAATGTGTAAGTTTGTGCGGGGCCGATGTCAGGAGTTTGGCGAGGCATCTATTGTCAGCTGAAACACAGAAAGAAACTGCCTCCGGCGTAAGTGCGCCGGAGGTTTTTGAAGTATGTCAATATGCCGGAAAATGAAAATTAGAAATTGACTGAAAATGAAAAGCTGCGAGGAGAAAATGAAAGAATCAGAGCGGTTTGCAGCCTGTCTTCTGGAGGTTGGAGAGGGGCTTTTGCTATCCGGCGCAGAGGTGAGCCGGGTTGAGGATACGCTTGTCCGCATGGGAAACGCCTACGGCGCTCTTGAGATGAACGTGTTCGCGATTACATCCTGTATCATCGTCACCATGGTGATGCCGGGCCAGGAAAAGATTACACAGATGAGGAGAATCACAAGGGCAGTGGATACCAATTTTATGAAATTGGAGCGGCTGAATGATTTAAGCCGCCGGTATTGTACTGAGCCGTTTCCGGCAGAGGTTCTGGTCAGGGAACTGCGTGAACTGAGAACGGAAAAGAATCTGTCCGGCCGGGTGAGGCTGGGGAGTATACTGGCAGCCGCAAGCTTCGCCCTGTTTTTTGGCGGGACGGCCGCGGATGCCGCCGCTGCCGCCGCCTGTGCAACGGTGATCTGCTATTTGCAGGGCCTTTGGACAGAGATAGCGCCAAACCGGGTGATTTATTACCTGATATGCTCTATAGCAGCCGGAACCGTGATTGGCGGGATGGGGGCAGTGATTCCGGCCCTTCATCCGGATAAGGTGATGATCGGAGATATTATGCTTCTGATACCGGGAATCGCCATGACCAATTCAGTCCGGGATGTCCTGACGGGTGATACGCTTTTTGGCTTGATGCGTCTGGCGGAAACGATATTGTGGGCCGGCGCACTTGCCGCTGGCTTTATGATCAGCATGCATCTGATGGGAGGTTGAGAAAATGATATATGTACAGCAACTGATCCTGTCTTTTCTGGGAGCTGCCGGGTTTAGTCTGATATTTGGGGTGTGCGATAAGCTGATGTTGGCCGCGTCCTTCGGCGGAGTCGTCTGCTGGGGGGCTTATCTGGCCGGAACTCACTGTTTGTCCATGGGAGCCTTTACAGGCGCCTTCCTGGCCTCGGCTTTTACGGAGGCATATGCCACCTGGATGGCGAGGAAGAGGAAAACGCCTGCGACGGTTCTTTTTACACCAGGAATCGTGCCGTTGATTCCCGGGAGCGGACTGTATTATATGATGCGCTCTGCTGTGAGCAGGGACTGGGTTCAGGCAAAGGCCTGGGGATATGATACGCTTCTGTGCGCTCTTGGTATCGCGTCAGGAATGAGCGTGGTATGCGCGGCCTGCGAGATCTGGCGGCGGGTACGGAAAAATCGTTGATTTTTCTGCGCTTCCCTTTATCGAAATTCTTGGATTTATTACAAAAATGTGCGGCTTTGATTGCGTAAACGTCTGTACGGAAATTTCGGAAACCATGGTATAATCTCGATAGAGATTATACCAGCGCCGGTTCGCGCCTGACCGAAGGGAAGGCAGACACCTAAGTGAACCGTGCGCATCCCCCGGGGGGAGCATGTCTGGAAGACATGGTATAATGTTCACGAAAGCAACGCAGGTTTTTGAGCTTCGCAGTGTGAGAAAATGCTGATGGCACCTGCGACCGGAATGGAGTGCAGAACCGTGCGCATCTCCCGGAGGGAACATGTCCGAAGGGCATGGCAGAACGCAGCAGTGGAAAGGAGCAGTATGGCAGCAGAGAACACAGAGGGAAAAGGCCTTTTGGAAGCTGGGCCGGAGGCCGGGCAAAAGGATGGAAAAGAGACTGGCGGAAATGATTTTCCGGGAAGCAGCCCGGAGCCAGGGAAGAAAATTGACGATGAGATTAAGCGCCTGCTGGGGCAGGGCGGGAATCTTTCGGAAAATCCGGATGAGAAAAAACGGAAACGTCGTATTCCCAGGCGCAGAATCGTCATTGGGGCGGCTCTGCTTGCCGTTGTGATCGGTTTTTTTGCGTTCGGAAACAGCGGTGGAGATGCTGTGCAGGTAGCAGTGATCAACCCGGTGCGCAAAGATATGGAAAGCACGCTCACGATCAGCGGGCCGGTTTCCGGGACGGACAGTGTGGACATTGTGTCTAATATTCACGCGGAGATTCTGGAGATCGCGGTTTCGGAGGGAGATCGGGTAACGAAGGGGCAGCTGATTGCGGTTCTCGATGATACCGCTTTGAAGAGAGAATTGGATATTGCGAAGAATTCCTACGATTTGGCGGTCAGTACCTGCGCGGAGATGGATAAAGAAGCGGAACTGGGCTATGAGAAGGCTTTGAGAAGCGTGAAGACTGCGCAGGATTATTATAACAGGATGAAGGTGCTGTTTGACGGCGGCAGTGTGTCCCAGGTAGACCTGGAAGCAGCGCAGGCAGCGCTGAATGACGCGATTCTCACACGTGAGTCTTATACGGTCGTAGACGGCAGGGCAGTAGCTCCGGAGAGCTACCGCATAAAGGTGGAGACGGAGAAACTTCAGTATGAGAAAGCGTTAGAGCAGATCGAGGATACGCAGATCCTTTCCCCCATCGACGGGACGCTGGTGCGTGTCAATACCAGAGTCGGACGTTTCGCCGACAAGGCGGAGGATGACACCCCGCTTTTTGAGATTGTGAACCTGGATACCCTTGAAATGAAGGTGCAGATCAGCGAATATTCCATCGGAAAGGTTTCCGTGGGGCAGGAAGTGGAGATTTCCGCTGATATTTTAAACGGCGAGAAACTGCGGGGAGAGATCGTTTCAATCTCGCCGACAGGCGAGGAAAAGGACGGCAGTTCCACGGAGCGCGTCGTTCCGACCACAATCCGCATTACGGATACCAATACGAAATTGATCGCAGGGATCACGGCCCGCGCCAAGATCATCCTGGATACGGCGGAAAATGTGCTGACAGTCCCGGTTTCTGCGGTGCTGCAGATCGGAGACACGCTTTACATACAGACTGTCCGAAACGGCGAGATCCATCAGATTCCGGTCACAATCGGCATTGAAGATGATATCAATATGGAAGTGATCCCGGAAGAGGGCGAGACAATCGATGAAAATACGCAGGTGCTGGAAGCGCCTTCCGTGGACTATACCGAAGGTATGGCGGCGTCTGCCGCCCGGCAGTAAGGGGGCACGCTATGCCGGAGAAGACTGCATTTTCTGAAAATGAGAAAAAAAACGGGGGAAAAGCAGGGGACGAGCTGATCCGCCTGGTGGATCTTGCGAAGATTTACGACACAGGCGCGATCAAGGTACTGGGTTTAAACCGGATCAATCTGACGATCCGCCGCGGCGAGTTTGTGGCGATCATGGGTCATTCCGGTTCCGGAAAATCAACGCTCATGAATATACTCGGCTGCCTGGATCGGCCGACGCTGGGCCATTATTATCTTGACGGCATTGATGTGGCGGATCTCACTCCCAACGAACTCTCGGCTATCCGCAACCGCAAGATCGGCTTCGTGTTCCAGTCCTTTAACCTGATTGCCCGTACAACGGCCCTGAAAAATGTGGAGCTGCCCATGACTTACGCGCGGATCCCGGCCGGAAAACGGACAAAGCGGGCGAAGGAGCTTCTGGAGTGCGTGGGGCTTGGCGCCCGCTTATCCCATATGCCCAATGAGATGTCCGGCGGCCAGAGGCAGAGGGTGGCCATAGCCCGTGCCCTTGCCAATGACCCGCCGCTGATTTTAGCCGATGAGCCTACCGGAAACCTGGATACGGTGGCTTCCATAGAGATCATGGAAATGTTTTCGGAACTCCATGATGCCGGAGCGACGGTTGTCGTCGTCACCCACGAAGATAATATCGCCGCCTACACAGATCGCATCCTTCGTTTTTCCGACGGCTGTATGATCAGCGACGAGAAGAATCCGAATCCCACGGAGCGGAGCGGGAAGCAGCATCTCAGCGGTCTGTACGGCAGCCTGTACAGAAGAGAGGGGGCCGAGGCGGATGCTGATTGAAAACATGAGGATGGCCTTTCAGGCTATCCGGGCCAACCGGATGAGATCTCTCTTAACTATGCTGGGAATCATTATCGGTATCGGATCGGTGATCATTATCGTTTCCATCGGCGACAGCATGCGTCTGATCATTGAAGAAGCCTTTATCGAGAACGGCGCTACCAAGGTCAGCGTGCGGATTGATGAAGAAAAGGTGAAGGACGTAAGAGAAAGCGATTATTATACGATAGATGAACTGGAGCAGATCCGCAGCCGGTTTGAAGATGAGATCGTCTATATTGATTCTGCTCCGGACACGAGAAGCAGGGTGACCGCGGGCCATTCCAAAATGATCTTCGATTTTTCGGGAGTCGATTATAATTTTCCTGAAGTGGTGCCTATTGTCATGATAAGCGGCCGTTTTCTCACCGAGGCGGAGGTCCTTGGCCGCAGCAATCATGTGGTGATGGACGCGGACAGCGCGAAAAAGCTGTTCGGAACGGAAAATGCCGTCGGGAGGACGTTCCGCACGACCATCGGCGGATATACGGACGAGTATACGGTCGTCGGCATCTGCGAGGAGGAAACCAACCTGTTTCGCAGGCTTGTGTTTTCCGTCACCCGGGATGAGGGGGCCTGTTATATTCCATGGTCGATTCTGACCTATCCCAACGACCGGTTTCTGACCTGCCGCGTGTACGCGAAAGAAGACGTGGATATGGAAGATTTTATAAAGCGGCTTACCGCTTATATCGCCCGGATCAAGAGCCGGGAACTGGAGGATTTTTACGTCAACTCGTCGCTTGAGAGCAGCAACCTGCTGAGCGGATATATGGCGGCATTTTCGGCGGCTATCGGCTGCATCGCGGCCATCTCCCTTCTGGTAGGCGGCATCGGAATCATGAACATCATGATGGTATCGGTTACGGAACGGACCCGGGAAATTGGGATCCGCAAGGCGCTGGGAGCGCGAACAGGGGACATTCTTCTGCAGTTTTTGACTGAGTCTGCGATTCTGTCCGCTTTCGGCGGCCTCATCGGCGTGCTGTTTGCATCCGGGCTCCTCTATGCAGTCGGGGCCCTGCTTGCCCAGAAAGTGGTCATCCGTCCCGTCGTAGTGATCGCTGCCATATCCTTTGCTGCGGCGGTGGGCGCGTTTTTCGGGCTGTATCCGGCCCGGAAGGCAGCCATGGAAGAACCCATCGAGGCGCTGCGGTATGAGTAGGCTGACGTGCGAAAAAGACGGCTGGCGGGAACGAAAGAGAAACGACGGGAGAAGCCTGCGCAGAAGGGAGGAGGCCGGGGATGCTGATTGAAAATATAAGGATGGCGATTCAGGCCATTAAGGCTAATCGGATGAGATCTTTCTTGACCATGCTGGGAATCATCATCGGCATCGGCTCGGTGATCATCATCGTTTCCATCGGCGACACCATGCGTCTGGTCATTGAAGACGCTTATAATTTCTACGGTATAACCCAGGTCTATGTAGAGATTGACGAGGATAAGGTTACCGATATCAGAGACAGCGATTATTATACCATTGACGAGTTGGCCCAGATCCGCAGCCGGTTTGAGGATGAGATTGCCCACATGTCCCCCGATATCTCGGCAAAAAGCGAAGCGCTTGCAGGACGCGCCAGTCTGAACGTGAACTTTACGGGTGTGGATTATAATTATCCGGAAGTGGTGAAGGTTGTCATGAAGCGGGGCCGGTTCCTCAATGAGGAGGATATTCTCGGCCGCAGGAAGAACGTGGTCCTTGACGAGGAGGGCGCGAAGAAACTGTTCGGAACAGAAAATGTGGTGGGAAGGACGTTCCGCACGACCATCCGCGGATATACGGACGTGTATACGGTGGTCGGCGTTTACGCCAGAGAAACCAACTGGCTTTATGCGCTGGCGGAAGGGATTACCAGGGATGAAGGTTACGCTTACGTCCCCTGGCCCCTTTTGACCTATCCCAATGATAAAGTCCTGTCCTGTTATCTGCACGCCAAGGAAGGCGTTGATATGCAGGATTTCACAAAACGGCTCGTTGCCTATATTGCCCGGACCAAGAGCCGCCAGCCGGAAGATTTTTATGTTTTTCTGGCGGATGAAGAAAGTAAGGAGTTAGATGGGATCATGGCGGCGTTTTCCGCAGCTATGGGCTGCATCGCGGCCATCTCCCTTCTGGTGGGCGGGATCGGCATCATGAATATCATGATGGTATCGGTTACGGAGCGGACTCGGGAGATCGGAGTCCGCAAAGCGCTGGGAGCGCGTACTGGTGACATTCTCCTGCAGTTCCTTATTGAATCCGCGATCCTGTCTGCCGTTGGCGGCGCCATCGGCGTACTGTTTGCCTCCGGAATTCTCAGCGCGGCAGGAAGCCTGCTCCATCAGCAGGTGGTCATCCGGCCTGCCGCGGTGATCCTGTCGGTATCCTTTGCGGCGGCAGTGGGAGCGTTTTTCGGGATGTATCCGGCTTTGAAGGCGGCCAGGGAGGATCCCATTGAGGCGCTGAGATACGAGTAACGTTATCAGATGTGTGCTGGCCTTTGGATGCTTTCCGCTGAAGCCTGCGCCTGAGTTTGCGTCTAAGTTTGCCTGTGTCTAATCCTGTGCCTTGTCTTTTTGCTGCCCAGGATTTTCCCCCTGCGTTTCTTTCTCCGCCATCTGCTTCTGGTTGTCGCCCAGAGTCTGTTTCGTGATTATGAGGAATCCGTAAATAACCGCCGGTACCACGATGGTGCAGAAGAGAGATGCCATCAGGCAGCTTCTGGCAAAGGGAGTTCCGATGAGAGAACAGATAATGGTGAGGGCGTAAAGCCCAGCGATGATGATCAGGCCGGCGATGGCCAGGATTCGCCTGAGTGGCATTTTTTTCATAAGAGATAATTCCTTTCCTTGTTAAAACACGGAGAAAACCATATGCTGCGGAAGCTGAATTAAGTGGGAGTGGGGGAGGGGCTGATGAGTGGCGGGTTACGTATGGCCCTTTATTCCTCCGCTAACGTCTCCCACTTCTCATATAGAATGTCCAGCTGTTCTTTGATGGATTCTTTCTGATGGTGAATGTCCAGAAGCTTCTGCGGGTCTGCGGCAACCTCCGGGTTCATCAGCTGCTCGTCCAACTGGCCGTCCTGTTCTTCCAGGGCGGCGATTTCATTTTCCATCTTCTTTAAATCATTTTGGCGTTTCCGCTGCCGTGCCTGTTCCTCCTTGCGTGCCTGCCAGTCCTGTTTGCCTGCAGGGGAAGCGGCGCTGCCGGCCGAATGGCCGGATGTCTGGCCGGAGGCGTGTCCTGGGGATTCTGCGGAACCCAGATAGGCCTGATTTATCACATCTTTCTTTTCCAGATAATAGTCGTAATTTCCAATATAATTTAAGAAAGTCTGGCCGGTCAGTTCCAGAATCCTGGTGGCGGTCCGGTTGATAAAATACCGGTCATGGGACACATAGAGGATCGTGCCCGTATAACTGTTCAGGGCGTCCTCCAGAATCTCCTTGGAGGTGATGTCCAGATGGTTGGTAGGCTCGTCCAGAATCAGGAAATTGGCGTCCGCCAACATCAGCTTGGCCAGGGAAACGCGGCCCCGCTCGCCGCCGCTTAAATCCTGAATCCGTTTGAAAACGTCGTCGCCGGTGAAAAGAAAAGCTGCCAGGACGCTGCGAATTTTGGTGTTGTTTAGATTGGGATAGGTATCCTGCAGCTCATCGAAAAGAGTTTTCTCCATGTGGAGTACCTGGTAGTCCTGATCGTAGTAAGCAATTTTTACCCGGGCCCCCAGGGTCACCTCGCCGCAGTCTGCAGGCAGTACCTCGTTGATGATTTTTAAAAGGGTGGTTTTTCCGGTTCCATTGTTTCCGATAACGGCTACCCGCTCTCCCCGCTTAATATCAATGTCCACGTGGTCAAACAGGTGGTTGTCGCCGAAAGATTTACCCAAATTCCGGATGGTCAGTACATCCTCTCCGCTGGTCGTGTCCGGCTCCAGGCGAATGTGCATGTCGTCCCGGATCTGTGTGGGCTTGTCCAGAATTTCGATTTTAGACAGCATTTTCTCGCGGCTTTCAGCCCGCTTAATGGATTTTTCACGGTTGAAAGAACGGAGCTTGGCAATAACTTCCTCCTGATGCCGGATTTCCTGCTGTTGGTTTAAGTATGCTTTCAGCTGTGCATCTCTGAGCATGGCCTTCTTCTGGCTGTAAGCGGAATAATTGCCCTGAAATACCATGCTTTTTCCGCCGTCCAGTTCGATGATCTTGATGGCGATTTTATCCAGAAAATATCGGTCGTGGGCCACGATGATGACGGCGCCTTTGTAATTCAGGAGATAATTTTCCAGCCAGGCAATGCTTTGCATGTCCAGGTGGTTGGTAGGTTCGTCCAGGAGGATCATGTCCGGTTTGGACAGCAGCAGTTTTCCCAGGGATACCCGGGTTTTCTGCCCGCCGGATAAGGTGGAGATTTCCTGGGAAAATTCGTCTTCCGAAAATCCCAGCCCTTTTAGAACCCCTGTAATCTCGCTGCGATAACCGTAACCTTCCGCCAATTCAAATTCATGGGTTAAACGGGTATAGGTTTCAAACATATCGTCTAACTGCGAGCCGGAGACATGCTTCATCTCAATCTCCAGCTGGCGGATCCGTTCTTCCATGTCAATAACGGCCCGTTTTACCTCCAGAAGTTCCTCGTAGATAGTCCGGTGGCTGGTGAGATCCTGCTGCTGGGCCAGGTAGCCCAGGGTCTTTCCTTTGGACAGAACGGCCATACCCTCGTCGGCCGCCAGTTCCCCTACGATAATCTTTAGGAGAGTGGATTTGCCGGCGCCATTGATTCCGACGACGGCCGCTTTTTCGTAATCTTCTATGTGAAAAGAAACATCATTCAGTACCACATCCGTTCCGAATGCCTTGCTGATGTGGCTGCAGGATAGAATCATGAAAACCTCCTTGCGGGCCTGCCGCGTGTGCCCAGGTGCGGGTCTTTGCAGGCCGGTTTCATAGCTGTGTTCAGAAAATCTCCAGGGAAACAGAATTTCCGATGGCAGTGACCCGGGTGCGGTAGACGCTCTTGGGCCATGCGGCGGCCAGCCGCGGATCATGGATGGGAACCTCCTCTGTCTCCGCACGTGTTACGCCGGCTATGCGGCACTGGCCGAGACTGCCTATCTGCATCTGGCAGACAGTATTTGCTTCGGTAGAACCGCACTCAGAAGTGTTACCCTCAGCCGGCAGGATAACCGGCTTTTCACAGGTTATAAGGGACAGGACTACAGGCAATGGCTCCGCCAGCCGGAAGCTGTCTTCAATGAGAATCCGCTGCTCTTTTTTCAAAGAAGCCCTGCGGATATAGGAGAGAATGCGGCTGTCCGGGTAGGCCTGGGCAATGTCCATGGAAATGCAGGATTCTTCCTGCCTCAGGACATATTCTACCTGGGTGGCCTTATATGCGCTTCCATCCTTCTGCATAAGGCCGCCGATGGTAGGCAGGTTATGCCAGGCGGACTGCATGGTCCAGATTTCATAGCGCTGGGGAGAAAACGTCTTTCTTGTGTAAGATTCCACCCCGATATCGATAAACAGAGGCTGCCCGTCCTTGTAAATGGTAAAGCTGCCGGTGTCGTTGTGGTTGTGGCTGTCGGCATTGTCCCCTGCCTTGACGGCCAGGCAGTACCGGCTGTCCCGGGCGATAAAAAGGCCCGCGCTGGGGTAGAAGATATCGGGCGGAGCAGAGGCCTGCTCAGAGCAGGTTATCTGGCTTATTTCCTCATGGCAGAATGCGGCCTGAAGCCGGTAGAACGTATTGTGTTCCCCTGTATCCAGTTTTTCATGGATATCTGCGCTCTGATAATCGCCGGCGGCAAACTCCATAAGGGAATGGTTGCCGGTCCGTTTTCCAAACAGATATTCCCGCACGCCGCAGCGGCCCGCCCTGGGCGAACAGTCGGCAAAATTTACATAGTAGGGGCCTGCTACATGGGCGTTTTGGATGTAAGCGGCTATATTGTAGATTTTAGTTTCACGGTAGACCGGCCCAAAGTTGCCGCCGGATATGTAGTTAAGCACTTCAATGGCATTAAAAAGAGTCAGGGCGGCATGGCGGTAATACTGGGCGCCCTCGTCGCAGCAGCCGTCTTCCCCGTATTCCGCCAGGAAATAATCCAGGCTGCGGCATGCTTTCTGGAAAATCTGTTCCCACATGCCGGTATCTTCGCGGGTGAAAGCGGCCAGAAGCACATTCTGGGTACACCAGGAGGTCCAGTTATTTACGTGGGAAACACCGTTGCCCATCCACCAGAAATGCTCTGACAGGTACGGGCGGAATATCCGGCAGGTCAGGTTATGGTTGATCATAACGGATACAGCCGGGCTTATCCGGGCGAAAGCGTCCCGCAGCAGGTATTCTGTCACGCCCAGGACGGCTCCGGTTTCCGCCGCAAACAGATCTACAACAGGCCGGGTTATATCCGGAAGAGGAAGCTGCACCGCATCCTGTTCATATGAATTGTGGGCGGGAAGCTGCCAGCCGCTTTCTTCACAGATAAGCCAGATGCCGTTGAGAATGTCGTCCAAGAAGCGGCCTTTATATTCCACGCATTCTGCCAAAACCAGGGCGTTTAGGGCCAGCCTGCGGCTAAATTGTTTATCTTCGTAATGGACCCGGTTCCCATTCCGGCAAAACTCCATATAATCAGTGGCCTGGATAAGGGGATATTCATAGCCCAGGTATTTTTCACCCTCCTGAATCAGGGCGTCTTTCAACTCCCCGGGCAGCCCCTCCCAGGCCTTCCGGTCGGAAGCTGAGGGATATTCGTGGTATGGAGATAGAGATTTTTGCTTTTGTGCGATCTCTGCAAACATAAGGGTTTCCTCCTTTTACGGACTTCGCAAAGCGCGGAGCAATCCGTGCATCATAGTAACCTCATTATATGGAAAGTATGATATGATTTCCGGTAAAAGTCAACTGCTTTTTATGTTTTGGCCTGTTGGGCCGGGGCCGCAGTAGTGACAAACCGCCGGGCCTGTGTTAAACTTTAGGCAGAGCCTGCGGCAGGTGAAAGATAAACTCAAGGCAGAGCATGCGTTGACTGGAAAGGGAAAGTGCAGAAAATGAAACGAGATATGACGGAGGGCCCTATTATCGGCTCTATACTGCGGTTTGCTGTTC
>CANQBN010000097.1 GCA_947588855.1 uncultured Lachnospiraceae bacterium
GATTCCTATCTGGCGGTTCAGACTACCAGCGTGGGGATGCATCCCAATGAAGGCCATGCCGTCATTGAGGACAGAGCATTTTATAGAAAGATCAGTCAGGCGGCGGACGTAGTCTATACTCCGGCCAGGACCCGGTTCATGGAGTACGTGGAGGAAGCCGGGGGACGGTCCATCAATGGGCTGGACATGCTGATTTATCAGGGGATTGCGGCGCTTGAGCTCTGGGATCCCCGGGTGAAAGTACCGGCGGATGTCGTTGACCAGGCGCGTGATATGATGGAGGAACGGCTTCATGGATAGACATATCATACTGATCGGTTTTATGGGAGCCGGAAAGTCCACGGTTGGAAGGAAGCTTTCCCGGAAGCTTTCCCGAAAGCTTCTTGATACGGACGCCATGATCGAAGAACGGGCGGGAATGACTATCGGAGAGATTTTCGCGGACCGTGGGGAGGCTTCTTTTCGTCAGACGGAGACGGAAGTCCTTCAGGAGCTGGCTGCCATGAAGTTTCCTGCGGTTATTTCCACAGGAGGCGGAATGCCGCTTAAGGAGGAGAATCGAAGAGCCCTTAAGACTATGGGCATGGTTGTTTACCTTAAGGTGAAGCCGGAGACAGTGCTTCAGCGCCTGGCGGGAGATACGACCAGACCCCTTCTTCAGGGGGAGGATAAGAGCGGGAAGGTGAAATCGCTTCTGACGCAGCGCGATCCCGTTTATCGTGAGGCCGCTCACATAACGGTGGAAACAGACGGAAAAAAGCCTGAGGTTATCGCGGCGGAGATTCTGGACAGACTGAAGGACAGTCACTGAGAGAGCGCGGCGCCGCGTAAGTCCGCACGGGATGAATGGGCGCGGGCGGAAGCGTATCTGTTTGTGTAAAAAGAGAAAAGGAGATATGAGAATATGAAGCTTCTTGTGATAAACGGTCCCAATCTGAATTTCCTGGGAATCCGGGAAAAAGGAATCTATGGTACGGAAGATTATGAGTATCTTGTGACCATGCTTAAGAATAAGGCGGAGGCGGAAGGGCATGATCTGGATGTGTTTCAGAGCAACTGCGAGGGAGAGATCATCGACCGGATCCAGGCCGCTTACCATGAAAAGGTGGAAGGAATTATCATTAATCCCGGAGCCTTTACCCATTACAGCTACGCCATTCGGGACGCGCTGGCGTCCATCGAGGTCCCAATCATCGAGGTCCATATTTCCAATGTTCATAAGAGAGAGGAATTCCGCCATGTGTCGGTGACAGCGCCTGTCTGTACCGGTCAGATAGTCGGACTTGGATTGAAGGGGTACGTGCTTGCCATGGATTACCTGACGGGCAGGATCTGAGGGCAATTTTGTAAAAAATGCAAAAAACAGTTGAAACGATACCGTTTTTAGTATAAGATAGAATGGACTAATGAGAAAGTAACCAGATATATAAGGAGGATTATCATTTATGATATCAGCAGGCGATTTTAGGAATGGCGTAACACTGGAGATCGACGGCAATGTCTATCAGATTTTGGAATTCCAGCATGTAAAGCCAGGCAAGGGCGCTGCTTTTGTGAGAACTAAGATTAAGAACGTGATAAGCGGAGGCGTAGTTGAGAAGACGTTCCGTCCCACTGAGAAGTTCCCTGCTGCCAGGATTGACAGAGTGGATATGCAGTATCTGTATGCTGACGGCGATTTATATAACTTTATGGATACCAACACCTATGAGCAGGTGGCGCTGAGCAGCGAGCTAATTGGCGATGCCCTGAAATTTGTGAAAGAGAATGAGATGTGCAAGGTCTGCTCTTATAACGGCAAGGTGTTCTCCGTGGAGCCGCCTCTGTTTGTTGAACTTGAGATCACCGACACGGAGCCGGGCTTCAAGGGAGATACGGCTACGGGCGCTACCAAGCCTGCCGTCGTCGAGACCGGCGCTACTGTGTTCGTTCCGCTGTTTGTCAACACCGGAGACCGGATCAAGATCGATACCAGAACAGGCGAGTATCTGTCCAGAGCGTAATGTTGTCTAGTCCTGATTGATTTTGTTAATACCAGTATGTAAATGATGATGCCAGAGCATGTGCTTTGGCATCTTCTTTTATATCATGCTGTCAGATCATTTGCAAAGACGATTATCTTAAATGGATGAAGGATTTCTTGTATTTTCAGCCGAAAACAGATATAATCAGAATATCGGGGCGCTTCCGGCGAAGGGCGGCGCAAAAAGAGGATGGACAATGCGGTACGTGAAGGATTTTTGGCTGGGGATATCTCTGAAAAAGAAACTGGGCATTTATGCCGGCGTGGTAATTCTGATCGTCGGCCTTTCTGCCATGTTCAGCTTTTTTCTGATGGATTTTTCTCTGGGAAGCTTTAATGTTATACTGGATGACAACGGGGTATGCTACGATTTTCAGGAGGCAATGGAGCTGGAGGCGGCGGCCTTCGAGAAGTATACGCGGGACAGGACGGAAGAGAACCGGCAGGCTTATGAGAACGCCTGTGACCAGACCGCGAAAAATCTGGAAAGGCTGCCTTATGATTATGAAGTGGTTGGCCAGGCCCGCTATGCCAAAACCTGGAGCATCCGTAATTCCTATGAGAATTACTGTCAGTTCAGGGATACGGTTCTTGACATGAATCAGGAGGACCAGGGCTATATCTCCAGTCTGTATCAGGTCTATTCCATGCAGGAATATCTTCAGACCTATGCCAGGCAGCTTCTGCAGTTGACCATGGAGACCGGAAACGCTAGTTATCAGCAGCAGGTTCCTATCTTTTACCGGCTGCCGTATCTGATCATGCTGTTGGCGGCGGTGCTCATCGCTATTGTGATGGCGGTGACCGTTCTGGTATCGCGCGCGGTGGTATCACCTATGGAGAAGCTGGCCGATGCTACCCGCAAGATAGCCGTCAATGATTTCAGCGGCGGGGATCTGACGGTGGAGAACCGGGATGAGATGGGCGAGATGGTCCGGGCGTTTAACAAGATGAAGCACGCCACGGAAGGATATATTCAGACGCTGAAGCAGAATTATGAGATGGCGGAGCTGCTCCACAAAGAAGAAATGCAGAAGGTGGAGATCGAGAAGAATCTTCAGGCTACCCGGCTGGAACTTTTGAAAAGCCAGATTAATCCTCATTTCCTTTTTAATACGCTGAACATTATCGCGTGTATGGCGAAGCTGGAGGATGCGGACACCACGGAGAGGATGATTACCAGCATGAGCAATCTGTTCCGCTACAATCTGAAGACGTCGGAGCAGATCGTTCCCCTCAGGCAGGAACTGAGTGTAGTTCAGGATTATATGTATATTCAGAAGATGCGTTTCGGAGAGCGGATCCGCTATGATCTGGACTGCCAGGTGGATGATATGACGGCTATGGTGCCGGCATTTACCCTGCAGCCTCTGGTGGAGAATGCCATCGTCCACGGGCTGGCGAAAAAAGAGCAGGGCGGCCGCATATTCCTCCGCGTCTGGGAGAAGGACAATATGCTGACCATCTCCATAGGAGACACAGGAATCGGAATGGATGAGGGGACCAGACAGGCTCTTCTCAAGGATCTTGAGAGTCATCAAACAGCTCGGATCGGTATCGGACTGGGCAATATCTACCAGAGAATCCACACCATGTATCCGGATGGAGGGGTTGGGGTGTACAGCAGAGTAAACTGCGGCACCGTCATACAGCTCCGGATTCCTCAGGAGAAACCGGAAGGGCTGTAGAGCGGAAGCAGCGGGAACGATGCAGGAGAAAAGAAAAGGGACGGGAAAGGAGAACTTCCATGATTGGACTTTTAATCGCGGATGATGAGATGCTGGAGAGAAAGGTGCTGTACAAGACACTGCATAAAAATCTTGGCGACCGGTGCGCTATCTACGAGGCAGAGAACGGCCGGCAGGTGCTGGAGCTTTTCGAGGCCAACGATATACGGATTCTGATTCTGGATATTGAGATGCCGGGAATCAACGGAATCGAGGCGGCGGAGCGGATACGGCAGAAAGACAAGGACTGCTGTATTATTTTTCTGACGGCTTTTGATGAGTTTGCGTATGCAAGAAAGGCGATTACGGTCCGGGCCATGGATTATCTTCTGAAGCCCTATGACGAGACGGAGCTTCTGCTTCTTCTGGAGGAGGCAATCCGCCAGACGGAGAAGCCGGCCGCGCCAGAGGTTTTGGAAGCTGTGCCCGAGAAACCGACTGCGTCGGCAGCTGTGGGAGGCATATCTTTTCGTGGGGCGGATATGCCCCAGGAGGGATCGGAGGATTTCGAGAACAGCCGTCTGTGGAAGGTGCGTGATATGATCGACCGATATGTTCGGGAGAACTACATGTACGATATTTCCATGCAGGATCTGGCACGTGCCATGAACTATTCCGAGGCGTATTTCTGTAAGCTGTTCAAGCAGTGTTTCGGAAAAAATTTCACTTCTTTCCTGACGGAGTACCGGGTCGGCATGGCCAAGTCCATGATGGAGCAGCCTACGGTCAATATAAAAGAAATCGGAAAGGCCGTGGGATATGGAGATCCCAACTATTTTGCCAAAGTATTCCGCAGAGTTACGGGTCGGAGCCCTTCCGATTACCGGACGGAATTATTCCGACAGTGAATGCGTATACTTTGTCGATATTTTGTCAGAAGTGTATAAAATAGTGTCATAAAATAGATAAAATCCTACTATGATTCACAAGAATTTACCATTTTCACAAAAACTTTCCCGAATGTATAATAAAAGTATACTTGAAGGTATGTGCTTTCAGGTAAATGAAACAAAGCACAATTTAAGGAGGGAAAGTTTTATGAGAAGAAAATTAGTTGCAACCGTACTTTGCGCGGCTATGGCGGCTTCTCTGGCCGGCTGCGGAATGCATGCTCCTGAGACTGCCACGACGGCAGCGGCAGCAGAGACCACCGCGGCAGCGGCTGAGACTCAGGCTGCTGAGGCAGAGGCAGAGACCGAGGCGGCAGCCGAGGGCGAAGCAGCGGCTTCCGGAAAGTACGACACAGCCAACATGCCTGAGGTGACCCTGGTATACGCAGAGGTGAACCCCCTGGATACCATCGTCGGCAAGATGGCCACGGATTTCAAGAGCAAGGTAGAAGAGCTGTCTGACGGCAAGATTACCATCGACGTCCAGGCCAGCGGCGTTCTGGGCGCTGAGGAAGTTGTTCTTGACACCATGCTTGGCGGCGGCGGCACCATCGATATGGCCCGTATTTCCGCATTTGCCCTGACCAGCTACGGCGGCCAGAAGTCCATGCTTCTGTCCCTGCCTTACGTATTCGTAAGCCGTGAGCATTTCTGGAATTTCGCAACCAGCGACTTGGCCCAGGAATTCCTGCTTGAGCCTGTTGACAACGGTTCCGGCGTCCGCGGCCTGTGGTACGGCGAGGAAGGTTTCCGTCATTTCTTCACAAAAGAGCCGGTGAACGGCATTGAGGATCTGAAAGGCATGAAGCTGCGTGTGTCCAATGACCCGGTTATGAACGGACTGGTCAACGGCCTTGGAGCCAACCCCACCGTGGTTGCTTTCAACGAGCTGTATTCCGCTCTGCAGACCGGCGTGGTTGACGGCGCTGAGCAGCCTATCGCCAACTACAAGTCCAACGCCTTCCAGGAGGTTGCTCCCAACCTGATTCTGGATGGACATACTCTGGGCGCTGTTCAGGTTATCATCACCGATGACGCCTGGAACAACAAGCTGACCGAGGATCAGAGAGCTATCATCATGGAAGCCGGCGCATACGCTTCTGAGAACAACCGCGCCAACTCCGAGAGCGCTGAGAACGAGGTTCTGGAAGAGCTGAAGGCCTCCGGAATCAATGTTGTGGACGTTCCGGACAAGACCCCGTGGCAGGAAGCTACCGCTCAGGTTATTGCTGACAATACCAAAGGACTGGAAGATCTGTACCAGAAGCTGGTAGACCTTCAGTAAGGAAAAGGAAGGGGTTGTTGCAGAATGCTGCACTGTAATATTTCTGCAACAGCCCCTGTTTTGAATTACGCTGGCATGTATTCAGAAAGTGCCTGTCTGGGCAGGCCTTCCGTAAAGAAAAGAAGGGGGAAACAGTATGCCGTCTATTTTTGAAAAAGTGGACAAGATAAAGCCGCTTTACGACTTTACCTATAAAGTAGTTATGGTTATCTGCAAACTGCTGCTCATCGGCGATGTGTGCATCACCAGCATGGCGGTGGCAGGCCGTTACATTTCGTTTATTCCCGATCCGGCATGGTCGGAAGAAGTGGTTCTGACGTTCATGTCCTACATGGCGGTTCTGGCGGCAGCGCTGGCTATCCGCCGTGGCGCCCATATCCGCATGACCGCTCTGGACCGCTATCTGCCTGTTACCCTGATCCGGGTTCTGGATGTGGTGGCGGATATCGCCGTGTTCGCCCTGTCCATCATCATGATTGTGGTAGGGTGGCAGTACGCGTCAGGCCTTGGCGCCAAAGGCACCTATGTAAGTATGCCCTGGCTGTCCAGGTTCTGGATGTATTTTCCAATCCCTCTTGCCGGAGTCGCCATGTTCGTATTCCAGCTTGAGGCTCTGTACAACGATATCAAGAAATTCTTTATAAAGGAGGACTAAGGCATGGCTGTCAATACTGGTGCGATTGCTGTTCTGTTAGGAACATTTTTTATCATGGTATTTTTGAGATTCCCCATCGCCTATGCGGTGGCTTTGTCCTCCGTGCTGTGTCTGCTGAAGATGGGCAACTCCTTAAGCGTTGTGTGTCAGCAGATGGTCCGCGGTATCAGTTCCTTCAGCCTGATGGCGGTTCCTTTCTTTATCACCATGGGCTGCCTGATGGGTACCGGCGGCATTTCTGAAAAATTGATTGCTCTGGCCAACTCCTGCGTCGGTTGGATGCGGGGCGGCATGGCCATGGTTAATATTGTGGCATCCTATTTCTTCGGCGGTATTTCCGGTTCTGCTTCTGCCGATACGGCTTCTCTTGGCTCCATCCTGATCCCCATGATGGTAGACCAGGGCTATGACGCCGATTTCTCAACAGCTGTTACCATTACGTCTTCCTGTGAGGGCCTTCTGGTTCCTCCCAGCCACAACATGGTTATCTACGCCACCACGGCCGGCGGCATTTCTGTGGGCGCTCTGTTCCTGGCCGGATACATTCCCGGCGCCCTGCTGGCAGTCAGCCTGATGATCGGTTCCTACATCATCTCTGTAAAGCGCAATTATCCCAAAGGGGAGAAATTCAGCCTTAAGGGACTGTTAAAGCAGCTATCCGTATCCTTCTGGGCTCTGGCAGCCGTGCTGATCGTGGTGTTTGGTGTGGTAGGCGGCGTGTTCACCGCTACCGAGTCCGCGGCTATCGCTGTTATCTACAGCCTGATCGTCAGCGTGTTTATCTACAAGGGCCTTGACTGGAAGGGCGTGTGGAGAGTTCTCGGAGACTGTGTGGATACCTTGTCTATCGTGCTGATTCTGATCGCCACCTCCAACGTGTTCGGCTACTGCCTGACCATGCTTCACGTTCCGGAGCTGGCGGCCAGCGCCATCACGGGAATTACCACCAATCCTTACCTGCTGGCGCTGATGCTGAACCTTATTCTGCTGGTTCTGGGCTGCATTATGGATATGGCCCCCATCATCCTGATCGCTACGCCAATCCTGCTGCCCATTGCAACCTCCATCGGAATCAACCCCATCCAGTTCGGCATCATGGTGGTATTGAACTGCGGCATCGGACTTCTGACTCCTCCCGTTGGCGCTGTACTGTTTATCGGTTCCGCCGTGGCCAAGGAGCCCATGGAGCGAGTGGTAAAGGCGACCCTGCCCTTCTACATCTGCATGATCATTACGCTGCTTCTGATCACTTACATTCCTATGATCAGCCTGGGACTGCCTACACTGCTGGGAGCCATGTAACGAGCGCAAAGGAAAAACAAGCGGCGCGTAACTGCCTGTGCGGGAAAGAGGTACAGATGGCGAAAGAAAGATGTTCCTTTACAGATAAGAAATATCATCGTGCGGCGGTGCTTTGCACCGTCGCGCTTTTGACCTGCGCATCTGTCGTCTCCTGCGGCCCTTCGGCAGAAAAACCACAGGAGACGGAAACGGTTCCGGAATATGTCTTCACGTATTCGGAGAATCAGGCGGAGGACTATCCTACCACCAGAGGTGCTTATAAATTCGCGGAGCTGGTGAAGGAACGGACTAACGGGAGAATCCAGATCCTGGTCCGTGCGGAGGGCATCATGGGGGATGAGCAGGAGGTGGTGGAGCAGCTTCAGTACGGAGGCATCGATTTTGTCCGGGCTTCTATGGGGTCCGTGGCGGAGTTTGTGCCGGAGCTGAATGTGCTGCAGATGCCCTATCTGTATGTGGATTCGGAACATATGTGGAGAGTTCTGGAAAGCGATATCGGGCAGGAGTTCATGGGAAAGCTGAAGGATTACGGACTGGTAGGACTCTCCTGGTATGATGCCGGAGCCAGAAGCTTCTACACGGCGAAGAAGCCCATTGAGAAGCTGGAAGATGTGGCAGGTTTAAAGATTCGCGTTCAGGAATCCACCATGATGACAGAGATGATCGAGGCCCTGGGAGGCACAGGAGTGCCGTTAAGCTATGATAAAGTTTATTCTGCCCTGGAGACCGGCGAGATCGATGGAGCGGAGAACAACTGGCCTTCCTACGAATCCATGAATCACTATGAGGTGGCTCCCTACTATACGGTGGATGAGCACAGCCGGCTGCCGGAAGTGCAGATGATCTCTCAGATTACATGGGAGAAGCTGTCACCGGAGGATCAGGAGATTCTTCGTCAGTGCGCCCGGGAATCCGCCGAGTACGAGCGGCAGCTTTGGACCCGCAGGTCTGAGGATTCTGAGCGCCGGGTTCGGGAGGCGGGATGTACGGTTACCGAACTGTCTGCCGAGGAAAGGGCGCGGTTCCGTGAGGCGATGATGCCTCTTTATGAAAAATATTGTTCCGATTATATGGATATTATAGAAAGAATAGCAGAGGAAGGAGAACAGGAGAAATGAAGCTGTGTCGGAAAGAACTGAAGGAAACAGCTGCTTGGGAGAAGGCCGGAGTAAAGCTGCCCGGTTTTGATGTGGAGGCCATGATTTCCGCTACGGAAGAAGAGCCGGTGTGGGTGCATTTCGGGGCGGGCAACATCTTCCGCGGTTTTATCGCCGTGCTGCAGCAGCGTCTTCTGGAGCAGGGACTGCAGAAGAGCGGCATCATTGCGGCGGAAACCTTTGATTACGATATTATCGATCAGATTTACGAGCCATACGATAATCTGACCATGATGGTCAGCCTGTGCCCCGACGGTTCCATGGAGCGGGAGATCGTGGCCAGCGTAGCCCGGGGCGTGAAAGCGGATTCCGGCGACCTGGAATCCATGCAGTATTTAAAGAACGTATTTGCCAGCCCATCCCTTCAGATGATCAGCTTTACCATCACGGAGAAAGGCTATGCCCTTACGGATCTGAAGGGACATTATTTCCCGGTGGTGGAGGCGGACCTGGAAGGCGGTCCGCGGACAGCCCGCCATGCCATGAGTATGGTGGCAGCGCTTCTGTATGAACGGTTCCGCACCTGTAAAGCTCCTCTGGCGGTGGTCAGTATGGACAACTGCAGCCATAACGGAGAGAAGCTGCGCGCGAGTCTGGTGACAGTGGCAGGAGAATGGCAGAGGAGAGGCCATGTTCCGGCGGCCTTTGTGGAATGGCTCACCGATGAGACGGAGGTATCCTTCCCCTGGACCATGATCGACAAGATCACGCCCCGTCCGGCAGCCGAGGTGGAATCGGCTCTGGAAGCTGACGGGATCGAGGAAATGGCCCCGGTGATCACCGGAAAGAACACCTACATAGCGCCCTTTGTCAATGCGGAAGTGCCTCAGTATCTGGTGGTGGAGGACCGTTTCCCCAACGGACGTCCGCCTCTGGAGAAAGCCGGGGTGTACCTGACGGACCGTGACACGGTGAACCGGACGGAGAGGATGAAGGTGACTACCTGCCTGAACCCGCTGCACACGGCCCTGGCAGTGTACGGCTGTCTCCTGGGCTATGACCGGATTGCGGCGGAAATGAAGGACGAGGATTTGAAGAAGCTGGTGGAGAGGGTTGGATATACAGAGGGGATGCCGGTAGTGACAGATCCCGGAATCATAAAGCCTATGGAGTTCATCCATGAGGTAGTGGACTGCCGTCTGCCCAATCCGTTTATCCCGGATATGCCCCAGAGGATTGCGACGGACACCAGCCAGAAGATCCCGGTCCGCTTCGGCGAGACTATTAAGTCCTATCTGGCGGACGAGAAGCTGGACATCACCAGTCTGACGGCGATTCCGCTGGTCATCGCAGGATGGCTTCGGTATCTTCTTGGCGTAGATGATGAAGGAAAGTCCATGGAGCTGAGCAGCGATCCCATGCTGGAGAAGCTGAAGATCCAGATGACGGGAATCACTCTGGGAGATCCGGCCAGCGCGGCAGGAAAGCTGGAGCCGATTCTGTCCAATCCGGTGCTGTTCGGAACGGATTTGGTGCGTGCTGGACTTGCCGGAACGATCGAGGACATGTTCGGGCAGCTTCTGGCTGGTCCGGGAGCTGTGAGAGCGACGCTTCACCGGTATATGGAAGAGGCGTAAATCATAGGATAGCATGAGACGTTTTTGTGAGGTGCTCATGCAGAACCAGAAACTGGAAAATCTCCTGAATTTGTCTTTGGAGGCGACGTCTCAGGAGCTGGAAGCTTCCGAAACTTTGTCTACAGGATATAACCGGCAGGAGCGGACCTGGGAACTGATCGTAAAACACAGCGGCCCCCTGCCGTATTTTGTAGAGTATGAGAATCCGGAGAATGGCGCAGGGCCGGATGGGAGTGCCGAAGAGAATTCGGACTCAGTCGGGAATGGCAGCGCCGAAGAGAATTCGGGCTCGGCCGTGGATGGCAGCGCCGGGGAGAATTCGGGCGCAGCCAAGTCCGATAATACTGGAAAGAAGCAGGGCGCTTCCATCCGCGGCTATCGTCTGCTGAATAACTACTCGATTCTGACAGTTCCGGAGTCCATGATCGGTACCGTCAGCGGACTGTCCCAGGTAGAATATATTGAGAAACCCAAGAGGCTGTATTTTGCCGTAAATCAGGCAAAGTCAGCCTCTTGTATTACGTCTCTGCAGATTGAGGGAAACGCCTACCTTCCCTACCTGACCGGCCGCGGAGTGCTGACGGCGGTGCTGGATTCGGGAATTGATTATTTTCATGAGGATTTCCGCAATCCGGACGGAACCACCAGAATCGAGAGACTGTGGGACCAGAATCTGGAACGAGTTTTTACCGAAGAGGAGATTAACCGTGCCCTGGAAACAGGAAACAGAGCAGAAGGCCGAAGGCTGGTGCCGTCGTTTGACGGCAGCGGCCATGGGACGGCGGTGGCGGGAATCGCGGCGGGAAACGGCAGGGAGAGTCTGGGAAGATACGGAGGAGTAGCCTGTGAGAGCAGCCTGTTGGTGGTGAAGCTTGGAATGCCGGCTGCCATGGGATTTCCCAGAACCACAGAGCTGATGCGGGGACTTGACTGGGCGGTCCGGTATGGGGCGGCGGCCGGTAAGCCGGTGGCGGTCAATATCAGCTTCGGCAATACCTATGGTTCCCATGACGGTACCAGTCTTCTTGAGACCTACATTGACGCTGCGGCCGGATTCGGGAGAAATGTTATCGTCATCGGCACCGGGAATGAAGGGGTTGCGGGAGGACACGTATCGGGCATTT
>CANQBN010000098.1 GCA_947588855.1 uncultured Lachnospiraceae bacterium
ACAATCTCGCCGCCTTTGTATCCGGCTCCCAGGGTCACCGCCGTGAACAGCATTTTCAAAAGGAAGGCCTCATAGCGGACATGTCCCTCCATGGCCTCCTCAATGAGAATCATGCTGCTTCCGTTGTAATCCCTGGTCCCCACGATCAGGGTCAGGCCGATGAGAATCACGCTGGCCGCCAGAATCCGGATATAGGGATTTTTAAAATAATGCTCATACAGATGCTCTCCTGTATGAAGGACCAGACACAGCAAAATGCTGACCAGGGCGCAGAGTATTCCCACTGCTATAATAATCACGGCGGAACGAAGCTCGAAGGCCGGTATCTCCTGAATGGTGAAATGCTCCCCGGAAAGTCCCATGAGCTGAGCCACTCCCGCTCCCACGAAGGACGCGAAGACGCAGGGCACCAGGGCCGCATAGTACATGATTCCGATACTGATCACTTCCATGGAGAACACTCCGGCCGCCAGCGGCGTCCCGAACAGCGCCCCAAAACAGGCGCTCATGCCGCACATGACCGCGATCTTCCGATCCTTCTCGTCCAGATGGATAGCCTTGCCCAGCATACTTCCGATGCTGCCGCCCAGCTGCAGCGCCGCTCCCTCGCGGCCGGCGGAGCCTCCGGTCAGATGGGTGAGAATGGTGCTTATAAAAATCAGCGGTCCCGTCGCCGGGGTAATCTCCTCATTGGAGGAGATGGAATCCAGCACCATGTTGGTTCCCCGGTGCTTCTCCTGCCCTGCGATATGATACAGAAATACGATGGCCAAGCCGGATGCGGGAAGCAGAAACAGAATCCAGCTGTAGGTCTGAAACAGGGACGTGGCGTATTTGACGCCAATCCCGAAAATCGAGCCCACCATTCCTCCTATAACTCCGATAACGCAGGAGATCACCGTCCATTTCACAAAATACTCTACGTTCTGCATGACCGGGGTCTTAACCGCAAACCGCTCCATACCCTTATCCTCCGTAATGTCTCGATTCCCTTCCCTAAAATCTATGTCTATTGTAGAACAGTTCCTTCCCTTTAGAACGCCCCCGTAGATTTCACCACCTTGGGCCGATATCCGGCGTCGTTCAATGCCTGGACGATCTCATTCTTATGGTCGGTGCCGTAAGCCTCCAGAGTGATCCGCAGCTCCACCGCCGCGTTCCGGTTGATGCTGATGAACTGGTTGTGCTCCAGTTTGATGACATTGCCCTGGTGCTCCGCAAGAAGGGTGGACACCTGAGCCAGCTGGCCGGGCTTGTCCGGCAGAAGGACGGACACCGTAAACACGCGGTCCCTCTGAATCAGGCCGTGCTGAACCAGGGACGCCATGGTGATCACGTCCATGTTGCCGCCGCTTAAGATGGATACAATCTTCTTTTTCTGCACGTCCATGTGGCGGAGCGCCGCCACGGTCAGAAGGCCGGAGTTCTCCACGATCATCTTGTGGTTCTCCATCATGTCCAGGAAGGCCACGATCAGCTCATTGTCCTCCACAGTAATGATATCGTCCACGTTCTCCTGGATGTAGGGGAAAATCTTCTCGCCCGGGCATTTCACCGCCGTGCCGTCTGCGATGGTGCTGACGGAAGGCAGCGCCACCACGTGTCCGGCCCGCAGGGATTCCTCCATACAGTTGGCTCCCGCCGGCTCCACGCCGATCACCTTGATCTTGGGATTCAGAAGCTTGGCCAGTGTGGAGACGCCGGCCGCCAGGCCGCCGCCACCGATGGGCACCAGAATATAGTCCACCGTGGGAAGCTCCTTGATGATCTCCATGGCGATGGTTCCCTGGCCAGTGGCTACCGCCAGATCGTCGAAGGGATGGACGAAGGTCATGCCCTTCTCCTCCGCCAGCTGTTCCGCGTAAGCGCAGGCGTCGTCAAATACATCTCCGTACAGCACCACATCAGCGCCATAGGCCTTAGTCCGGTTGATCTTGATCAGCGGGGTGGAGGTGGGCATCACGATGGTCGCCGGAATCCCGGCCTGCTTGGCCGCATAGGCCACGCCCTGGGCATGGTTGCCGGCGGATGCCGCCACCAGGCCTCTCTTCTTCTCCTCATCAGTCAACGTGCTGATCTTATAGTAAGCGCCCCTTACCTTGTAAGCGCCGGTATACTGCATGTTCTCCGGCTTAAAATACACTTTGTTGCCGGTCTGTTCGGAGTAATATTCGCTGTAGATCAGCTTGGTCTCCTGGGTTACCTTCGCGACGACCTCCGTCGCTTCCTCAAAACTTTCCAATGTCATCATATTGCTTTCTGTCCTTTCTGTCTCTTTCTATAAAAAATATAATAAATCTCCGCCCACAGCCTCGTATTCAGCATTTCCCGACGCCGGCTCGTGACTGTCCGGTCACGCAAAAAGCGCATTGATAAACGAATCCGCATCAAATTTCTGCAGATCGTCGATTTTCTCTCCGATTCCGATATATTTTACCGGAATCCCAAGCTCCGACTGGATAGCCACGGCAATACCGCCCTTGGCCGTACCGTCCAGTTTGGTCAGGATAATGCCGGTCACATCCGCCACCTCCATGAACTGTTTTGCCTGGGCCATGGCATTCTGTCCTGTAGTGCCGTCCAGTACCACCAAAGTTTCCCGGTATGCGTCCGGATACTCTCTGGTAATGATCCGGTCAATCTTCTTCAGCTCTTCCATCAAATTCTTCTTATTGTGAAGCCTTCCGGCCGTATCGCAGATCAGCACATCCGCGTTTCTGGACTTGGCCGCCGCCACAGCGTCATAGACTACCGCCGCCGGGTCGGAGCCTTCACTCTGAGCGATAATCTCCACGCCGGCACGGTGGGCCCACTCGGTCAGCTGCTCGATGGCCGCCGCCCGGAAGGTATCGGCCGCCGCCAGGATCACCTTCTTTCCCTGATCCTTCAGCTGTCCGGCCAGCTTTCCTACGGAAGTAGTCTTGCCCACGCCGTTAACGCCGATCACCAGCACCACCGATCTGCGGTTCTCGAACTTATAAGCGTTCTCTCCCAGATCCATCTGCCGTTTCAGGCTGTCCATGAGAAGCTGCTTGCACTGGGACGGTTCCTTAATGTGCAGTTCCTTTACCTTCTGGCGCAGATCCTCCATAACCGACATGGTAGTCTGGATTCCCAGATCCCCCATGATCAGCGTCTCTTCCAGTTCCTCATAGAAATCCTCGTCAATATCCGTAAATCCACTGAAAATGGAATCCATGCCGGATATGATATTATCCCTCGTCTTCTGAAGACCTTCCACCAGCCTTCCAAAAAATCCTTTTCTCTCTTCTCCCATGAAATCCCTCCTTACTGGTCCAGAGACTCTTCGATCAAATTGACAGATACCAAGGTGGAAATTCCCTTTTCCTGCATGGTGATGCCGTAAAGCCGGTCAGCGCTCACCATAGTTCCTCTTCGGTGGGTAATCACGATAAACTGGGTATTTTTCGTCAGCTTGTGAAGGTAATTCGCAAATCTGCCTACATTGGAATCATCCAAGGCCGCCTCAATCTCATCCAGCAGGCAGAACGGCGACGGCTTCAGGTTCTGAATGGCAAACAGCAGAGCAATGGCTGTCAGCGCTTTCTCGCCGCCGGACAGCTGCATCATATTCTGCAGCTTCTTCCCCGGCGGCTGGGCGATGATCTGGATCCCTGCCTCCAGAATATCCTCATCCTCCACCAGCTCCAGGGCTCCGTGGCCGCCTCCGAACAGTTCCTTGAATACCTTATCAAACTCCAGCCGGATGTCATGGAATTTCTCCGTGAACTGCCGACGCATGCCCAAATCCAGCTCTTCCATGATCTGAAGGATCGCGGCTTCCGACTGAACCAGATCCTCATGCTGGGCCTTTTCAAATTCATAACGCTCCGAAATCTCTTTATAATCCTCAATCGCATTCACATTGACGTTGCCAAGATCACGGATATCGTTCTTCAGCTGTTCAACGGCCTTTTTCATCTGGGACACCGGCACGGGTTCCTGACTGCGGAACATCTCTGCCGTAGAGAATGTCAGCTCATATTCGCTCCATATATAATCGATCTGCCGTTCCAGTCTTTCCTCCAGCTTCTCTTTCTGTCCCTGAAGCCGGACCAGCTCCCTGTCAAGATCTGCCAGGCGTCCGGACACTTCTTCCCTCTTCTCAAAAAGGCTTTTCTGCCGGGCAGATTCCTTTTCCTTCCGGGACGCGTATCCGCTGATCTCCTGATTCAACGCCTCGATATGTTCTTCTGCCGCCTCGATATGTTCCTGAAGCTCGTTAATCTCACGGTTCTTTCCTTCAATTACTTCTTCCGAATCATGAGTTCCCTGAGACAGCTGCAGCTTCTCTTCTTCCAGATGACGAATCTCGTCCTTGACACGGTTTACATTTTCCATGACAAAGTCATATTTCTGCTTCAGATTGGCTGTATCCATACGGATCTGGGCCAGCTCTTCCGCCATCTTCTCTCGCCTGTTTTTCGCCTCTTCCAACTGCCCGCTCATGGAAGCGATATCCTGATTCGCCTTCTCGTTCTGAGTTTCAAGCCCTTCCACATCAACCGACAGATTTCCCTGATTCTTCTGCAGATCCTGAATCTGCTCTTCCAGCTGTTGGTTTTCGATGACCATATCCTGAGCGGAATCCGTGATTTCCTGAATCTTCTCTTCCAGCTGTCCGAGATTTACCTGCACGGTGTTGCGCTTCAGATAAGCCTCCTGAAGTTCCACGCGTATACGTTCCAGCTCTTCCCTTTTTTCCTGCAGGGACGCCTCACTCAGTTCCAGATCCTTTTTGATCTTTTCTGTTTGTCCGAGAAGCGTTTCACAGACCCCTTCCAGCTCTTCAATCTCTCTCTTCCTTCCCAGAAGATTGCTGCTGTTTTTGAACGCGCCTCCGGTCATGGAACCGCCCGGGCTCAGCAGTTCTCCCTCCAGAGTTACAATACGCAGCGAATGCTTATGTTTTCCTGCCAAAGCAATGGCGTGATCCATATTGTCGGCCACTACAATCCGGCCCAGCAGGTAATCTGCCAGTCCCCGGTACTGAGGAGCCACGTCAACAAGCTGACTGGCAAGCCCCAGAATCCCGGCCTCCTTAAGAGCGTTCTCCTGGCTGAAGCCGCTCCCCCTTCCAATGCTGTCCAGAGGAAGAAATGTAGCCCGGCCATATTTATTCTTCTTTAAATGTTCAATCAGACGCTTGGCTGTCGTCTCGGAATCTGTAACAATATTCTGGATGCTTCCGCCCAGGGCCGTCTCAATGGCAGTCTCGTATTCCTTCTTCGTAGTAATGATATCCGCTACCACGCCGTGAATTCCCTTTATCCGGTCACGCACTTCCATGACGCGGCGAATGCTTCCGCCGTAACCGTCATACCGCTCCGCCAGGTTCCGAAGCGACTCCAGTTTCGTATGGGAAGTATGATAACTCTGCCGGCTGTCTGCCAGATCTCGGTTCAGCCTGCGCCCTTCCTCTTCCAAATTGCCAATCTGCTCTTCACAGTCCGTCTGCTTTTCAGAAATCCCGGCGATCTGTCCTTCTATTTCTTCCAGCTGTTCCCGGGCTGCCTTTGCCATTTCCTCTTGTACGGATTCATCGCTTTTAAATCGCAGAAGCCTCTGAGCCACCTCAGAATGACGAACCCTGACCTGTTCCAGCATAGTCTCATAATACTGCTGTCTGGCTGTCAGAGACGCTTTCTCATTCAAATTATCAATGATGCCGGCTTTGATATCTTCGATCTTCTGATCCAGCAGCATGATCTCCTCATCCTGCCTTCTCAGTTCTTCTTCCGCATCCGACTGTCTTCGAATCCCCTTCTGAGTCTGCCCCCGGATATCCGTGTGATCGGCTTCATACTGTACAATCTGTTCCTGCTTCCCGGCTATATCCTGATCAATGGCCGACATTCTCTGGCTTACATGCTCCTGACTTAATTTCTCCGTCTTAATCTGTTCCCGAAGCACGTTAATCTGACCTTCCAGATTTCCCTTCAGCAGCTGCTCCTGACTCTTCTGGCCGCGCGATTCTTCGATCTTCTGATCCAACTCCGTCAGGATCCGATCCAATTCCTCATACGTGACGCGGATCTGATCGGACTGCTTCCTGGTTTCTTCGAGATCCCCGGAAACAATCCCCTCATTTTTCTCCGTCTCTTTCAGCTGTTCTTTGAGAGCCTCTCCCTCGCTCAAAAACAGGTTCACTTCCTGGATCTTAAGCTCGTCCTTCAGCCGCAGGTATTCCCTGGCCGTCTCGGACTGCCGTTTCAAAGGCCCCACCTGCCGTTCAAGCTCCGACAGAATGTCCTCCACCCGCTGACGGTTCATCTGCTCATTCTCCAGCCGCTTCTGAGTGATGCTTTTCCGGCGTTTGAATTTCACGATCCCGGCGGCTTCATCAAACAGCTCTCTTCTGTCTTCCGGCTTGCCGCTCAGGATCTTATCAATCTGCCCCTGGCCGATGATAGAATAGCCTTCCTTGCCGATTCCGGTATCGTAAAACAGCTCGTTGATGTCCTTCAGCCTGCAGGCGCTTCCGTTGAGCAGGTACTCGCTCTCGCCTGAACGGTAAATCCGCCTTGCCACCGTCACCTCATCATAGTCGATGGCCAGCTGATGGTCCGAATTATCCAGGGTAATGGCCACATAAGCGAAACCCTGAGGCTTTCTGGACTCAGTTCCCGCAAAAATCACATCCTGCATGCTGGCGCCGCGAAGCTGCTTGATCCGCTGTTCCCCCAGCACCCACCGGACCGCGTCCGCCACATTGGACTTGCCGCTTCCGTTGGGACCTACGATTCCCGTGATGCCGTTGTGGAACTCAAACACGATCTTGTTGGCAAATGATTTGAAGCCCTGCACCTCGATACTCTTTAAATACATAGAAACACCTACATTTCCCTTAACTTGAGAATGGCGCGATACGCCGCCATGGCCTCTGCCGCTTTCTTACTCCTGCCTGTCCCGCGTCCCATCTCCTGATCTCCGATCATAACCCGCACTTCAAACTGCTTATTATGATCCGGACCGGTTTCTCCCAGCATTTCATACCCAAGCGGCCTGTCTCCCTCTGACTGGACTATCTCCTGCAGAATGGTCTTGCTATCATAAAAGAGCCTTTTATGCTCCATATCATTCAAAATAAACCGGTAAATAAACTCCTTTGCACTAGCAAAACCACCATCCAGATAGATTGCGCCGATCAACGCCTCCATAGCGTCAGATACAATGGAATTTCTGCTGCGGCCTCCGGTAATCTCCTCTCCCTTTCCCAGAAGAAGGTATTCGCCCAGCCTCAATTCCTCCGCGCAATAGGCCAGAGTGGGTTCGCACACAATACTGGCGCGAAGCTTGGTCATCTCTCCCTCCGGCATATCTTCATACTGCCTGTAAAGAAAATCGCTGCACGCCAGCTCCAAAACGGCATCTCCCAGAAACTCCATCCGCTCATTGCATTCCTTTTTCTCCATATGATGTTCGTTCGCGTAGGAGCTGTGGATCATCGCTCTGCGGAGCAGTCCTCTGTCTTTGAACTCATATCCTGTCTTCTGCTCCAGTTCTTTTAAATCCCTGTTCATTTCTCCTCCATAAAACTGAGGCGCTGCCTGGAATTTCCATTTCAGCAGCGCCTGTCTGATCCTGCTATTAATTCAACGCGTTCTTAATCTGCTCTACCGCATCACCCACCGTTGTGATGTTCTCCACGGCATCCTGAGGAATCTCAATATCAAACTCTTCCTCGATTCCCATGATAATTTGGAAGACATCCAAAGAATCTGCACCTAAGTCATCAACAAAGGTCGTAGCCATGGTAATTTCTTCCGCGTCGATGTTCAAAACCTCTGCAATAATCTCCTGCAACTTCTCAAATTCCATAGTGTGACTCCTTTCTTCCATTATTTTGTTGTTGCCGAACCTGCCTCCTCCTTAGCGGCTTCTGCCGCTGCCAGGCTCTCCTTTATCTTTTCATTAATATTCTGCTCCTTAAAAGTAATGCATTGGATAATGGAATTGCTGATCTCGACTGCCTTCGCGTTCCCATGAGTCTTTACCACCAGACCGTTCAGCCCCAGAAGAGGAGCGCCGCCGTACTGACTGGCGTCAAATTTCTTCATAGTTTCCTTGAGAGCCGGCTTCACCAGAAGTCCTCCCACCTTGCTGCGCAGGCTGCCCATCATTCCCTGCTTTACCATGCTGATCAGCGTGGCCCCCACGCCTTCATACAGCTTAAGTATTACATTCCCCGTAAATGCCTCCGTTACAATTACATCCGCCCCTCCATGGGGTATCTCTCTGGCCTCAATGCTTCCGATAAAATTGATATCATCGCACTGCCTGAGCATGGGAAATGTCTCTTTCACCAGAGCGTTGCCTTTCTCTTCCTCCACGCCGATGTTGACAATAGCCACTCTCGGCTGTTTGATACCTATGACATGCTCCATATAGATAGAACCCATTCTCGCGAACTGCACCAGATCCGCCGGGCGGGCATCCACATTGGCTCCGCAGTCGATCAGCAGGGAGACTCCCTTCTCCGTAGGAATCAACGGTGCAAGAGGCGGTCTGCGGATTCCCGGAATCCGGCCAACCAGCGTCTGGCCTCCCACCAGAACGGCGCCGGTACTGCCTGCGGACACGAATGCATCCGCTTCCCCACGTTTCACCATCTTCATAGCCGCCACAATAGAGGAATCCTTCTTGGTGTGAATAGCATGAACGGGAGGCTCTCCGGTCTCGATCACCTGACTGGCGTTCACCACGGAAATCCTGGACTCGGGAAAGGTATGCTTCGCCAGTTCCGCATTCACCGCTTCCTCCCGGCCGACCAGAATCACCTGAACCTGCTCATGCCGGCTGATGGCGTCCACGGCTCCTGCCACAATCTCAGACGGCGCGTAATCGCCTCCCATGGCATCTACCGCTATCTTAATCATTCCCTGCTGCTCCTTTCGGTTTATACAACCAATATATCAATAATATATCTCATATCTTTCTATAACGCAACTATATTTTCACTTTAATCTGTGAAAAGAATTTGTCGAAAATTCCAGACATTCCGATTCACTGCATCAATTCTGCAACAGCCCCTTTGCATACTGACGTAATCAAAAACGGCGCAGCCAGGCTGCACCGTCTTCTTCGCGCCTATACGCAAAAAAGCCGCCCTGCGGCTGGCCTTCTGCATTATGGAAGATCACTCATCCATCTTGATAATCTCTCTCTTGTTGTAAGTTCCGCAAGCCTTGCAGACTCTGTGGGGCATCATCAATGCTCCGCATCTGGAACACTTCACCAGATTCACAGCGCTCATCTTCCAGTTCGCTCTCCGCTTATCTCTCCTGGCCTTGGAAGTACGATTCTTGGGACAGATAGACATGGTTTACACCTCCTTAAACTGTTTAAAAATATCCTGGATAACAGACATTCGAGGGTCCAATGAACTCCTGTCGCAATCACAGGTCTGAACATTTAAATTGGCCCCACATCTATTACAAATCCCTTTGCAATCTTCCTTGCACAGGACCTTCATAGGTAAGTTCAGCAACAATTCGTCGAGAACCAACTGGTCAACATCCAGATTATAGCCTTGCAGATATGGTTGTTCATCCAGTTCAGCCGCTCTCTCCTCCGTGGACTTCTTCATATCAAAGCTCCTGTCCAGGGTTAATGAGAACGGAACCGCTACCGGTTCCAGGCATCTGCTGCATGGCATCATCAGAGAAAACTCTGTATGTCCCTCCATGGTCAGCATCCGATTCCCCGCATTCATGATGCGGAGAACCACCGGCTTCTTATCCGCCAGCTGACAATCTCCATCCGGCAGATGGAATCGGTCCGTCTCCACGTTCACCGTATAAGACTTTTCTTCTCCCTCTCTGGTAAACAACTCTGTTAGATTGATAAGCATACTATCTCCTAACGCATACGATAGTATTATACTCACGCGAAATACATTTGTCAACCGATTTTTTCACCTTTATTATTGTTCCGATACCATCGTTTCTTCCCTGCATTCTGACATAATCAAGGACCAGAACAGCTAAAACCTGCAGCTCTGGTCCTCATCGTTCTTATCTGAACTTATTCTATTCCTCTACTGCACCAGCGCCAGAGTGTCTCTCGCGATAGCCAGCTCCTCATTGGTGGGCATCAGAAGAACCTTCACCTTGGAGTCAGGAGCGGAGATAACGGCGTTCTTGCCCCGGACACTATTGGCCTCGTCATCGATCTTCACGCCCAGATAGCCCAGATACTCGCAGATAGCCTTTCTGGTCTTGCCATCATTCTCGCCTACGCCGGCGGTAAAGGCGATAGCGTCCACGCCGTTCATGGCTGCGGTGTACGCGCCGATGTACTTGGCTACCCGATAGATAAACGCCTCCAGAGCGACCTGCGCGTCATGGTTGCCGGCATCGGCCGCCGCGCCCAGATCACGGAAATCGCTGGATACGCCGCTCATGCCCAGAACGCCGGACTTCTTGTTCAGGATATTCAGAACCTCATCCACGGTCTTGCCCTCATTGTTGCAGATGAACTGCACCACAGCCGGATCGATATCACCGCTTCTGGTTCCCATGATCAGACCCTCAAGAGGAGTCAGGCCCATGCTGGTGTCCACGCACTTGCCGCCGATGGAAGCGGAGATGCTGGCGCCATTGCCCAGGTGGCAGACGATAACCCTGGCCTTCTCCGGATCAAGGCCGGCAAACTTGATGGTCTCGCCGGATACGAACATATGGCTGGTTCCGTGGAAGCCGTAGCGGCGAATGCTGTATTTCTCAAGATACTCCTTGGGAATCGCGTACATATAGGCCTTCTCCGGCATCTTCATGCCAAACGCCGTATCCCACACAGCCACGTTGGGCTTGCCGGGCATAGCCGCCTCGCAGGCCTCGATGCCCATCAGGTTGGCAGGATTGTGCAGCGGTCCCAGGGGGAAGCACTCGCGGATAACTTCCTTCACATTCTCGGTAACCAGGCAGGAATCGCTGTACTTGGTTCCGCCGTGCAGTACACGGTGTCCGATAGCCGTAATCTCATCGGTACTCTTAATCACGCCGTGATCCTTATCCTGCAGAGCCTCCAGAACCAGCTCGATGGCTACATGATGATCCGGCATGGGCTTCTCAACCACAAATTTGTCCTTGCCGGTGGGCTGATGGGTCAGCTTGGAACCGTCGATTCCGATTCTCTCGCACAGGCCCTTGGCGATCACGCCCTCATTGTCCATATCGATCAGCTGATATTTCAGGGAAGAACTTCCGCAGTTAACGACTAATATTTTCATGTTGATCTACTCTCCTTTACTTAACGATCTCGCCCATGACAACGCCGGCGCAGCCTGCAGCGTTGGACTCATCGGTATCAATGTGCATCGCCAGAGCATAGGAGTCGCTGACACGAACCACCACATCGCCGAAGATCAGGCTTCTGCCGTCGGTATCAACCTTCACGGATACGATATCGCCGTTCTCCACGCCCAGTTCCTTCGCGTCGGCAACGGTAGCGTGAATATGACGCTTCGCGGCGATGACGCCCTCGGGAATGTCGATCTCGCCCTTGGGTCCGATGATCTTGCAGGGGCCGCTTCCGGCCGTATCGCCGGACTCACGGATAGGAGCCGCTACGCCGATGGAACGAGCGTCCGTCAGAGAAATCTCAACCTG
>CANQBN010000099.1 GCA_947588855.1 uncultured Lachnospiraceae bacterium
ACCAGTGAAACTGCACCAGATCCAGGCAGTCCCGGTGCATGCGCATCAGGCTCCGGTCCACGACCTTCTCCGTGTACGCGAAATCCACCTGATTCAGAATGTTCAGATCCGGTACGAACTTGGTGTGGATCTGGATCATGTCGTGGGTGTAATTGCCCGTGGCCCGCAGTTCATTGACAAAGCGGCCCAGGATATCCTCCACGCCGGTGTAGATGTCCGCGCAGTCGAAGGTCGTCAGGCCACGCTCCCTCAGCATGTGAAACGCTTTTACTGCGTCATCGATATCCAGCTGCCCCTTTAGGCAGTGCTCGGCGGACAGCTGCCAGCCGCCGTTGATCACCCGGCTGAAATTGTAGCCGTTGTCCAGGGTGATGCGTGATGATGTAATCTTTCCTATCATCTTGTGTTCTCCTCCTTGCTACTTATATAAAGAAAGCTTCTGCCGTCTTTGGCAGACTTCTGCTTATCTCTCAGTCTGTCTATTCGGAATCGCCGGGTTTCGGCCCTTCGGCGATCGGGACCACTGTACATTGGCTGTGGCTCTGGATCCGTTTGCCTATTCGGGTAATCTTAAATTTCGCTCCGCAGTTAGGATCAGGGCAGGCGATCAGGCTGTCCGACAACATCCAGTCGTTATCCTGCAGCGGCCGCTGTTTGGCCGGCAGGAGCGGCAGAAGCGCCGCCAGCGAATACATGGAAAAGGACCGGGTCTGCGGAAATACCAGGTTCTCTCCTTCCACCAGAAAATAGTCGCCGGGCTTGTGACCGCAGACCATAGGTTTGTCGGTTGCAATCACTTCTACTTTTAAGTCGTATAGAGTGAAATTGTCGTCCATGCTGTGTCCTCCTGTATTAACTTCTCATATATACCGTTTCACTTGCGCTACCTTCTGCGCCCTCTGTGCCTGTATGCACCTCCCGTACGCGCCGCCTCGAAAACACTGTGCATTTTCTCGGTCGCGGGCATCGTTCCAATGCCCGCTCTGCCGTGAACAGCTGCCCGCCGGTTTCCGCAAGAGGAACCGGCGGCCCTTTGTTCTCGGCGTCGGCGCTGTAATGATTTGCCTTCGCGCAACATAAGAAGCCTGCCCCTGAATCTCTTCAAGGACAGGCCTGAACCTGCGGTGCCACCTTAATTGACATACATCTGCGTATGTCCGCTCTCATGGAATGCCATTACATTCCTGGCCATCTAACGCCGGCCGTACGTCTCAACTACTCACTGCCGCATTCCGACTGGTTGCGGATAAGTTCCTTTCGCGCTTTGCCTGTGCGGACTCTTTTCATCTCGCCCTCAGGGGCCCACTCATCCTCACTGACGCCGCCCGGATTCCACCATTCCGAACTCTCTGCAGGCCGTTTGAGAAGGCAACTTCCTCTTCATCAGTTTAAAGCAATTGTATCATGAATAGAAGAAATGTCAAGAAGTAAATGTTCTTTTGGAAATGTAAAAAACATTCTCAGGGGTACGCCCATGAAGGAATATATCGAGGAGCGGACGGTAGACATAGCCAATTACATCATAGACCATAATGCCACTGTGAGACAGACGGCAAAGCGATTTGGGATAAGCAAGAGTACGGTGCATACTATAGTAACAAAATAGAGATGTAGAGATAAATGAGAGAACCGCTGTGAAATAAGGGCTTCATGGTGCTTCTTTTTTCCTCGTTAAGTGCCCCCTTGAACATAGCAGTCAAATTGTATATAATAAAACCGATAAATGAAAATTGGACAATGCTATGGTATAGGGATAAAATTGGACAGGCTATAAGTAAGAAAGCATTAGGGGGGTGGTTCTGTGACGACAAAAGAATATCTGTCGGCAAGAAAGGATAAAAACTGGAGATTTAACAGTATTGTAGACAAGAATTCCTTTTGGGGAGTGAATAGAATTCACCCGATTAAGCAAAGAATGGTAAGTGAGATTGTAAAGGCGGCCAGAAATGATGCGGAAGTGTCCAGGATTATTATTTTCGGCAGTTCGATTCGTTATGATTGCGATATAACCAGTGATTTGGACATTTGTATTGATTGGAAAGATGATTGTTATGATGAGGATGGTGTGCTGAAACCGTTTACGGGGAATATGCGGAGAGTGATATCGAATGTTACAAAGGGCAGGGCGGATGTTGTGAATTATAATTATTTAGCAGGAACGGCTGTAAAAGAGGGGGTCGTCGTATATGAGCACAATGTATAGCAGATCTGCTGCGATGCTGGAGCAGTCGAAAAATGCGTTGAAAATGGTGCCTGAGGATGATGCTTATTTAGATGTGGCGTGCTTCGAAACATAGCAGGCGTTGGAATTTTTGATGAAGGCCATTTTGTTGGAGAATGGTATTGTATATGATAAATCTCATGATATACGGTATTTATTGTCCTTGTTGAAAGAGGTAGGCTTTATATTTGATAAACAGGATGCACTTGAGATGTTATCTGATACTGTTACTGACTGGGAAGAAGGAAGCAGGTATGGGAGAGGCGTAAAGACAACCGTGCAGACGGTGCATAATATTTATAAGAGCATGAATGAGGCTTTTTTAGAAACGCAGGAGAAAAATAATCGGAAAGAATAAAGGCGCAGAACTGCAGGAGAAGCGATGATAGCGGATATACTCATGGCATTGTTGTCATAACCCGCCCCGCCCCCTCATAGAATGTAAAAAACATTCTCAGGGGTACGCCCATGAAGGAATATATCGAGGAGCGGGCGGTAGACATAGCCAATTACATCATAGACCATAATGCCACTGTGAGACAGACGGCAAAGCGATTTGGGATAAGCAAAAGCACGGTGCACAAGGACGTCACGGAACGTCTGGAACATATCAATCCATCCCTGGCGGCCAGGGCTCGACTGGTTCTTGATGTGAACAAATCGGAGCGTCATATCCGTGGCGGACTGGCGACAAGGGAGAAATATCAGCATCGGCTGCAGATGTGCAGCAGAGAAGAATAATAAAAACTGGTCGGATGGCAGGTCCGGCCAGTTTTTTCATTACGTCAGTATACAAACAAAGTGCCAGTGACGCGTTTTTTGTATTGATGTACCGGTCGCGATTCGAAATGTTCCTGTATGGATAGATTTGGCAAGAATCCGTTTTAATATAATCTAAAATGTGCTATACTCAGGGAAATGAGGAGAATCGGAATAAAACCGGTTCAGAAAGAGCAAACCCTGGGAGGCGAAAAAAGTGAAAACCTTGCTATACGGCGGGACGGTCATCGATCCTGCCAATCATATAAATGAGAAAAGGGATCTGCTGACAGAGAATGGAACTATTGTCTGGTCGGAAGCGGCCGGACGGTGGGATGATAGGGTGGGATCTCAAACGGATTCTATGGAAGCGCGGCTCCAGAATCTCCCTCAGGCGGACCGTGTTATCGATGTTTCTGGAAAGATTGTCTGTCCCGGCTTCATCGATATTCACATGCATGAGGATCCGGTGGGAAAAGATGGAAAGATCATTCTGGATGAGGATAAGTCTATCTATTACTGCATGCTGCGGATGGGAGTGACTACGGCAATCGGCGGCAACTGCGGTACCAATGTATATGACCCTGCGGCGTATCTGCGGCTGGTGGAGCGGGATGGGGTGCCAGTGAATGTGGCAATGATGGCAGGGCATAATTATTTTCGGCGGAAGGCAGGTTGTGCCAGTAAATATGCGTCAGCTTCTTTTGAACAGATGACGGCCACGGCATGGCAGGTCCGGCAGGCCCTGGAGAGCGGATGTATCGGCGTTTCTTATGGCATCCGCTATGATCCGGGGATGGATCTGTGGGAAATGATGGGTACAGCCAAAGCTGCCGCGGAAGCAGGAAAGATAATCTCCGCCCATATCCGGAACGATGCTGAAAAGGTGTTTGAATCGGCAGAGGAATTCATGGAGCTGGGACGGACGCTTCATGTGCCGCTGGAGATTTCTCACATCGGAAGTATGGCCGGTTTTGGACAAATGGAACGGTTCCTGAAGCTGGTGGATCAATGGAGGGAGGATGGAACGGACGTAACCTGTGACTGTTATCCCTACGATGCCTTTTGTACTGGAATCGGAGAGACAACTTATGATGAAGGATGGATGGAGCGGTACAACTGCGACTATTCTGTGATAGAGGTCTGCGAGGGGAAGTACAAGGGTCAGCGGCTGACGAAGGAGAGCTTTGAAGAACTGCGGAAGAATCATCCGGAGTACCTGACGGTCTGCCATGTGATGAACAGCGGAGATATTGAGATGGCTCTCAGGCATCCTCATGTGATGCTGGGAAGCGACGGAATCCTGGACGGCGGACAGGGACATCCCAGAGCGGCGGGAGCATTTCCCAGGCTGATTTCTTCCTATGTAAAGACCGGAAAGCTTTCTCTTATGGAAGGGATTTCCAAGATGACCGCCATGCCGGCAGACCGGCTGAAGCTTAAGAATAAAGGACGGTTATCAGTGGGAGCTGACGCCGATATTGTGGTGTTTGATTATGATAAGATAAAGGATCATTCTGATTTTGAGCATCCGCTGACTCCGCCGTCCGGAATCGATTATGTGCTGGTAGGCGGAGGGCTTGCTGTCAAAAACGGCCGCGTTATGGCAGGACGTCTGGGGAAAGCGGTATATTAGCCAACCCCTCTTTCATACAATGCTGTAAAGGTTTAGTATGAGAGGTTAGGCAATATGGGTTTGCCTGTGAAACGTGAGAAAATGAAAAATTCGCAGCGATGGATTACCGCTGTTTTGCTGGCTGCAGCCGTGATGCTGCAGGTGACCGGCTGCACAGTGGATAAAGTGGAAGAAGAGAAAGTACGCGATTTGGATTATACAGTGGTCGGAGAGGCGGACGCGCCCCAGGAGCTGAGAGAGATTTTAGCTGGGAAAAAGGTGCAGCCGTTTAAGCTGACTTACAGCGATGACCAGAATCTCTACATAGTTGTAGGCTATGGACCTCAGAATACCGGAGGCTACAGCATCGCCGTGAAAGACCTGTATCTGACGGAAAATTCCATTGTCATTGATACTGAGCTCCTGGGACCAGAAAAGGGAGAGGCAGCGGCGCAGGAAATGTCTTATCCGGTTATTATTGTTATGACGGAATATCTGGAGAATCCGGTGATTTTTCAGTAAGTTGCCGGGAAAATACAACAGACACTTGTCAGGTTCTTCTTGCCTATGGTACAATAGCGGGGAAAGGTCTGCGGAAGTAAGGCAGGAAGATGACACAGCAGATATATAGAGGAAGAGATTATGATATTTAAAGATATTTATTTGGATATTAAGGCTGTTCAGGAGAGGGATCCGGCAGCCCGCAGCGCTTTGGAGGTGCTGCTTCTGTATCAGGGGATTCACGCGCTGATCTGGCATAGATTTGCTCATTGGTTTTATAAGCATCACCTGTTTTTTATCGCCAGACTGATTTCTCAGATCGCCCGGTTTTTCACATTGATTGAGATTCATCCGGGCGCGCAGCTGGGCCACGGGATTCTGATCGATCATGGCTGCGGCGTGGTGATTGGCGAGACCACGGTGGTCGGAGACAACTGTACTATCTACCAGGGCGTCACTCTGGGAGGCGTCGGAACTAAAAAAGGAAAGCGTCACCCTACGCTGGGCAACAATGTGACGGTAGGAGCGGGCGCCAAGATACTGGGCTCTTTTGAGGTGGGAGATAATTGTACGATTGCGGCTAACGCTGTGCTGCTCAAGCCGCTGGAAGACAATGTTACTGCCGTGGGAGTTCCTGCCCGTCCGGTGAAGAAGGACGGGATACCGCTTCCGAAGGAAGATAAGAAAACCGTTACCATGGACACTTACTGCCGGATGGAAGAGAAGATACGCGAGCTGCAGACGGAGGTTAAGGAGCTTAGGCAGCTTCTTAATGAAAAGAATAAGAGTGATTAGTAAAATTCCTCTGGCAGGCATGCCTGTCAGAGGAATTTTTTACCATGTAATCATCTCATCCAACAGTTTTTGCTGCTCTCTGCTGGATTTGGTCAAATAGATCCGTGTAGTTTCAATGTTTTCATGGCCCATCAAATCTGCCAGAAGAGAAATATCATTGAACTCTTTCAGAAAATTGATGGCAAATCGATGCCGAAAAGAATGGGGGTAAACGGTGTCTGTGTCAATCCCGTATCTCCTGGCATAAGATTTCAGCTGACAATGGATCCCCCGGGCGGATATAGGACGGCCCTTTCGGTTAACAAAAAGAAAGCCGCTCTTTTTATTTTGGGATTGGCACCACGCGAGCGTTTCCCGACACAGGCTGTCGGGAAAGTAGATTCTCCGCAGTTTGTTGCCTTTGGAATACAGATCCATATATCCAGTGGCCATATGTTCTACTTTTATCTGGGTCAGTTCGCTGACCCGTGCGCCTGTGGCTCCCAGGAACCTGACGATAAAATACCAAAGCATTTTGTTCTCTTCTTTCAGCCGTTTCTTCATTAACTGATAATCCTCATTTGAAATAGTGGAATCGACGAAAGATTTTTTGGGAAGCTTTACGGAATGTAATTGGAAATCTTTAAGAAACAGCCACTCTTCTTCATCAACATCCAGCTTAAAACGGATATACCGGTTTATTCCATGGATCCGGAGATTCACCGTGGAGGGCCGGTAGTGCGTAATCAGATAAGAGCGAAAGCGGCGGAGACCGCCGATAGAAAGTTTCGGCTCTCTTGAAAAATAAAGCCGTACACTGCCGATATAAGCAGTGACGGTATGATTTGATAAATTTAATTTTTTTAGATAGTTTTCAAATTCGTTTAATTCCATGATTTCACCAATTCACAATTTGATTGACCAGTCTTTTTTGTTCCGAAGGACTTCTGTGAAGATAAATTCTGGTGGTTTCGATACTCTCGTGCCCCAGTATATCTGATAACATGGATATATCTCCGCAGATTTCGATAAAATTTTTGGCAAACAGGTGACGAAACGCGTGCGGATGAAGAACGCTGGGATCCAGACCGTACAACAGAGTAAAACGTTTTAAACGCTTTCTTACCGCCCCTGGGGTGACAGGGGATCCCGCCTGGTTTAAAAAGACAAAACCATCTTTTCGCTCTATATGATTCAGCCAGATCAGACAGTCTTTCCTGACCAGGATTGGTATATAGATTCTTCTGGCTTTATTTCCTTTGGAGTACAGATCCATATATCCCCGCCTGACGTCGTGGACCTGCAGAAGTACCAGTTCGCTGATTCGCATACCCGTAGTCGCCATGATTCGAATGATAAAATAGTAGAGCCTGTCTCCGTCTCTCAACAGGCACCGCTTCAGATATTCGTAATCAGCCTGGCTTATTACATTTTCCAGGAATGACTTTTGCTGAATATGAACCATAGGCATGCGGCTGTTTTCCATGTGGAGCGATTCGATAAAACAGTTCATGGAGCGAATTCTTAAATTGACGGTCTGAGGTTTGTAATGTTCCAGAAGATAACACTTGTAGAGCTTCATGTTGTCGTGGCTTACTGTCGAATACATTTGGAGAAACTGCGACGCTCCTCTGACGTAAGCCGTAATAGTGTTTTCGGACATCTGCCGTCGTTCCAGATACGTGCGGAAATCCTGAAGCATGTGTTCAGTCACTGGAAGCGGTTCCGTGACCGAATATTTCGTGTCATTTTTTTTCATTGTCATTCCACCCTTCTGTAGATAAAAGTGATTTTTGGGAAATAGTACTCATAAGTTTATAGATATATATGTCGAAATGCAATAAATAATAAATAATTTTGTCGAAATCAGTATATTTTCAGGCGATAAGTCATACATGATCTGAATTTAACATACACTGTTAGAAAAGCGAAAGAAAGACAGGTATGATCATATGCTGGATTTAATAAAGAAAAATATTCATATGAGCAGATGGAAGAGCAATGCGTCAGTGCAGATTACTTTGGATGACGATTTTATTGTACCTGACGCTATGGATGATGCCGCTCAGATTATTATGAGTGTCGGGGATGTCCAGGTTGAGTCCGTCAAGGCGCAGGACGAAAAGGTAATGGTGAAAGGGAAACTGACGTTTCAGATTTTATATAGGAAAGAAGGCGGGGGCCTGCAGACTCTCGCCGGGACGATTCCGTTTGAGGAACCTGTCAATGTGGCGGATTTGGATGAGAAAGACTATCTGTCGGTCACCTGGGATCTGGAGGATATAAGCGCTGGAATCATTAATTCCAGGAAATTCAGTGTAAAAGCCGTATTGACTCTTAAAGTGCGGGTAGAAGTTCTTTGTGACGCTGAGGCCGCTGTTGATGTGGCAGACGGCGCGGACAACAGCAACAATATACAGGTTCTGAGACGAAATGCGGAAGCGGCAGCCATAGCAGTGCGTAAAAAGGACACGTACCGCATTAAAGAAAATTGTTCTCTTTCTGCAGATAGGCCGGGGGTGGAACGGATATTGTGGAGTCAGATGAATCTGAGGGAAGTTTCCGTCAGACCGCTGGACGGGCAGATCCATGTCGAAGGGGAATTGACCATATTCTTGATTTATGAGGGAGAAGGTGAGAGCGCACTGGTACAATGGCTGGAGGAAGCGGTGCCCTTCTCCGGTGAGATAGAGCTTTCGGAATCCATGGAAGAAATGATTCCGTCTATAGGAGTGCGGCTCGTACATAAAGAAGTAGAAGCCAGACCGGATTATGATGGTGAAATGCGCGATCTGGAAGTGGACGCCATTCTGGAATTAGATATAAAGCTGTATGAAGAGCAGCAGATGGAGCTGCTGGGCGATCTGTATGCCACAGACAGAGAGATCAATCCCGTTATGGGGCAGGTGTCTTTTGACAGACTGCTTACAAAGAATACAGGGAAATGTAAAATCACGGAAAAAATCAGTCTGGACGGTGACGGAAAAATCCTGCAGATTTGTCATAATGACGGAACTGTTCGGGTGGATGAGATAGAGGTAGGAGAAAATTCGCTGTTGATTACAGGAGTTCTTGATGTTATGCTTTTATATATGACGTCAGATGACGCGGAACCGATAAAAGCAGTGGCGGAACCGATACCTTTCGAATACGCGGCGGAAGCCTCCGGCATCGATGAAAACAGCGTTTATCAGTTAAATACAGGGCTGGAGCAGATGACGTCAGTAATGCTGGGCGGAGATACCGTTGAAGTGAAGGCGGTTCTTGATTTGGATATCCTTGTTCTCCAGCCGGTATCTCAGCCTGTGATAAAAAGCGTTTCCGAAGCGCCTCTTGATGTGACTCAGTTTCAGCAGCTTCCGGGAATCGTAGGCTATATAGTACAGCCGAATGACAGCCTGTGGGATATAGCGAAAAAATTTCATACTACGATGAAAGGAATCATGGAGACGAATGGATTGGAAAATGATTCGGTCCGCGCGGGAGACCGGCTGATTCTGGTGAAGGAAGCCTTTCTCATTGATTAATTATTTTCTGGTGAAAGCTGGATGCACAAAATGCGGATTGTAGGATATAATGTATTATGAGCACCTACGATAGATACAGCATTCGCATCCAGCTGGTGCTTCAGATAGATCAGGGCAACCTGGGCGGCGCCGCGTCCTGCTAACGTGACTGCCGTCTACATAAATGGAGGACAAAAGATGAATTATACATATATGGTACAGTGCGCTGACGGTTCCCTTTACTGCGGTTGGACAAACCGTCTGACAGAACGAGTAGCGGCGCACAACAGCGGAAAAGGAGCCAAATATACCAGAAGCCGCAGACCTGTGGAGCTGGTTTATTATGAAGAGTTTGAGACGCGGGAAGAGGCCATGAGGCGGGAAGCGGAGATTAAAAGGATGAGCCGTGCGGAGAAGCTGAGTCTGACAGCAGGGAGCAGTATTTAAAGTGTTCAGCATAAGAACTCTGTATATCATAGCAGGGAAGGCGGCCATGAGATGTTCAGACAACTCATGGCCGCCTTCCCTGCTATTTATCAAAAGTAGAGGAATTACCTTTATTCCACATCCTGCAGCGCGGCGAAATCCTCCTCGCCGGTACGGATTTTTACTACCTTCTCTACACCGTAGACGAAAATCTTTCCGTCGCCGATGTGGCCGGTGTAAAGGGCTTTCTTGGCGGCTTCGATGACGGTGTCTACCGGAATCTTGCTGACGACCACTTCCAGCTTTACCTTGGGAAGCAGGGTCACGTCCATTTCGACTCCTCGGTACATTTCGCCTGCGCCCTTCTGTATGCCGCAGCCCATGACCTGAGTGACCGTCATGCCGGTTACGCCCAGATTGTTCATGGCAGTCTTGATCTGCTCGTAGCTGGACAGCTTGGTGATAATAACTACCTTATGCATGGAGTAAGCGTCCGCATCCGGCATCTTCACTACCTTCACGGCGGCTGCTTTGTCGGCCGGCGTGGCTTCGGCGTAATCGGCTACGCCCAGGTCGGTGTTCTCGTTGACGTCCATGGTCATGGTGTTGGAGATATCGATGATGGAGAAACCGGAATACGCGGAAGGCAGGCCGTGTTCTGTGGTATCCAGGCCAGTAATCTCTTCCTCACGGCTTACACGGAGGCCGACCAGCTTGCGGATTGCCATAAATGCCAGCGTCATGGTGACGACAGTCCAGGCAGCTACGGTGAAGAAGCCCAGAAGCTGCAGGCCCAGCTGATGGAATCCGCCGCCGTAGAACAGCCCTACGATGGAATCATTGCCGGGAGCGGATGTGGTGGCAAACAATCCTACGGCGATAGTGCCCCAGATTCCGTTGCAGCAGTGAACCGCGACTGCGCCTACCGGATCGTCCACACGGAGTTTATTGTCCAGGAACCATACGCCGAAAACTACCAGAAGTCCTGCTACGGCGCCGATGATGGAAGCGCCCAGGGCATCGGTGACGTCACAGGGAGCCGTGATGGCTACCAGGCCGGCCAGAGACGCGTTCAGGCACATGGATACGTCGGGCTTGCCGTATTTGATCCAGGTGAAAATCATGCAGACTACAGTGGCTACGGAAGGCGCCACAGTGGTAGTCAGAAATACGCTTCCCAGCTGCTCTACGGAAGTACATGCGGCTCCATTGAAACCGTACCAGCCCAGCCACAGGATGAATACTCCCAGACAGCCGATGGGCAGGTTGTGGCCGGGGAAAGCGTTGACCTTCGTGACTTTTCCTGCTTTATCCCTGACGAATTTGCCGATACGGGGCCCAAGCATCCAGGCGCCGATCAGGGCTGTGATGCCGCCTACCATGTGGATAGCGCAGGATCCCGCAAAATCGTGGAACCCCAGCTGCGCCAGCCATCCGCCGCCCCAGATCCAGTGGGCTTCGATGGGGTAGATGACCACGGATATTACGGCTGAGTAGATGCAGTACGATAAGAATTTGGTCCGTTCTGCCATAGCACCGGATACGATGGTCGCTGTGGTAGCGCAGAAAACCAGGTTGAATACAAAGTTGGACCAGTCAAAGTTGGCATAGTCTGTAAAGATTGCGAAGCTTGGTTTTCCGATGAAGCCGCCTATGTCTTCCCCAAGCAGCAGGCTGAAGCCGATAGGCACAAATACCATACAGCCGATGCAGAAATCCATCAGGTTTTTCATCAGGATGTTGCCCGCGTTCTTGGCCCGGGTGAAACCTGTTTCCACCATGGCGAAGCCGGCCTGCATCCAGAATACCAGCGCCGCTCCGA
>CANQBN010000100.1 GCA_947588855.1 uncultured Lachnospiraceae bacterium
GTTTATCATGTTTATTGGAGCATGTATTATTTCATCCAGCGTTACGATTCGGGTAGAGATGCGGTGGATCTATGTATCAATGACGGCGGCATGGCTGTTTTTGTCTTATATGTACGGCGTGATTTCAGATACAGAATCTGACGGCGGGGCAGACGGCAAGGGTAAAGAAAAGAAGAATATCTGGACGGTAAAAATACCGGATTATCGAAGAAGCATCGTCTGTTTCATGCTGATGCTTGTTTACCTGATCCTGACCTATAAAGTAGAAACTTATTATCGGGGATACTACCCGAATCTTTATTTCTGGAACAGCCAGCAGGGATATAATTCCCTGGCGGAAGAGACCTGGGGGAAATACGGCGAAGGGATATTCGGTAAAAAAATCTATATTATCGGAAATTCTTATAAAGTGACTGACTTTTATAAAGATACATTTTTCAAGACCTTCGATAAAAACCGGATGGCGGAAGGTACAGAAGTAATATTCGTTGACAGTATACGTGACTTTGGGCAGGTGACAGATAATATGCTGGTTTTGCGGGAGGAGCCGAAATTCCACGCCTATCAGGATGTCACGGACATGGTTCGAAAGCTGAAGTGTGAGCCTGTCTATGGGTATTACGAAGACGGATGGATGGATGAAAGCGCCAAAATCCGCGTCATGGCAGGAAAAACCGGGTTCATTGAACTGGAACTTATATATCCGGGCCCTATAAAGGGAGATGAGGTTACGGAAATCTGCATGGATGGACAGCCGGTACTGACAGTGCCTATTGATCAGAATATCATTCATCTTGAGTTGGAGACAGAACCATACAGGATCGTAGAACTGACCTTTGAAAATAATTTTTACATGCCTGACGCGTTGGAACAGAGAGGCAAGAAAAAGCTTTCTGTATTATTGAATATCGGGACCGATTGATAATCCCTGACTTTGGAGAGGAATAGAGGAATGGATTTTCGAGGGAATGTAAGAAAACTGTATTATCTGCTGCCGCTGGCAGGGACAATTTTTGGAATATGGTATGTGTGTCACGCGTTTTATGATGTGGTCTATTCAGATTATATCCGTTTGGTAAATTCATATCTGCCGGATGTGTGGGATCCTGCCAAATTTTTTGTGCCGGATATACTGACGCGGATTCCCATTAATTATCTGGCCAGGATTATCAATGTGACTTTTTTTCATTACAGCATTACCTTTGATCAGATATTAGGAGTGTTGTCCCTTGGCCTTTCGGCGGTTGTTCTGACGGCATACTGCAATGAGAGAAAAGTAAATGTTCTGTGGATAGCAGCCGTGATGCTTCTGGTGTTCAGCCTGAATAAGTGGGAAATGCTGATTAACGGAAGCGGATGGGTGCATTTCCTGGCATTTGCGGGATTTTACTATCACTATCTGGTTTTGGATCGTGTCTGGAGCGGAAGAGAGAAAAAAGGGGATAAGAAGAAATTGCTGTGGCTCCCCTGGTTTTTGATCATTTGTGTGACGGGTCCATATTGCGCGATATACGTAGTGATTATCTTTCTTGCCTGCGGCCTGAAATGCCTGCTTACATGGCGGGAAGAAAAACGGCTGAATCGTGAATACGTCCGGTATGCTCTTTCCGCGGCCATACCGTTTTTGTGTTATCTGGTGAGTAATGCCTTTGTGCTGGAAGATAATCCCGCTGAGGTCGTAAATGTGTCCATGCTCAGTCAGCTGATCGATACTCCTGGATATTTTGTCCGTTTCCTGATCAAATCTTTCGCTTCCATGGTAGCGGATCAGGAGTACGCCAGAATGATGTTCAGCACCAATGAGCCGTATATTAAGCTGGGATTGCTGGTTATGGCAGCGTATTTTCTGGCATTGTGGTATCAATGGCGGTACCGTATTTATGAAGAAACCATATTTCCATTGCTTTTGGTAGGCGCCGGCGGTTTGAATCATCTTCTGATTCTTATGGCCAGATGGGGATTCATGGCGGAGGATTATGGAATGAGTTCCCGGTATGCTCTTCAGTTTCAGGTGGGAATTATCGGAATTCTGCTTACCTATGCCATGGCCTGGCGGCATTGGTGGAGAGACGCGAAACCTTTTGCGGTAACGAAAATGGCCGGGCGCTGCCTGACATGTTTTCTGGCCATTATGTTTCTTGCCGGAGGCTGGAACAGCACCCGTATGGAGCTTCTCAAGATTCCTGCCCGGGAGAGGACCTGTCAGTCGAGGGCCCTTGTGGCTTTGGATTTTGAGAACCGCACAGACGATGAATTGAGGGAAAAGTTTGAGTACCGTACATCGATTCCTTACAGCGGTCAGGAGGTCCGCAAAGCGCTGACAATATTGAAAGAAAATGACTGGAACGTGTTTTATGGCGATGCGGATATAGCGGAGCTGGAGGCGGCGGATACTGCTTTGAAGGAGGCGGAGGCGCTGCGGGATGCCGAAGCCCTGAGGGCCGCGGAGGCACAATAGATATGGACAGACGGAGGAGAAAAGATTAAAAATGAAAGTAGTGATTCTGGCTGGAGGTCTGGGGACCCGGATTAGCGAGGAAAGCCATCTGAAGCCAAAGCCAATGATTGAGATTGGAGGAAGGCCTATCCTGTGGCATATTATGAAATACTATTCTGAATTTGGATTTCATGATTTCGTCATATGTCTGGGGTATAAGCAGTATGTAGTGAAAGAATTTTTCGCGGATTATTTTCTGCATATGTCTGATGTAACCTTCGATCTGGCAAAAAATCAGATGAAAGTTCATAATAATTACGCGGAGCCGTGGAAAGTAACTCTGGTAGATACGGGGCTGCATACTATGACTGGGGGAAGAATCAAGCGGATCCAGCCTTATATCGGCAGAGAACCGTTCCTCCTGACCTATGGCGACGGTGTCAGCACAGTGGATTTGGACGAGCTGATTCGCTTTCATAAATCCCATGGAAAGACGGCGACCATCACTACGGTCAGTATCGCGCAGATGAAGGGTGTGCTGGATATTTCGCCGGATAACGTGGTTCGTTCTTTCCGGGAGAAGGAGGAAGAGGATACGACTTTGATCAACGGCGGTTTCATGGTGATGAATCCTGAGATTTTTGATTATCTGATAGATGACAGCACTGTGTTTGAGAAGGAGCCTATGCAGCGTCTGGCGGCTGAAGGGCAGCTGATGAGTTATCATCATACCGGATTCTGGCAGTGTATGGACACTCAGCGTGAGATGAAGAAACTGGAGGAGCTGTGGCAGGGCGGAAATGCTCCCTGGAAGATCTGGAAGTGATGGAGTACGCGGATGAAAAGAGAGGAACAGAGATGGATGAACGGTGGGAACAGCTGAAGACATTTTATAAAGGGAAAAGGGTTCTTGTGACAGGCCATACCGGTTTTAAGGGCAGCTGGCTCTGTCGGATTCTGACTCTGCTTGGCGCGGAGGTTACGGGCTACGCTTTGAGACCGCCGACGTCGCCCAGTCTGTTTGAACTTGCCGGATTGGAAAATAATATGGACAGCAGAATCGGAGATGTACGCAGTCTGGCTTGTCTGAAGGAGCTGTTCCGGGAGAAGGAACCTGAACTGGGTTTTCATCTGGCGGCCCAGCCTATTGTCCGGGATTCCTACAAGGAGCCTGTATACACCTATGAGACGAATGTAATGGGGACGGTAAATGTGCTGGAATGCGTTCGCCTGACTCCATCGGTAAAATCATTTCTGAATGTGACGACGGATAAGGTTTATGAGAACCGGGAGTGGGAGTATGGTTATCGCGAATGCGATCCTCTGGACGGTTACGATCCGTATTCCAATTCTAAATCCTGTTCAGAACTTGTTACTCACAGCTATGCCCGCTCGTTCTTTGAAGACGGCCGGTGCGCGATTTCTACCTCCCGGGCGGGCAATGTGATTGGAGGCGGAGATTTCGCTAATGACCGAATCATTCCGGACTGTATCAGGGCGGTGCTCGGAGGCCAGAAGATTGTGGTAAGGAATCCCCATTCCATCAGACCATTTCAGCATGTGCTGGAGCCGCTGTACGCGTATCTTCTGATTGCCATGCGTCAGTATGAGGATGCGTCCTGCGCAGGCTATTATAATGTAGGACCGGAGGATGGAGACTGCGTTACTGCCGGGGAACTGGTAGACCGGTTCTGTCAGGAGTGGGGCAGCGGGGCGTCCTGGGTGAATGTAAGCGATGGAGGCCCGCACGAAGCTGATTTTTTGAAACTGGACTGCTCAAGAATCAAGAAAACCTTTGGATGGAGGCCTCACATGGGAGTGAATGAGGCCGTAAAATGGACCGTGGAATGGACGAAGGACTGGCAGGAAGGCTGCGGCGCTGCCGTGGCTACGGATCGGCAGATCAAACGGTATTTTAATGCGGAAGAATGACAGGAAGGATTGGAGATATATGTTTGAAGGAAAAACGGAGGCTGAGGCAAGAGAAGAGATTTTAAAGCTGGTGGGCGAGTATTGTGACAGATATCATCAGAAAAAGCCGTATAAAGAAGGGGATCGTATCCCGTATGCTTCCCGTGTCTATGACAGGGCAGAGATGATCAATCTTGCGGACAGTTCTCTTGAATTTTGGCTGACTGCAGGAAGGTATACGGACCAATTCGAGAAGAAGATGACCAAATATCTGAATGTAAAGTATTGTTCATTGGTTAATTCCGGTTCATCCGCCAATCTGGCGGCTTTTATGGCGCTGACTTCGCCTCTTCTCGGAGAACGCCAGGTAAAGCCGGGACATGAGATGATTACGGTAGCGGCAGGATTTCCCACGACGGTGACTCCCGCTATTCAATATGGAGTAGTTCCGGTGTTTGTGGACGTAACGATTCCCCAATATAATATTGATGTGAACATGCTTGAAAAAGCGTATTCCGATAAGACCAGGGCGGTAATGATTGCGCACACCCTTGGTAATCCTTTTGATCTGCAGGCGGTAAAGGATTTCTGCAGCAGGCATAACCTGTGGCTGATTGAAGATAACTGTGATGCTCTGGGCAGCCGGTATACGATAGACGGTCAGGAGAGATTTACCGGCACGATCGGCGATATCGGCACATCCAGTTTTTATCCTCCGCATCACATGACCATGGGAGAAGGAGGAGCTGTCTATACGGACAATCCGCTTCTTCACAGGATTATCCGGTCCCTCCGGGACTGGGGCAGAGACTGTATCTGCCCGCCCGGTCATGACAATCTGTGCGGGCATCGGTTTGATAAACAGTATGGTGAACTGCCCTTGGGCTATGACCATAAGTATGTATATTCTCATTTCGGATATAATCTGAAGGCTACGGATATGCAGGCGGCCGTCGGCTGTGCCCAGTTGGACAAGTTTCCTTCTTTTGTAGAGAAGAGACGCCGTAACTTTGACAGATTGTACGAGGGACTCAGGGGAACGGAGGAGAAATTGATTCTGCCTCAGGCAGCTGAGAGTTCACGGCCAAGCTGGTTCGGATTTCTTATCACCTGCCGGGAGAACGTGGACCGCAATCAGGTGGTCCGGTATATAGAGGACAGAGGCGTTCAGACCAGAATGCTTTTTGCCGGCAATCTGACAAAGCATCCCTGTTTCGATCAGATGCGCAGGTCCGGAGAGGGTTACCGCATCGTGGGAGAACTGACTAATACAGATCGGATTATGAGAGATACGTTCTGGGTTGGCGTTTACCCGGGTATGACGGATGAGATGATCGACTATATGGCGAAGATCATACGGATGGCTGTCGGAATGTAAGAGGGCCGTCTGATTGTGCCGGGCATGCCGAAGAAGTGTGTGATTGACGGACCGGCAGGAAGGGGATTAAATGGACGAAAAGGAGAATTCCGTTCCGGCGGGATATAATCTGACTCAGGTTCATCAGGCCAGCCTGAAGATACTTAAGGAGATTGACCGGATCTGCAGAAAATACGGTATCAAGTATGTTCTCGATTCCGGAACGCTTATCGGGGCTGTGCGCCATGGCGGATTTATTCCCTGGGACGATGACGCTGATGTGGCGTTTACCAGAGAAAATTATGAAAAGTTTATCAAAGTAGTCCGTAAGGAACTGCCAAAGGGTATGAAACTTCTGGAGCCTTATGAACTGAGAGGCGGAAAGGCGTTTTACGATTTTACGCCCAGGATTCTGTATCTGAACAGTAAAACTCATGATGATGATGAACTGATGACGTATTATGACGGCCGGCTGAATCATCTGTGGGTGGATCTGTTCATTATGGATGAGCAGCCGGAGAATAAGGCGGCAGCCGGCTGGACTAAATTTCTTCATACGGTAATATATGGTTTGGCAATGGGACATCGGTATAAAATTGAATACTCGAAATATGGTTTGATCGGGAAACTGGGAGTCGGGATACTGGCTAATACAGGCAGACTGATTCCTATGAAAACCCTGTTCCGCTGGCAGAGATATGTGGCGCTAAAAGACCGTAAAGGAAGAAGTTCTTTGCTTTATTACAGCAATTATCAGCCGGATTATCTGTATGTGACCGTGAGAAAAGAGTGGAGTGAGGAGACGGTAGATATGCCGTTTGAAGATACCCTGTTTATGACCCCTAAGGGCAGTCATCAGGTGTTGACTGAGGTTTACGGGGATTATATGCAAATGCCGCCGGAGGAGAAGAGGGTACCTACCCACTCGGATATTGAGATTCAGGTGACCGGATGACGGAGGAAATATGAAGCAGTTGTTGTCGGTTGTGGTTTCAGTCTACAACGAAGAGGCAGTATTGGAACAATTTTATCTGGAAGCGAAACAGGTGCTTGAATGTATCCAATGGGATTATGAGCTGCTGTTTGTCAATGACGGAAGCTGCGACAAAAGTTGTGAAATAATGAGCCGGATGGCCGAGAGGGATAAGAAGGTAAAGATGATAAGCTTTTCCCGTAATTTTGGTCATGAGGCCGCTATGATTGCGGGAATAGACTACAGCCGGGGAGACGGTATCATCTGTATGGACGCAGATCTGCAGCATCCGCCGGAATGTATCCCGGAGATAGTTGAAAAGTTTGAAGAGGGCTACCAGGTTATTAATATGGTCCGGACCAAAAATGAATCTGCCGGTCTGATTAAGAATCTGGCTTCTGCCGCGTTTTATAAAGTGATTAATGTCTTGTCGGAAGTTCATTTTGAACATAATGCCTCTGATTTCTTTGCTGTCAGCAGACCGGTCGCGCAGGTGCTTAAAAAAAGCTACCGTGAGCGAGTTCGCTTTTTGCGCGGGTACGTGCAGAATGTGGGATTCAGGCATACAGCCATTCCGTATGAAGCAGGGCTCCGGGCTGCGGGAGAGAGTAAATACAGTATTCGAAAGCTGTTTCAGTTCTCCATTAATACGATCGTCTGTTTTTCCAATCTGCCTTTGAAGCTCGGTATCTATGCGGGTCTGATGGCTGCAGTGATGGGGATCATCGTTCTGGTATATACGCTGCTGACCCGGGGAGGGGCCCCCAGCGGATATGCGACTATTGTAATCCTCAACTGCTTTATGTTCGCTGTTCTGTTTCTGATTGTTGGGATTATTGGGGAATATATTTCGATACTATTTACGGAATTAAAAGATCGTCCTATTTATATTGTGGAAAATACGAAAAATGTCGAATAAAGTCGACAAAATTTTCATATTGTATATTATATCGCCCTATTGAGCTCCTTCTTTAGGATACACTATTCCTAAAAAAGAAGGAGACGGTCACATGAAGGTATGCGAAGCCACTAACATGAGAATACAACAATTGCGCAAAGAAAGACGGATGACAGTCTATGCCCTGATTTATCGGAGCGGGATGCCATCTTCCACAGTAAAGAGCATTCTTCATGGGAAGAGCCAGAATCCTGGTATCGTCAATATCAAGAAGATTGCGGAAGGGTTGGGAGTAACCATAAGGGAATTTTACAATTCGGATATCTTTGATGATTTGGATCCGGAGGACTGAATGAATGTCCGATAAAGTAATTGACAAAACGGCTTTTCTGGCACAGAATAACAGTAGCAGCTAAGGAAACAAACGTGATGAAAAGCCCGGCGGCGTCAACAGAGTTAAAAAGCATTACGGGAGTGAGGCCTGTAATGCTTTTTCTTTCGAAAAAAAGTTTGACAGCAGCAGATTTGTGCCGGAACTGCGGCAGAGAAGGAGACAATATATGATTTTAATAAAAAATGGAAGGGTGATCGATCCGGAAAAGCAGGAAGAAAAATCTGCAGATGTGGTTTTGAAAGACGGTAAGATTTTGTGGATAGGTCATATTACAGACGATGGGAGCTTTGACAAGGTGATTGATGCAAAGAACTGCGTGGTGGCTCCCGGACTGGTAGATGTTCACGTCCATTTCCGTGATCCGGGGCTGACTTATAAGGAGGATATTCATACCGGTGCGGCAGCCGCCGCAGCCGGAGGCTATACTACCGTGGTATGCATGGCCAATACAAAACCAACGGTGGATAATGCGGAGACGCTGCGGTATGTGATAGAAGAGGGAAAGAAAACGCCGATTCATGTGTTGTCTGCGGCAACTGTTACTGTTGGACTGAAAGGCCGCGAGATGACAGATATGCGGGCACTGAGAGCGGTAGGAGCCGCGGGTTTTACTGACGATGGGATTCCTCTGATGGATGCGGAACTGGTTCGTCAGGCCATGATTTTGGCGGCGGTACTGGACGTACCGTTGAGTTTTCATGAAGAAAATCCGGACTTTATCAGGAATAATGGAATTAATCACGGCGCTGTGTCGGAGCAGCTTGGAATCTACGGTTCTCCTGCGGAGGCAGAGGATAATCTGGTGGAAAGAGATTGTAGAATTGCGCTGGAAGTCAGCCGGATGTTTGGATTGCAGGGAGCGGCTTCTCCGGAAAGCGGATATGCCGCTGGGACATGCAGGGGCGACGTGATCGCCAATATTCAGCACATGAGTTCCCGAAGAGCGGTGGAATTTGTCCGCCAGGCAAAGGCCCGGGGAGCAAGAATCTCAGCCGAGGTGACGCCTCATCACTTTACGCTGACAGAGGAGGCAGTGCTTGCACACGGAACTCTGGCTAAGATGAATCCGCCTCTGAGGACGGAGGAGGATCGGCAGGCCTTGATTGCTGCCCTGAAGGACGGAACCATCGACATGATTGCCACCGATCACGCGCCCCACAGTCCGGCAGAGAAGGCGAAACCTCTTACAGAAGCACCCAGCGGCATTATCGGCCTGGAGACGGCGCTGGCCCTGGGAATAACGGAGCTGGTGGAGAAGGGATATCTGACTCTGCCCCAGCTGATTGCCAGAATGAGCCTGAATCCGGCCAGGCTTTACCGCCTGGATTGCGGGAGGATGGCCGTTGGCGCGCCGGCGGACCTTGTGATCTTCGATCCCGGGGAACGGTGGACCGTGGAGCGTTTCCATTCCAGATCCGCCAACTCCCCCTTCGTGGGGCGGACTCTTACCGGGCGGGTGAAATGGACCATCTGCGGCGGAAAGATCGTATGGCAGGATTTGTCCGCTATTTCTTAAAATTTGTGTACGTCCGCCTTTTTTTGTGCTATAATGTTTACAAATCTAAAGTTTTTAAAGAGGAGGGTGCTATGAAAGATCAGAATTGTGCGTATTGCATGCAGGGTGAGTTGGTTGCCAAATTTGGATATCCAGTGTGTCCCATGGATTCCGGCTATCTGTATATCTTCAAGGAGCAGAGTAAGCTTGGCCGTGTGATCCTGGCCTACAAGGATCATGTCAGCGAAATGATCGACATCAGTGATGAGGACAGAAACCAGTTTTTTGCTGATGTTGCGAAGGTGTCAAAGGCGCTTCACAAGCTGTTCAAGCCGGATAAGGTGAACTACGGTGCCTACGGTGATACTGGCTGTCATCTGCACATGCACCTGGTTCCCAAGTACAATGGCGGAGACGAATGGGGCGGCGTGTTCCAGATGAATCCGGATAAGGTGTATCTGACTGACGCGGAGTATGAAGCTATGGCTGAGAAGCTGAGGGCAGAGCTGAAGTAGCTGTTGAGAAAGCGGTTGGCTGAGGCCCGCCTTTGAAGCTGGCAGTTTCGATTACGTCAGTATGCAAAAAACGCGCCAGTGACGCGTTTTTTGTATTTTGTGTTAGAGGAGAAGCATGGGATTATGAGAAAATATTTATTGGCGGCGGCGCTCTGCGGAGCGCTGGCGCTGACCGCCTGCGGCCAGAAGAGCAGTTCTGCAGAAACCACTGCTGTGGATACTACGGCTGCGGCGGTTGAGGAGACAGCTGCAGAAGAGACTACAGCTGCGGAAGAGACGACCGAGGTAGTGGCGGAGACATCTGCGGAAGAGGCAGAGGCGGAAGACGAAACCGATGCAGAGGCGGATGAAACCGGTGCGGAAGAGGCGGCAGAAGGCATCGTAGGCGCGGATGGCGCCGGAATCCGGATTTCGATTGAGAATCCGGGCGTAGTCACCGGCGAGGTGACCGATGCGGGTATGAGTACCGTCACGGTGGTGTCTGAGGTGGACGGCCAGGAGTATCATTTCTCGAAGGAGGACGCGGAGCTTCACCTGGAGGACGGCCTGGAGATCGGCGGCAGCGTGGAAGTGGTCTACAGCGGCGTGCTGGAGGGAACCGATACCACAGGCGTGCAGGTTCTTCTGATTCAGGATAATCTGCGCAAGACCATCACCGGTACCGTGATCAATGAAGGAATGAGTGCGATTCAGATTGAGACGGAAGACGGCCGTCAGCTGGCTTTCTCCAAGGAGTTGGCGGAATCAGACCGGGCGGACGGCGCCGGTGAAGGCGGCAAGGTGACTCTGGAGTATACCGGAGAGATTTTCGATGGGGAGAACACGGAGTACGCTTTCGTCTGGAAGATTTCTGACGCGGAGTAACGTCTTTTCGCAAAGTTTTTCCGGAAAATGCTTGCAAAATAACGGATTTCATGTAAAATAAGATTGTTATTGAAGATGGGGCCCGGTTCAGGACCCCATTTTTACCGCAGGCTGGCACCATTTGGAGGGAGATATATGATCAGTGCGAACAATATTACACTGCGTGTTGGAAAAAGAGCGTTGTTTGAAGATGTAAATATTAAGTTTACGGAGGGAAACTGCTACGGCGTCATCGGCGCCAACGGAGCTGGGAAATCCACATTTCTGCGGATCCTGTCGGGACAGTTGGAGCCTACATCCGGAGATGTGGTCATCACCGATGGCCAGAGACTGTCTTTCCTGCAGCAGGACCATTTTAAATATGATGAGTATACCGTTACCGATACGGTGATCCTGGGCAATCCCAGGCTGTATGAGGTGATGAAGGAGAAGGACGCCATCTACATGAAGGAGGATTTCTCCGATGAGGACGGCATCAAGGCGGCGGAGCTGGAGGCGGAGTTTGCCGAGATGAACGGCTGGGAGGCCGAGTCCGACGCGGCCAACCTGCTGAACGGCCTGGGCGT
>CANQBN010000101.1 GCA_947588855.1 uncultured Lachnospiraceae bacterium
CCATGCCCTTCCAGACGGTCAGTCCGATGATGGTCGGCATGGCCCATTCCTGGGAAGCCGCCCACCGGGGAGGATTGCTGATGCCGATGGCCATCAATAAACTGTTGACCGGTCCTTTGGAAGGATTGAACAGGGCCATCCACACTACGGCAACCGCAACCAGGGACGCTACGTAGGGGAAGAACAGCACGGAACGGAAAAATGTGCGGCCTTTTAAAGGCTTATTCATAACAATCGCCAAAAACAGGGAAATAATCAAGGTAACCGGCACGGTTACTACCGTGAAGTATACCGTATTTTTCAAAGAAATCCAAAAGCTGTTATCCTTGGTGAACATCTGGATGAAGTTATCTAATCCCACAAACTTAATCGCGGTTCCAGAGTTCCATTCACACAGGGAAAGGAACAGTGAGAATATAATCGGTACAAAGGTAAGTATGAAGAAACCGATCAGGTTCGGCAGGATAAAGGAATAGGCAACCAGAATCTTCCTTCTTCTGAGAGAATCCTTGCTCGGAGTTGCTTTTGCTGCGCCGCTCGTCTTACTCATATAAGAACAACCCTCCTTTTTTAAAACAGCCGCCTGAAAGCGCAGTTTCGTGCCTTCAGGCGGCCAGCCTTATGTTGCTGTGAAAGCCTCGCCCAAACCAGGGGCGACGGCAGGCCTGCCGAACCGGCAGCGCCTGAACGTAAATACTCCTAAGGCTTTCATCTACGATGCGTGTCCCGCTGCGGCGGGACACGCTCAGTCTGCAGGCAATCAGCCGCCAATAACCTCGTTCACTCTGTCAATCATGCCCTGTACGCCTTCCTCAGCGGAAACGCTCTTCGTCATGATCGCGCTGTGCTGCTCATCCATGATGGTGCTGATCTCTTTGCCTTTCTCATGCATAGGCTGCTCAACCAGCGCGTTCTCGCAGGAAAGGTACTTGGACAGGCCCTCGGGAGCATTCGGATACTTCTCCGGAAGAGCGTCGAAAATCTCAAGAACTTCATCAGCGGCAAGACCGGGAACGATGCCGTTCTCAGCCAGGACTGCAGCGCCCTCAGGACCGCAGATGTACTTGATGAACTGCCAGGCCTCAGCCGGATGCTCACCATAAGCGCCGATGGAAACAGGAGTCACGCCGCCGACAGAATTCTCGTTCAGAATGCCCGCGTCGTTAGGCAGAGCGCAAACGCCCCAGTTGAAGCCGTTCTCCGGATCTTCCTCAGGAGTCGGAACATTCTCAAGCAGCATGTTGATGTACCAGGTACCCATCTGCATCATGGCAGCCTGCTGGTTGTAGAATACGCCGCTGTAATGGAGGTTAGAGGACCTCAGCTCGCCGTAGTCCTGAATCACGCCCTCATCCTGCATAGCCAGGAACTCGTTGTAGTAGGGGATCAGAACCTCATAGGTGCTGGGATCCACATAGTTGAATTCGCCGGTTCTGTCGGTGTACATGTAAACGGAGGATGTCCAGGTATGAGCATGAGCGCCGAATACCTTGTCGTTGCCTTCGCCGCTGGTCATCTTGGTAGCCAGCTCATGGTACTCTTCAATGGTCATGCCGTCTTCCGGATAAGGAACGCCGGCCGCATCGAACAGATCCTTGTTGTAGTAGATCAGCTGGTTATCATAACGATAAGGAAGGGCATAAGTATGTCCGTTCAGGCCAAGCTGATCAACCAGGCCCTTGTAGTTGGCGGGATCGAAATCCGGGTCAGCCGCGATCAGATCATCCAGAGCGTAGATATGACCCTGAGCGATCAGAGCGGACAGAGCCGGGGTTCCCTTTGTGAATACAACGTCGAAGTTCTGTTTGCCGCTCAGCTGGGTAACGATAACGTTATCATACTCATCTGCAGAGAACTCAACCACATCGATGGAGATGTTGGGATACTTCTCCATGAACGCGTTAAACATGTTCTTGTAGTACTCTGTGTTGGAGTAGTCCCACAGAGAAACTCTCAGGGTAACCTCCTCGCCGGAAGCCTCGCCCGCCTCGTCTACGGACAGGACCGCAGGCTCACTGGTCTCAGCAGGAGCCGCTTCCTCTGCAGCTGCCGCCGTGGTCTCGCTGGAACCGCTGCTGCTGCTTCCGCCGCCGCAGGCAACCAGAGAGCTGACTACCATTGCCGTAGCCATAAGTACTGCCAAACTTCTTTTTTTCATTTTTTTTCCTCTCTTTCTTTTTTGATTCTATAATAACAGCATAGCTGCTACTACCAGATAAACAATTCCTTCCCTGAAAGCTTCATCAGGGCTTCAATGAAATAGTAATCGCCGTAGATAATGGAAAATTCATGTTCTGCGTCATGATAAGCAGCCGTACATTTCTCCACAATCTGATCTGCATCCTCGCTCCAGTTGCAGCGCCTCTGTTCCAGAGCCTTCAGCATCTTAAGGGCCGCATCCAGATAAACCTTGCTGTCCCTGCCTTCCGTGGCCTTGGAAAGCTCAATCAAACCGCAGGAAGCGATGGCCGCCGCAGTGGAATCTTCCCATTCACAGTCCAATGGCTGCCGGAAATCCACCGGAATCAGTCCGCTCTCCGGAATATTGGCCATAAAATAATGGGCGATCCGTCTGGACGTATCCAGATATTTCTTCTCCTTCGTATGCAGGTAGCTTAAGACAAATCCATACAGGCCCCAGCTCTGCCCTCTGGTCCAGGAAGAACCCACCTCACATCCCTGGCCGCCGTAGGTCCTGACCATCTCGCCTGAGAAAGGATCAAACTCTACAATGTGGTTGCAGGAGCCGTCGCCCCGCACAAAATTCCTGGCCGCCGTATCTGCGTGAGCCTGGGCAATCTGGCTGAACCTGGGATCTCCCGTCACCTCGCTGGCCCAGTAAAGCAGGGGCAGGTTCATCATACAGTCAATAATGGCCCAGCCTCTGTGATCGTCCTCTCCCCAGTCGTTCCAGGCCCGGATAAATCTTCCCGCCAGGTTAAAACGCCCTGCCAGGTTATTGGCCGCCAGGATCCCCCGGTTATAGGAATCCGTATCGCCTGTCACTCGGTAATCCGCCACTGCCGTGGGAAGCCATTTAAAACCATTATCATGATCCAGGCCGGGGGCGCTCATAAGCACTGCGTCCAACTTTTCTTCCAGATTGCGGGCCGTCTGGCGGTACAGCTCGTCTCCCGTCAGGGTATAAAGCTGCCACATGATCCCGCCCCAGAACCCGTTGGTCCACCAGGCGATCTGGTCTTTTCCGGAACGGTCGTCAAATACCCCGTCCACCGTGGTATAGGGAACCTTGTCCCGGCTCCGCTCTGTCACCACTTTCATCTTCTTCTGAATCTTATCAAGCGTCTCTGAAACCCAGAGACTGTCTTTTTCAGATAATGTCATAAAGTAACCTCCGTTCCTTCCCAGCTAACCTTTACCCGGCCGTCTGTAATCTCCACCTGCGGCTTCCGGCTGTACAGGCTTTCCATATCCTCATGAAGATCCGCCGCCGCCAGCGTTACAATCAAATGCTCTCCCGGTTCCAGCTCCCCTTTCACTGTGGGAATCACCGTCAGATTGAAAAACAGGTTAGTATTGACAAATGGAATCACCAGCTCCGCATCCTGCCCAGTGGCGCTCTCGATACAGCTGACACCCCATGGGAAGGCCGCCGCCAGTCCATGTTCTGTGCGAATCACATCCTCCGGCCGGTATTTGCCGTTTCCGGCACCCGGCTCCACTGTAAAGCAGCGTTCCTGAGGAAGGGCAAATCCTCCGTCCGCAATCTCTATGGGAACCTGATTGCGGATCCGGTGAACCCGCACATGCCAAGGAGAACAAGGCACTACCGTACTTTCCACCGTCACCCCCGTCAGAGGCCGGTATGCTGCGCTCAGTTTATTCTCATCGGCGGAGAAACTGTCCATACCATAGCGCATCCGATAGCAGTTCTCTCCTTTTACCGATATCGCCAGAGTATTGTCGAAAGCTCCGCCGGCCAGAGTCGCGTCCCTGGACACGCTGAAGCCAAACTGGTTGGAATAAACGAATTTCTCATATTTTTCCGGAGCCTGTCCGTGATTGCCCATACAGTGCTGCCCTGTCACATACGCCATCACATGATTATGGCTGTCGTGGGTGATCAGCATATGGGGATGTTTCAAAAACTTTCTGGGCTCATAGGGATAATCCCTGGGCGCAGCCTGCCAGAAGGGATGTCCCTCATCAAGTCCCAGTATCAGAAAGGCCTTGCAGCTCCAGTATGGGGAACCGCAGCTGTTATAATTCTCGCTCATACAGATATTGGGATATCCGTACCCGATGGTCAGAACTCCGCCATTGTCAAAGATCGGCTGGCTCATCCAGGTCTCCAGATTCCGCAGAACCAGATTCTTAAGCACTCCGTAATCCAGATCCAGGCCGGCATAGGCCATGGCCGCCAGAGGACCGCAGTGGGCGTACCGGTAAGTCAGGCTTCTTCCGAAGGGAATCTCATTGCCGTCATTGGAGAACCAGTATACAAAATCTTCAAAGAACCGTTCCGCTCTGGCTTTGTACTCCCTGCTTCTCTCCGGATAAAAATTCTCCATCAGTTTCCCGTACACCAGGCTGTCATGATGGATGGCGTAAGCCACATAATAATCAAGCTGTCCGGGATTGCCGTCGTAGTACCAGCCATCCCCTATGTACCCTTTCTCGATCACCTGGAAATCTTCCTGAAGCTTCTCCTCAGACCATTCCAGGCCCAGAAGCCGGAAAACAATATTGACCATAATCCGGAAACATCGCCAGTTGCTGGCCGGCATGTCGTGAAGATTCATCTGGTTCAGCCAGCCGTATAGATTATCCTTCTGCTCCTGAGTCAATTTATCCCAGAGTTCCTCACGGTTCACCGCCAGGGCATAAGCCACAGCAGGCGCTTCCACCATCTTCTGGTCGAAATCAAAAATATCTCCCCAGTATTCCGGGCCGTCCGGAGTGGTCCCGCTTACGATGCCTTCCCTGTACCAGGCCAGCCATTCATCCGCTTCCCGGCGCATCTCCTCCGGCAGGTTAGAATTATCCGCCGACCACAGAGGCGCCAGCCCCCAAAGGACGCGGGCAAACCCTTCCATACGTGCCGCTTTCTCACCGTAATGGACGCCGCTGGAACCAAGACACAAAAAAGCATGTCTCTGACTAAAAAAAGGCTTTAACGGCCTGATTACGTCGAGAAACAATTTTACAGCATCGCTTCTGGTCCTCAGAGCTACCTTCATGGGACACTCCTCCAAAAATATGCATCCAACCTGCAGTAAACAGATTTTAAATCACAGATGAGCAACATGTACTTTATTTATGAAATAATTCCATATTTTTTGTTCATATTCATCATTTTCATTCATTTTAACACATTTACCCTTTTCAATTATTGCCAATCGTGTTATATTTATGTTATATCTTGCTATATTTTCATTCAATATTTCTCAGTAAGGCTATTTTTTTCACATGAATTTATGGCATTTTTACATATAATCAGAAATCAAAGAGGAGGAAAAAAGCACTATGCCGCGCAGACTTGGCATCGAACCGATCAATAAATACCTGATTTCTCACACATGCGGAATCGAGACAAACAAACGAATCCTCCACATTCACCCTAACGCCTATGAAATCAATCTGGTCAAGCGGGGCAACGTGGATTTTCAGATCGGCGACCGTAAATTCCATATGAATCCGGGAGACCTCTCCATCATTCAGCCCAACCAGGTGCACGGCTATCATGCACTGGACGATTCAGTTTATGAAAGATTTCCTGTCCATATCGAAGAATCCTATCTTCTTCAGCTGTGCTCGGAGCAGACAAACCTGTTGGCCTGTCTCGATACACAGGAACCGCGCCATTTAAATCCGGAACAGATAAAACTGTACGAATATTATGTAAATCAATCCATCCAGGGACTCTCCGAGCGGAGCTTCGGCTACGATATCCGCATCCGCGCCAGTCTCAGCATGCTGATTCTTCTGGCTAATTCCGCTGAAGCTTCCAATCGCAACAGCCCCCCCGGCAGTTCTTCTCTTCCAAAACTGATTCAGGATACTCTGGCCTATATTGACGCCAACTTTACCAGCGATATCTCTCTTCAGGATATTGCCGACGCCATGAATATCAGCAGTTCCCGGCTGTGTCACATGTTCAAAGATCAGATGGGAGTTTCTCTGTGGAATTATGTAATCGTTCAGAGAATTAATTACGCCCAATCCCTCTTAAACACCAATGCCGCTATCACAGACGTCTGTTACGAATGCGGTTTCCGTGACTACGCCCATTTCATCAAGGTGTTCCACAAGCTGTCCGGCGTTACACCCGGCCAGTATCAGAGAAATAAGGGTCTTATCCGCGCCTTTAACTCTGCCGTTCATGGTTCTTGAAAAGAGGGCATCCCTTAAGTCATTTTGAACTTTTGAGACGCCCTCCTCCATATTACGTCAGTATGCAAGGGGCTATTGCAACAACCTCTTGTATTTGTAAAGACCCGATGTTTATAAAATCTCAATTTTTACATTACCGCCGCGAATTCGGCTCCGTAAAATCATAGTTCCTGAGAATCCTGCCGAATACCAGACAGACGGCCACACCCATGACGCCGAGAATCAGCATCACCAGCGCGGCGCCGGATCCTTTGCCTGTGCCAAACAGGCGTATCAAAAGGCCAGCCGGATCCGCCCGCTCCATCAAAGGGCCGCAGACCCGATCTACCAGAAATCCTCCTGTCAGGGTTCCGACCGGAATGGTGAAAAACTGCAGCGTATTCCGGCAGGAATAGATCCTTCCCTGAATCTCCGCAGGTATGGTGCTGCGCAGAATTACATCGAGATTGGCATTCATCATGGGAACCACAGACCAGCCTGCGGCCTGGGCGATACACCACCACACAGGCGTCCGGGAAAAGGCCAGTATGAAATTCTCCGTTCCCAGCGAGAACAGCATCGTCAGGCAGATGATGCGGACGCGGTTCTTCGGCGCGGGTAAGACGGTTACCAGAAGACTTCCCGCCAGCGTGGCGATTCCAGCGCAGGAGGTGACAAGCCCCAGCACCGCCCTCCCTCCGTTTTCGTGAGAAAGCACATAGGGTGGCAAGGCCGCGTCAAAGGCGGAAGCCACAAAATTCACCCCTGCCAGAAACAGAATCAGCCAGAGGATCAGGCGGTTACCGCCAAGATACGTAAGCCCCTCTCTCACGCTGGACAACATTCCCTCCTTCGGAATTTCTTTTCCCTGTCTGTTCACCGAAGGAATACGTACAAAAAACAGAAGCGCCCCAAAGGCAGCCGCAAACGTGATCAAATCCACAACGATTACGCCTTCCATCCCCGCCGCCGCATAAAGCGCCGCCGCAAAAACCGGGTGCAGAATCGTGACAAGGGAATTGGAAAATGATTTCAGTCCGCTTGTTCTTTGATACTGATTTTTAGGTGTGATCAGCGTCATCGCCACTTCGCTGGCCGGCTGCTGTACCGTATTCATCAGACCGCTTACCGCGTTCAGCAGGTACATGTGAACCGGCCGCAGGGAATCCGTTCTCAGAAGAAACAGTACCGTCACCGTACAGCACGCCGCGAAGGTATCGCAGGCAAGCATGGTTTTCTTCTTGTCCCACCGGTCCGAGAGCGCCCCGGCAAACATGCTCATCAGCACATAGGGCGTGTAGGAACAAACGGACAGAAGGGCTGTCTTAAGCGCCGAACCCGTCTTTTCGTACAGCCACAGGGTCAGCGCAAAATTCGTCATGGAACTGCCCAGCTGCGACAGGGACTGGGTAAACCACAGAATCAGAAATGTATTCAATTCTTTCCATATATTCTTCATTTTGACTTTCCTATACATAAATCCGCGGCATATCAGTTCTCCTTTTTCTCCTGCGCATTTAACTCCCAGCCGTAATCGCCGTGATAAATCATCAGCCGGGTCATTCCTCCGTCAATACAGATGTTTTCACCCGTGATGAATCCCGCCTTCTCGGAGCAGAGGAAAAGCACCATATTGGCGATATCAAGAGGATTTCCCACCCTTCCGGCAGGCTGCTGCGCCGCGTCAGGTCCCTCATAGGTTCGGAAGGAAGTGTCGATCCATCCGGGAGAGATGGAATTGACCCGCACTTTTCCCGCCAGGCTGACGGCAAGAGCGTGAGTGAGGGCTGCTATGCCCCCCTTGGCCGCCGTGTAGCTTTCTGTCTGAGGCTGGCTCATGCGGTCGCGGGACGATGAGATATTGATAATGGAACCGCTGTCGCAAAAATAGGGCAGAAACAGCTTGGAGAGATAAAAGGGAGCCGTCACTCCCACCGCCAGGGCATATTGGAATTCCTCGTAGCTGCATTCATTGATGCCGCGCATCAAGGGCAGGGCATTGTTGATCAGATAGTCGATGCGGCCATACTTCTGAATCACATGGGCCGCAAATTCTTCCAGAACCGTCTTATCCCCAACATCTCCCACAAAATGGTCTCCCGGCGCTTTGTCTATGACGGCGACCTCCGCGCCGTTTTTCCGAAATTCATCGACGATGCATCTGCCGATGCCCTTCGCCCCGCCTGTGATAACCGCAACCCTGTTCTCAAACATCTCCGATTCCCTCCTCTATGATTCTCATTGATTTCCCTATAAATTTAATAAAATTTCTCCGCTGTTTGATTTATATACCAAAGTGGTTTATACTGTATACGGCAGGAGGAATCTCTAATATGGAAAATCCCAAAAATAATGTGCTGCTGAAGCTGTTCACTTCCACCCTATACTTGAGCGCCTTCACCTTCGGAGGCGGCTATGTAATCGTGACCCTTCTGAAGGACAAGTTCGTAGATCAATATCACTGGATTGATGAAGAGGAGATGCTGGATCTGGTAGCTATCGCCCAGTCGTCTCCCGGCCCTATCGCCGTCAACGGCGCTATTGTCGTAGGCTACAAGCTGGCAGGAATTCCCGGCGTGCTGGTCTCCGTCCTTGGCGCCGTGATTCCTCCCATGGTCATCCTGTCCCTGGTCTCCATGTGCTATGTAGCCTTCAGTACCAACCCCTTCATTGCCGCCATGCTAAACGGCATGCGGGCCGGCGTGGGTGCCGTCATCGCGTCTGTGGTATGGGATATGGGCAGAAATGTGGTAAAAACCAAAGACTGGGTTAACATCGCCGTCATGTTTCTCAGCTTCTGCGTCAGCTATTTCGGCGGTGTCAACGTAGTTTTCATCATCATCGCCGTAGCGCTGTTCGGCATGATCCGATCGATTATCGCTGGAAAATCCGCGGTCAGGGCAGAAAACACTGTTCAAGAATCCGACACCGGTAATACGGACAGTTCTTCCCGAAAGGCAGGTGACCGTTCATGATTTACCTGAAATTATTCCTAAGCTTTCTCCAGATCGGCGCCTTCAGCTTCGGCGGCGGCTACGCCGCCATGCCTCTGATCCAGGAGCAGGTCATTACTTTAAACCACTGGCTGACCATGGATACCTTCACCGACCTGGTGACCATCGCCGAGATGACCCCCGGCCCCATCGCCATCAACGCCGCCACCTTTGTAGGCACCCAGGTGGCAGGGCCTTTGGGAGCTCTGTCGGCCACTTTGGGCTGCATCCTGCCTTCCTGCCTCTTCGTCACCCTGCTGGCCTGGATCTACACCCGCTACCGGAACCTGGCACTGCTTCAGAACACTCTGGCGTCCCTGCGGCCCGCCGTAGTGGCCATGATCGCCAAAGCCGGCCTGACCATCCTGATTTCCGCCTTCTTCCTGAACGGTACCTTTTCGCTGGTTTTAAGCAACGTGTCTGTCCGAATGGTATGCTATTTCATCATCGCCATCGTCCTGCTTCGCAAAGCTAAATGGAACCCCATTCTGGTGATGGTGCTGTGCGGCGTGTTTGAGGTGGGGTATTATATTCTGACAACCATATAAAGGGAAGTGTCGGAATAAAATGTCAGAACAAATTCATACTACATAGACTACATGGAATTTGAATAAATTACAATTTCAAACATTCATCTGTCGCCTCAGATAATCCCGCAGATAGGGGACCGCGAATTGAACGGTTCCCCTTCTTTTTTGTTCAATCACTCCCGTCTGGATCAAACGCCTTTTATACGTCTGCGCCGCGGAATCCGTCCAGCTCAGGCGGGAAATGTTTTCCCTCCTTATTGTTTTTATCTATTTTTATTGTTTTTATCTATTTTTATCATTTTTATCTATTCTTATTTATTTTATCATTTCTTCTCATTGTTATCTTCTATTCCTTTCCCGTCAAGGGAAAAACAAACCGGTTCAAGTGCCAAGTCTCCGTCTGCCAGTATTCTCAGAACCCCGGATTTCCTCATGGTAGAAATAATCCACGATAACGGGATGTCCCTGCGGAACACGTCCGTATGGCATTTCATTATCCACAAAAGGACAGTCGTATTTTTTTGCCATTTCTTCCGCTTTCTTTTCCAGCGCCTCAAAATAGCTGCGGTCATGCCGGTCATAGATCTCCTGATACAGCGGAAAAAGCAAGGGGCGCGTCTCGGCGATATAGTCCATGACGGTCTTTTTGAACCCGCCGCGAAGATTCAGATTTTCCAGCCAGAACAGGTCGCACTGATCCTTGACCCGCTCAAAGATCGCCTCAAAATCTGTGATTCCCGGAAAAACAGGAGACACAAAGCAAACGGTACGGATACCGGCGTCGTAGACCCGTTTCATGGCGGCTATACGCCGCTCAATACTGACAGCGTTATCCATGTCATTCTTAAAGTTCTCATCCAGCGTATTGATCGACCAGGACACCGTCACCTGTCCCAGCTCTTTCAAAAGATCGATATTCCGCAGGACAAGATCGGATTTTGTGCAGATCAGGATGTCCGCTCCGCTGCCGCGAAGCTGTTCAAGAATCTTGCGGGCAACGCAGAAATCATGATATTTTTCGTCTCAATATCGGCGATCAAAACGCTGCTTTCACTTATCTGCGCCATTTCCTCTGTTCCTCCAAAACTTTGTTGTAAGCGTCGGGCAATTCCTGTACGACACCCTGCTCACCCATAACAGGGGCAAGATCCTCTTTCCAAAACACACAGGCGTCCCGCGCATGAGCCTGCTCCGTCAAAGAACACACCCATTCCGGCGATGTTCGGACTCTCCGACTCATTGGGCCGGTCATGGTGCCGATCACTACCCAATCGATGCCGCTGAAATCCACTTCCCCCGGATCGTCGAACAGCGGCTCAAAGGTCACATGGTAATGCTTTGCCCGCACATTTTTCCTGAGGGCGTCAATCCGCCACAGCTCCGACCGCCTTGTGACCGTCACTCCGAACCAGGCGTTTTCAAGGTCGGTGTCAATGTCCAGCAGGTCGGGGCGTTTTGACAGGAACAGAAACTGATGCTGGGGATTTTCTCTCATCT
>CANQBN010000102.1 GCA_947588855.1 uncultured Lachnospiraceae bacterium
ATTTCAAGTGGAGGTTGGAGAAAGACTAATTTCTACTTGGCCCCCTTAGAAGTGGAAGTTAACTTTTCACTTCACTCCTAATGACGAATTCTATTCAGTCAGGAATCTAACGTTGCATAAATAGTAGAAATAGTGTATAATCAAGATGCAATAAGCGATTAACTCCCACTAAAATAAGTATAATATCAATGCTGGATTATAATAAGACAGGGGATTAGTGGATTCAGATTTCGTTCCGTTTGTTACCTATGTTTAGAGGTGCCAATCAATCGAAAATCTGATAGCGGTTTTGACATCTATTTGACATCAAAACGTAAAGAAAAATTGCGGATTAAAAGCCTGCCATATGGAAAAATGCTGTAAAATAGCCACTTTGTGGAAACTATGTACATATATCATAGGATTTAGGTTCTGGTGGGAGACCATGCAGGTTCAAGTCCTGTTAGCCGCATTGAGATTCAAAAAAAGCAAGGAAAATCAAGGGTTTTCGGCCTCTTGAGTCCCTTGCTTTTTATGTGAAACGGGAAGAGATTTTGCGAATGGTCTATCATTTATTCATTAACAATCAGTACAGAAAATAACGGCTAATGGAAAATAGAAACGCCCTATTTCCCCAAAAGCAGCTGGAGCAACGCAATGGGAATCAAGAGCCAACCCAGAAAGAGTGCAACGATCACTTTCTGCACAAAGAATTTCCCGCTATCGGATACCAAATATACTCTTTTGGAATACCAGACTTTATTGGCAGCCATATAACCAAGAATAAGATACACTAATAATACAAACGTCTCCATCTTTTATCTCCTTGTCCTTTTAGTATTTTATAAAATTGCCTATCAGTACCATGAATCAATATATTCCTGAATGAAATTTACATTTTCCTTTTCGATCTCGCTGAGGACAGATTCATCAAACTGTTCCGGAGCTATCGTCCCCGTATACCAGTTTTTCGAGTTAAAATAAGCGTCCAGATCAGCCGACGCGAACTGTCTTCCATGTCTGGCATAGATTTCATTTTTCGCATACCGCAGGAATGCTGTCGTTCCTATATGGGACAGGTCCTCTTGTGTCAGCAGCCGTTTATCACTGTCAGGGATAATGTAGCTGTTAGGAAAATCCAGTCCTGCGATTATTGACGTATCATATGGCTCCGTAAGATAATAATAGCCTTCCAGATAACCGCTCATAGATGACCCATCTTCACCAGCCTTCGCTATATACAGGCCTCATAAGCATACAGACCATGACCGCCATATCCCGTACATTCAATGGATATGTAACCCTGGCCAAAATTCACATCTGCCGTACATACGGCATCAATACCATTGTCATATACGTAGATGCCGTCAATTCTCATACCCGGCAGGTAACTGCCGACAGCCGCAGCCGATATATCGGATTTTTCTTGTGATACTTCTTCCTCAGCGAAGAGTTCTTCTGTCTGCTCTGAATCCATGTCCATAGTCTCATCTGCCATTTCGATATCCGAGTACAGTTCCGCATAAGAGGCTCCTCCGCTCATTTCAAACAGGATCATAGAAACCTTACTGTCTTCCAGAGTGATCGTTGCCGCCCGGTCACCTCCTGCCGCCTGGTCGTCTGTAACTGCATATACAACGGCATCCGCATCTTCATACACCAGTGCCATACCATTCCCGGTGAATTGTTTTCCGTCATTAAAAATATCAAAACTATCACCGATCCCTGCTCCGTAGAGATTATAAGGTTCTTCTGTTGCTGTCACGGAAAATAATCTTCCCTCTGCGTCAAACATAACGTCCAAACCCTCTGCCGTAAATCGCTGGCCATCTGCCGAGCAGTCCAGCAATCCCTTATCGGCCATCTGCTCTGCTCCATCCATCCCGATTGCGACAAATTCCGAGATGTCTCCACTGTCTGAAAAACGTCTGATCGCCTCGTCTGTGATGGTATCCTGCGATCTTGTTTCCTTTTCTCCTGAACATCCCACAGCAATCAGCATAACTACAGCGAGCAACAGCAAAACCTTCACTTTTTTCTTTCTGCTACATTTTCTGTTTCTCATGGCTTCCTCCTATCGTTTGCTTTTCGCATTTTCAATGCTTGATTCCATTATAGGTTATGGCAATGTCACTCCCTGTCATTTCCAAGAAGTTTTAAAACGGATTTTACCGCATTCAGCGCTTCAATATAAGCTGTGCCAAACTGCATAAATGTAACTTTATACTTTTTCATGTATGTCACCTCCTTTCCTTAGCGCTGGTCTTTCTGGCCTGCACTGTATTTTAGGCGCAGAAAAGAAAGGCGGCCGGCTGAATAAGCCGACCGCTGACCTGATGCTCTATTCCTTTTCTGCATACTGACATAATAAAAGCCGGTGCTCACCACCGGCCCATGTCTGCATCATAACTTATCTGCTATTCTTGACACAGCTTCCATGATCATCAGATACTTTTCAAATTGTCCGATATTCGTATCCTTTTTGACTTTTGCCATCACATCAGACAGAAGTTTCCTTTCTCTGGAATCATCCCCATATAGGAGGCTATCTACCGATACTCCCAACCCCTCTGACAATTTAACCAGCGTTTCCACACTCATCTTTTTGTCACCGCGTTCCAGATTGCCATAATAAGAACTGGTGATATCACATCTCTCGGAGGCCTCTTCCTGTGTGAGATTCAGGGCTTTTCTTGCTTCGCGTATTCTTTTTCCCAATTCCACATAGTCAACCATCTGAATAACCCCCTTGATTTCATTTTACTGGACAGAATCTTTAAATGAAGTTTCTTTGAGCATTATATTTATTGCTTACAAGCATTATTTGTGATATGATTACCGTTAGGAACCATCTGCAAAATATGACAACTATCTGCGAAAAACGACATCTGGTGACATTACAAGATCGTACAATAAATGATATCCAGATAAAAGAGAAGGAGGGTTATCATTTGCAGGGAAAAGAATCTATACATAAGCATGACCGCGTATTGGAAATCTATACGCGATTGATGGGCGGAGAGATCATAAAGAAGCAGGAACTGGCAGAAGAATACAGTGTCAGTCCCCGGTCGGTCACCCTTACTAACGCAGAGCTTTTTACGGCAGCTAAGATCCTTCTGGAAAGCCGTTCCCTGGCCAAAGACGAAATGGAACGTATTATCTCAGAGTTGATCGAAGCCGGACTTCCTATATCTGAGCGGAAAAAGATGTCGGAACTGCTCCGGAATGAATTGTTCCATTATGTGGAACCACGTCACGGAAAGCCATTGGTGGACCAGATATGGGAACTCGGAAGTGCGGTGTACAGACATCAGCTGACAGAATTAGAATATCAGAAGAGCAGCGGAGAAATCACCAAAGCCACGGTAAAACCGGTCGGGATCATGAGCTCCGAATACTATTTCTATCTGCTCGCTTATATCGGAGATAAAGATAAGAAATACCCCGGGTACCCAACTGTTTATCGGATCGATTGAATCAAAAGCTACAGGATACGGGAGGATATTTTCCGTATCCCCTATCGAGACCGCATTGAGGAAGGGGAATTTCGTAAGCGGATACCTTTCATGTATACCGGGAAGCTGCACACATCCCGATTTATCTATAAAGGAAGTGACATTGACGCTGTACTGGACCGGCTGCCGACAGCTGTGGCAAAAGAGCAGAAAGACGGAAGTTATTTGGTCACAGTAGAAGTATACGGTGAAAAAGGACTAAACATGTGGCTAAAGGGACAGAACATCTCTTATTAACCCATGTAAAGTTAAATAAAATACTATTAGAGGAGGTAAATACTATGTTTTTGAATTTGCTGAAGGAGGAAAATAAGTTTTTATTTTTGAAGGAGTGAGTGTGAAAGCCGCTCAAACAAACGATATTTTTTCTGATGAGGAAAAAGAACTGGTCCAGGCATATTGCAGGGAAATGAATATCCCGGAAGAGATTCCAGAAGCAGCAGAACCTCTTGATGATATTATAAACACATTATCTGCTCAGACAGATAACGTTGAAAAAAAGATCATACTTTTGGAAGCCTTGGGATTAGTACGGGCAGATGGCTTATATGACGAAAAAGAAAGAACATTCATGGAAAAGCTTGCTGCAGGGCTGGGTATCAATGTTGCTGTCCTGGGTAGCTTTAACAGTCTGCTTGAAATCTATACAACTGTTTGTATAGAACTGCGTAAAGCGGTATGCGAATAATTCCAATCTGAAAGGATAGAACCTAATATGGATAATCTAAAGGAAGCTTATTTGGCTATCGAAAATAACGATGAAACTCGGCTCCTTTTGCAAAAAGACACCTGTGATAAATATGACTATTTAGTTGCTGTAGGCTGTGGAGCCATTGGCGGATTGATTGACATATTTTTGGTGGGTTCACCAACAGACAGTGTCCTGCAAAAAAAGGTTGATATCTGGGTAGACGACCAAGTAATGAGATTCGCCAAGTCAAATGGGTGGAATCCCAATGAGGGAGAAGAAAACAGTGTTGCAAACGCCATTGATTTTCTGGAAAAAAAGTTTAAAGTAAACTATGATCAAAGACATACGGCTGATGTAAACGGCCTATTTGATATGTCCACTAAAAATCATCACATGAAATCTCTTTCACATTGCCCAGATATCATAGGATTGTTTTTTTCGATTCTTAATCAATTCACCTCAACCAGTTCCTTTTTGGCTGATGGCAAGATCATTACCGTGGAAACAGAGACTTTTGAACTTAAAGGAGGCAACTTTATCGCAAAAATTTTCTGCGGTATCGCCAATTGGTTCGGTCATTTGATGTCTGATATTGCGGGTTCCTCCGAAAGCAGAGGCAATGCAGGCAGAGGGTCGGGTATCGTAATGCCTTTCTATGAACTGTTTGGGGTTTGCAAATTTGGTCATTTCAGTGTTGGCAAAGATAAACAGGATTTGGCAATAATTGCAACCAGAGCTTTTCAGGAAGGGTATGATTTCCGATTCGGTATTACATTGGCAATACCTGTCGTCATTACCGACTTATCAATCAGACTTATATGGTCTATACGAAATCATTTCCAATATGGCCGTTCTTTAATGGACTGTATTCCGTCACAAAAGCATGATGATTTGAGGGTAATGCTGCTTCTTGGAAACGGTACACTATGTGTAATGGATGGTATAGACGCCGGTATACGTGGTGCCAGTACCGGAAATTTCCTGGTCTTTTTCACAAGATTGAATTTCGTTGCATGGTTCCGATTTGTCATGCTTGTGATCAAAGAAGTAAGTCTTCGCGTGGGAATTGACGGTACAATTGAAGCTTTTAAGCGCGTCAACGAATACCTGCATGCATACTTACTCGAACTGGAGAAGATTGACATAAAGGCTTTTGAGCAGGAAACTGCTGAATACAATAATTTCATTGCCATGCTCAATTCAACCTCAACAAATGAGGAATTGAATGCTGTCCTCACAGATATTTACGAAAAAATGGCGATTCAAAAACCTTGGGAAGGAGATTTCAGTGAACATATGGCAAACAAAAACGGTACACTGATATTTGAATGATATGTTCGATTGTGACCGCTGCGGATGCTGCTGCAGAAATCTAAGACTATCGCCTGTGTATGCTGCTCTGGACAGGGGAGATGGGATTTGCAGATATCTGTCAGGAAACCTGTGTTCCATCTATGAAAGCCGTCCTCTGCTATGCAGAATCGATGAAAGCTATGATCAGTTTTTCAGACCATACATGAGCCGTGATGAATATTACCGGCGTACAAAAGAAGTATACCTATATCTAAAGAAGATGGAGGAATAAATTACTATGCCACTGCCACTTATATTAGGAATTGGCGCTGCCGTTACAGGAATTACTGGAGTAGGAAGCGGTATTCATGGCGCAATGAAAATGAAAGACGCGAATGATACCATAAAAGAAGCCAAGGAGCGCCACCAGAGAAACATTAACCGTTTTGAAAAAAATAATAAATCAACAAATGAAAAGATGGACCAGCTGGGGCAATTAGAATTGGATATCCTGCATGGATTCAGTCAGTTTTCAGATACAATAGAAAAGATCCAAAACCGACCCCAATTCAAAGAATACAAAAAAGATAATATTACTCTTCCTAAATACGATAAAGAGACCCTGAAAAACGTTTCCGTCGGAGCAGGCGTTCTATTAGGCAGGTTAGGCGGGGCGGCCGTTGGAACTGCCGGTGGTTTTGCCGCAGCTGGAGCGACTACTTCTGCCGTCATGGCTCTGGGTACTGCATCTACGGGAACTGCCATTGCGTCATTAAGCGGAGCTGCCGCCACAAATGCCACTTTAGCTGCTCTTGGCGGCGGGGCTATCGCTGCCGGCGGTGGTGGTATCGCTCTTGGAACGACTATGTTAGGAGTTTCCACATTAGGGGTTGGTCTGCTTGTAGGCGGTGTGATTTTCAATGTTACCGGGAAAAAGCTGTCCAACAAGGCTGATGAAGTTTACAGTCAGATGTTAGAAGCCGAAAAAACGATTAATAATATTTGCTGCTATCTCCTTGAGCTTGAACAGGTTGCCGGAAAATACATCAATTCATTGGAAACCGTCCGCCAAAAATATCTTGAGATTTTCAGTTTTGTTTCTTATGTAGTCAACCGTTTAAACAAGACTGACTGGTACGAATTTTCCGAAGAAGAGCAGTTAGCAACTCAAAACGCTGTTCTTTTAGTAGGTCTATTGTATAAAATGTGCCAGGTTAAAATTGTAAATAAAGCGACCAACGAAAACGGAATCAATACGATTAACAAAAATGAGATTAACCGTACAATTTCTGATTCCAGAGAAGTGCTTAACCAAATTAAATAATTTTATGTAACTTCTAAATTTAGGAAGAGCACGAAGCATCCGATTATCCTGACACTTCGTACTCTTCCTTTACTTCAGTCCCGTCCAATCATCGTTCTCTATCCTTCTGTGAATACTGTGGAAACTTCAGTTCCTCGCCAGCTCCCTCCTCTCATATCTCCGGTACACGGCCACCGATAATGCCACTGTCAAAATATCAGCCGTAAGCTGCGCCCATACCACCCCGTTCATCCCGAACAGCCGGTTCAGCAGAAACAGCATGGGGATATTGAAGACCAGCCAGCGCATAACACCCAGAAATAATGCGTATCCGCCTTTTCCAAACCCGTTGAACAGATGAACATGAAAGAAACTCAAAAACATCAGAGGCGTAGCCAGAATCCTCGCCCTCAGGAATCCGGTTCCCAGAGCCACAGTCTGAGTGTCCCGGATAAAGATCCCCATGATCTGCCCCGCAAACAATTCGTACAGGAAAATACTTACGGCTGCACAGATCAGGCCCAGTCTGAGGGAATACCGTCTCACCTCGTTCATGCGCCGGTAATTCTTCGCTGCGTAATTGTAGGCAATAATGGGAACCATGCCCTGACAGATGCCGACACCGATATTTAACGGAAGCCGTTCCACTTTCAGGACGATTCCAATGGCCGCCAGAGCAATATCGTGATAACCGGACATCAGACGGTCGATCACCATATAATCCAGATCAAACAGCAATGTAGCGATGGCAGACGGAACTCCCACGTTAAAGATACCACCGATACTTTCCAAAGAAGGAAGCTGAACCGGGGAGCCGAGCGCAAGCACCGGCTCCTTCTCCTTCATTCGGGCAATCACTAAGAAGAAATAAACGCAGGCAATACAGTTGGACAGACAGGTGGCTGCTCCTGCCCCGGCAATCTCCAACCCCTTGGGAAACAGAACAAACATAAACAGGGGATCCAGCGCGATATTGATCAGGCCGCCCATGGTAATCCCAATCCCGGCCTGACGGGACGCTCCCACGCTCCGCAGCATGGAGGACAGAATATTGGACAAAACCGTCGGAATGCCCCCGCAGACGATCACAAAAAAAGCGTAGCTGCCGGCGTACTGATATGTATCCGTCCCGGCTCCCAGAAGCCGCATAAGAGGTCCCATGAACGCCAGCATTCCCACCGAAAACAATGCTGCCGCCAGCACGCCCAGATAGATGCTGAAACTGTAAACCCGCCTTGCCTCCTCGGTCTCATGCCTGCCCAGAAGCCGGGATACCAGCGAACCGCCGCCCACCCCTGTCAGGCTGGCGAGGGACAGGGTCAGGTTAAAAACAGGCAGAACCAGAGACGCTCCGGCCACCATGTAGGGGTTCCCGGTCCGTCCCACAAAAAAGGTATCCGCCATATTGTAGATCAGAACGATCAGCTGTCCCATTACTGTGGGAACCGCCATTACCCGCACTGCCTCCGCCACAGGCATATGTTCAAATATATCCGTATTGCTGTTTTTCATGACTCCTCTCCTTCTGTCCTATCGTACCCCAATCCTGCGGAAAAAGAAAGTCCTCGGACGATGCTCCTTTTTGCATGCCGCATTATACAACAAAACCGCCGGACCTTTTCATCAGGTTTCGGCGGTTTTATTCATCGGGTGGATACAGGGACTCGAACCCTGGGCCTCCAGAGCCACAATCTGGCGCGCTAACCAACTGCGCTATACCCACCATATATACGAGCCTGAAGGGATTCGAACCCCCGACCCACGGCTTAGAAGGCCGTTGCTCTATCCAGCTGAGCTACAGACTCATATAAAATACACTTTTACAAGTCAGGACAGGTACACCCTAGAGCAGGCGATGGGAATCGAACCCACGTATCCAGCTTGGAAGGCTAGTGTTCTACCATTGAACCACGCCTGCACAACATCTTAATCGTTACGGGATCGGGGTGACAGGATTCGAACCTGCGACTTCCTGGTCCCAAACCAGGCGCTCTAGCCAAACTGAGCCACACCCCGGTATACGCCTGTTCTCACAAGCGCAAAAGCTATTATAAACGAAAGCTTTCCCATTGTCAACTGTTTTTTCTTTAATTTTGCCTGCCTGTCTCAGCCTGTCTCAGCATTTCCGGCATCTACCGTGAACCAGAATTCTACTCCGTCCTCCACATTGCGGACGCCGCATTCGCGGTGATGGGAATCCATAATCGCCTTCACAATAGAGAGGCCGATTCCACTGCCGCCATATTCTCTGGTGCGGGCTTTATCCACCTTATAAAACTTTGTCCACAGATTAGACAGTTCCTCTTCCGGAATCTGCTCGCCGGTATTTCTCACCGTAACCCGGACAATGTCTCCCAGTTCTTCCACCATAATCCGAATAATGTTATCTCCGCCCAGATGATTCAGAGCATTGCTCAGGTAATTGGTAATCACCTCTTCAATCTTAAATTCATCTGCCCATACATAGATTGGTCCGTACACTGGAAACTGAATATGGGCATTCTTCTGCTGAATCAAAATACTGGCTGAGGTCAGAACTCCCTGAATCACTTCCATCAAATCAAACCGTTCCTTCACCGCCTGATCATTGCCGAATTCCAGCGCTGTCAGAGTCAGAAGCTGACGGACCATCTTATTCATCTTGCCGGCCTCATCCATAATGACCTCACAGTAATAATCCCTGCTGTCCTTATCTTCTGCCATGCCTTCTGTCAGACCTTCCGCGTAACCCTGGATCAACGCGATAGGCGTCTTCAGCTCATGGGATACATTGGCGATAAATTCCTTGCGCATATCATCAATCTGTATCTTTTCCTCAATATCCTTCTGGAGCTTGATATTGGCGGATTTCAATTCGCTGATGGTCTCCTTCAGCCGGTCGGACAGAGCGTTCATGCTATTTCCAAGCACGCCGATCTCGTCCTGAGCATGACCCTCATATTTGGCGTCAAAATCCAGATTGGACATGCGTTCCGAAATATCTGCCAGCTTAAGAATCGGGGATGTCACCCGCTTGGTCGCCCCATACATGATCAGACTGCTGAGTATCATTGCCGCTATGCCTACATAGGCCAGAAACTGGTTGGACAGCTCCACGCTCTCCCGGATACTGGCTAAAGGCGTAGACATGATAAAAATTGTCGTATTATCGGAAAAAAAGCCCCAGCACTCCAGATAATAGGAGCTGGAACGAGTATCGAAGCTCTGTTGGATCGTGTACTGATCTGTCTCCAGAATAGTCGTATTATCCGTATTCGTTCCACCCACAATATAACGACGGATTCGGTCCATCATAAATCTGGCGTCCCGGCCGGAAGAAACAATCGGATAATCGTTAACTCCATCTACGATAATCGTCATGATATTGTTCTCGTCTCCCAGTTTTCGCAGCAGCTGAACGCCCTCTGTCTGTTCTCCGCTGTCGAAAAAATTGGAGGATGGAAACTCATCCCGAATACTGCCGCCCTCCGCGGCCTTTTTCATTACCAGTTCGTCAATCTGCGTATAAGCACGGCACAGGGCATCCACCTTCTGATTCACATAAAAGCGCTCCAGAAGCAGATTATTAACTCCCCATATTCCTATCAGAATCAGTGCCGTCAGTCCTACAAACATCAATGTAAAACGAACGCGAATCGATTGTTTCATCAGCTTACCTCGAATTTATACCCCATCCCCCAGATGGTCTTGATATAATCGCCTTTTTCTCCCATCTTGCTGCGCAGCTTTTTCACATGGGTATCTATGGTCCTGGCATCGCCGAAATAATCATAGTTCCAGACGTTGTTGAGAATCTTCTCTCTGGACAGCGCCAGTCCCTGATTCTCCATAAAATATGTCAGCAGTTCAAACTCCTTATAACTCAGATCAATCGTTTTGCCATCAATATCTACCATATGGGCCGCCTTATCCACCCGGATGCCGCCTACCTCCAGGATATCTGCCATCGCCGCGTTGCTCCGCCTCAGAATCGCCTCCACGCGGGCTACCAGAATCTTGGGACTGAACGGCTTGGAAATATATTCGTCCACTCCCAGATTAAATCCCTGCAGTTCATCCCTCTCCTCGCCTCTGGCCGTCAGCATGATAATCGGCACCTGAGACAGCTTGCGGATGGTTTTCACTACCTCCCAGCCGTCCATTTTGGGCATCATCACATCCAGAAGGATCAGGGCAATATCCTTCTGGGACAGAAACAGTTCCACAGCCTCCTCGCCGTCGGCCGCCTCTATCACACGAAACCCCTTCACTGTCAGGAAATCCTTTACCAGCTTCCTCATTCTGGCCTCATCGTCCACCACCAGAATTTTCAGTTGCTCCATATATTTACCTCCACCATTTTATTGGTAGTGTCAAAATGCTACCTGATTTTTATTGTGAATCTTTAATAAAAACACTGATTTTAAGGGAAATCCG
>CANQBN010000103.1 GCA_947588855.1 uncultured Lachnospiraceae bacterium
CTGTAAAGACGTCTCCCTTAATTGGCGTTCCACCTATCGCTTTCCCATTGTATATATAAGAACCCGCCTCCCGGACAGCCATGTCCCGATAGCTGATGCCAAAGGTATAATTAGCATCATACTGGGGCGATTGAATCTGGATCCGCGCGGTGTATACGTCCCCGTCCTTTGGATCCGCGACCCATACGCTGGATAAATTATCTCTTAATCCCACAAGGATCCCTTCAATCCAAGCATTGGCATTGATGACGCTGGACACCTCGTCCGCCTTGCCGTTCACGTCCGCCGCAGACATGGTGATCGATACATCCGACGGCCGGAAGTTATGTTCCCGGACAGTCAATTCGATAGTCGTATATTGACCGTTATAATATTCATGCTCTGTCGGCGTATATCCCTGAGATTCTCCTTTCTCATTGACAAATTGCACTTCCACCACAGGATTTGTGGTATCGATGGTCAGCACCGGACTGGTATAGATTCCGGCATCGGCATTGAAATCATCGTCCCGATAACCGCTTTCTTCCTCCGATATCGCATTCTCGCCTGTTCTGGACGGAATACCTAATATATTGGAACTGTAATCCACAGCGGAGATCGTGTAATAATAATGTCCATCCCCCAGATCTGCTGGAATGCTGAAACTGCAGACATAAGTATCTTTATCCCCTGTCTTGCGCTCCACGTCAAAATCCAACTGTCCCAGCGATTTATACTGGGTAGGATCCGCATCTAGTATTTCGGAATGATACAGTTCAACCGTTACAATATCCTTGAAGTATTCTTCCAATCCCTCCTGCGCATCTGTGTTGTTAAACAAATTGGCTTCCGTGATGTCGAAATTCACGTTGATGCCGCCATCATAGAAATACCAATTTTGGCTGGTAGAAACCGCACCTTCCGTTTCCATCGTTTCCAGGGTGGCTCTGTCCACTACCTGTCTGGGCACGCTATTGGTGATCTTCTCCAACACTGGCTTGGTTCTGTCAACCACCGCAATAATGGGAGCATCCTCTCCGTCCACATGATCATTTCCACTTTCCAGACAGCTCTTATCCTGGGCGTTCACCCGCAACGTCCCCCTAAATTCAGAAGGGATGCTGAATGTAATGGTGGTCACATCTCCTTGTTGTGTCTTGGAGAACTCATCCACCTCCACATTCTTGCCGTCCGCATAGGTCAACGTTCCCTTGCCGTCCTCACTGTAATCAATGGTGAACCCTACATGCTGGTCATAATTGCCCCCAATAATTTCCAGCGCTTTTTTCTCACCGTCTTCCGCATCGGCTTTCAGATCGTCCGTCACCGTAATCACATTGCTTCCGGCGGTTTTGTCTTCCACCGTGATCGTGACCTGGACCTTATCCAGGGCATTCCCGCCGAAGAACCAAAATATCCCATGCAAGGTCTTCACCACTTTTTGGAGGAACGTTTGGTCATACTTTATATTTGCAACCACCGGACAAGTCTGGTCATACACCGCATAAGCTTCCGCTAACTCATCCTGAATATTTCCTGCCAGATCCACATAACCCGCAATGACATCAAAACGGGCCTCCCCAAAATCGGCAAGCGGAATGTAGATGGTATGAACATCCCCTTCATGCAGCCAATTTTCTTCCGTTTCCAGGAAAGCCACTAGCTGCTTCTTTCCAAGTTCCGTATCCCGGGTACCGTCCAGCCAGGATTGCACCATATCGGTACCGATGAAATCCGCATCCACATTGCCACGGAAGTTATGCTCCTCCACCACTAGCTTCAAATACGGCTTCTCCACCAGCACGTTGCCTGTCTGGTTAAAATAAGTATACTGGTTAGCTTCCGCTTCGCTGGCATACTTTAACAGTTCTCCCTGTTCTTCCTTCAGTTCCTCATAATTGCCACTCTCCTGTCGAACATAGTATCCCCCAAAGGAAACTGTAGGCTTGACAGTATCGATGGTCAGCATGGGGCTGGTATAAAGAGCATCCTGGAAATCTTCCCCAGTATAACCGCCAACATTTCCAAGGGCATCGGGATTCTGTGCCAACACCAACTGATGGCCGCTGTAATCCTGGGCGGTAATGGTAAAACGATAATGGCCATCCTTCTTAGGCAATGCAAAAGAGAACCGATAAGTATCTATATCGCCTTCCACCCTCTGATAACTCCAGTCAAAATCAGTAATCTCCTGCCTCGAAGCATCCTCGAAAGCTGCAGCCGCATCATCATACTGATAAAGCTTTACTTCCACCAGCTCCATCAGGCTTCCAAAGTTCTCCACAGGATCCAGATCAAAGGCTTCGCAGAAGTTCACCTCTGTGATATCGAAATTCACCGATACTTCGTCCGTCTGGTAATAATATCGGTAAGCACTGCTCAAAGGTTTCTGCGCCGCTTCCTGGACCGTCGCTCCATTGTCGGCGTCCGTCAGGTTCGGACCGATTGCTGCAGTGATGCTGACGGCATCCAGCACCGGAGACGTATCGTCCACGACCATAACGGCATCCTCCGCCCCAATACCTATATCAGCCATATGGGTTTCAGTCCGCCGCTTGGCCTTGTCCTCGACCTGCGCCTGAATCTTTCCACGGAACTCAGCAGGAACTTCAAATTGAATCGTCGTGGCAACTTCCTGCCTCTCCACCGTCACGGTGATGCCATCCACCACGCCGCTCTTTGCCCCGTCTACATCCGTCAGCACAATCCCTGTGCCCGCCTTGTCGGTTAAAACAACCTCTTCCTCTGAGTAATCCAACGTAAAGAAAAGATGTGTGGCGTCGTCCCCGTAATACTCCTCCAATTCCTCTTCGCCATCTTCAAATACGTCGCTGACAGTAATCACGTTGCTTCCCGCAGCATCGTCTTTTACCGTAATGGTAACGGCGCATACATCCTTGTAGAACGCAAATAGTTTGGACAAAACCTTATCGAGGAACCGGGTAATGACATTCCCGCCATATACAATCTCTACCTCCGGTTCTACCGTATCATATACGAAGTTCGCAGTCACGGCATCTGTCGAGACATGTCCAGCCATATCCTGGTAAATCAGCTTCTCCAAATCATAATGACCTTGATCAAACACATCCTTCAAAGGTACATAAAGGAAATGCGCATCCTGATCGGAAGCATCCGTCTGCCACTTTACCTGGCCTGAGGCATCCTTTTCTGTCAGCTCCGATAAGAACAAGGCAGATTCGTCAATCTCGGAACCGTCCAGAAGAGTCCTCCGCATAGCCGTTTGGAAATCTGTCTCGTCTACGCCGCGGAAATTGTTTTCTTTTATCTGCAGTTTCAAGTAGAACTCTTTGTCATCGCCCTGATCCGTGCTTTGGTTGAAATAGGCATACCCCGGATCACTGCCATAGGTCAACAGCTTAAACAATTCCTCCCGGGAATCCTCTTCCAATTTCTTGTATTCTCCCCCATCCTTCCTATAGTATCCTTCAAAAGTCACTACAGGTGCGACAGTGTCTATGGTCAGCACCGGGCTGGTATAAGTACAATTCGCCGCATCGTAATCCATGGCCGCATAGCCACTGTCACTTCTTCCACTAACCGCCATCTTGTTCCCGCTGTGGTCTGTTACCGATATAACGAACTTGTAATGTCCGTCCTGTGTTCCAGCCCCTGCAAGATCGCCCACATTGAATGTCACTTTGAAGACCCCATTTTCCCCTGCAACCGGCTGGATATCCCAGGTGAAGCCAGGTACGGGCTCATATTCTCCATCCCATGTGTCGGAAGAGAGCAATTCCACTTTCAGCAGATCCGTCAATTCATAATTCTTCGAATCAATCTCGCTTTGTCCTGCCATGAGATATTCTTCCTTAATCTGGAAAGACACCTCGAAAGGATTCCAATAATAATACCTATATTCACTCAGATAGGGTTGGTCTTTCCTTTCCTCGGTCACATCGGTCCCTGTCAGTTCCTCTAGCACCCGATCCGCAGCAGGATAAGTGATCTCTTCCAACACGGGGCTCGTATTGTCCGCCACCATGACGGTATCTTCCAAGATGAAATTGCCTGTCGAAATTCCGGCTTTGTTCGTAGCCGCCACATTCAGATTTCCCCGGAAATCTGCACCCAGGCTCACATTTATCTTAAATTCACCATTCTCATAATCATATGTAACATCTTCCTCCTGAAGGTCCGGGTTCGTCGCAGTCTCCAACTTCAGCTCCCCATTCGGGTCTTCACTGAAATCTATGGTAAAGTTCAGACGGCTCTTCTCCCCCTCTTTCCCATAATTTTCTTCTGAATAGGTCGTGTCATAAACCTCGATCTGGGAAAGATCCGATATCGTGTCCGTTGCCGTAATCGTGATTTCCACCTTGTCCTTAAAGAACCAGAACACTTTGGATAAAACGCCTTTCAGCCGCTGGAATACGCTCTCGCCATAATCGACTTCAATTTCAGGCTTTGAAGTATCATAAACCATATGGGTCTCTGCCGTAATGATACTAGCAGTGACTATGTTTTGATACTCCAGGGAAATATCATAGCGCCCGTTGGCCGCATACTCTCCCGTATTGCCCGTCCAGTCACCCAGTTGGCTCAAGGGGATCCTGATTCGATGGCGATTAGGGTTTACTCCATCCGTCTCCCAGAGGACTCCCTCCGCATTCGTCAGATAGGTATGAAGCTGCTTAGAAAAATCCGATTTGGTTCCCGCATTTTCAAAATCCCACCGTGAAGCCGTGATACCATCCGTGAAATCTGTACAGCTAAAAAGCTCTTCTTCCACTTCAATCACCAAATAAAGTTGTTCGGCGGTCAGCCCTCCCAATTTTTCCGCATCAAAATAGGTATACGGAACAGACCCATCGCCCGATTCACTTCGATAAGTCATCGTGTCAATGGGGGATTCGTCTACTTTTTCATAGCTGATGCTTACCGTCGGCGGAACCATGTCAATAACGATCGCCCTGTCATAGGTAAGAACACCTTTCTCGAAAGTGACGCCTCCTTTTGCCTCCAATGCTTTGGTTACTTCTTCAGAAGCCTTCAACTCCGCTCCCTCATCCTCTGAAGTAAAGCCTAATTTAAATGATTTATAATACTTATTCTGTGATGAATCCGCAGACAAATTCAGGGTAAAGTGAACCAGATCCCCGTCTGCGGAGTCCCTTTCTATTGTCAGGTCCCGGCTTAAATCGATAGAGGAAGGCGCATAGACACCGTTCAAGGCATCCGCTTCCTGGAGCGACAGATTCAAATGCCCGCCACTTCCAGACTCCCCTAAGAAATACTTCTGGAGATTTTCATTTGGAATTTTGCTGAAAGAATCCCTTTCCTTCAATGAGAAACGAATTTCCACAGCTTTTTCATAATAGTCTTCATATCGGGATTCCGCAACATCATTCACGTAGTTATCCGGTTCTGTGACCTCAAACTCGGTCAGTTCAGGATGAGCAATCACAATCTTGGGGCTCGTATATATATTCGTGTCACCATCAATCGTATACGAATCACTTTGAAGGGGGTTGCCGCCGCTATCCGCATAACTTACAGTAAAATAATATTCCCCTTCCCCCTGCAGATTAAAGCTTCCCGTCACGCTTCCCGTTTCCGCAGCAAAAGCAAAGGTAAGCCCGGAAGCTTCCACCGGGTTTTCATCTTTATATACCGTTATGACAGGCTTGTTCTCTTCCCCATAGAAGGCCTCTATTATCTTTATCTCTATCTGCTGGTCTTCGGCGTAACGCAGCTCCGTTTCCTTTTCTTCCTCTCCAGTCAATGAATCAGAACCCACTTTTACAGAAGTCAGTTGGGGCGGCGCCGTATCAATGTTAAAGTTAAAGGTCTTCGGATCGCTGGTCACGTCCAGTCCATCCTTATTCTTTACCTTTACAGTGATGCTGAAGTCTTTCTCATCTTTCCAATCTCCCGTCTGCGTCATAAAGGTGATCAGTTTGGAGATTCCATCTTCCCCTTCCTCTACCTTATATTCTCCAGCCCCTGGCATTCCCTCTTGGGGTTCCGCCATTGGAGACAAGATTACATAGTCCGGGCTTGCCATGCTGCTGGTATGATAAGAGACCTCCTCCACGCCGGAATCCACATTCTCCACGGAGATTTTCACCAGGATCCCTTTGCGGCTGTCAGTCTCATATAAGTCGGCGCGGTTCAGCCATTCACCTTCCAACCCATCCACAGTGATATCATCCCTAATAACCGGAGTCCCATCCGCAAATGCGCTAATCAGGGAAATCTCGTTGGATATCACCACAAAATCCTTAGAAACGGTACAGCCTTCCATGTTATCCGTTCCTTCGAAAACGGCTTCGGCAAGGTATTCTCCTACAGGGAAAGGACCCTCCGGCCCTAACTCATCTCCTTTTTCTTCCCCGTTCTTGTGGTAATACTTCAAGGATACTCCGCTTTCCGCTGCCAGTTTCACCGATTCTGGAAGCTCCGTCCCCTCGACTCCCTTGACCACGGTACTGAATCCAGGCAATTGCGGAAAGACTACTTCGGCATCTCCCATGATTTCGATTTCCACCTTTGCCTTTTCAATAACGAACTCGGCGTCTGCAGAAATGCCGTCCCCATCTTTTTCTGCCGTAGCCTTCACCTTATACGTTCCGGCATTTGTATATCCGCCCTCCGGTATCGCTGATGCGTCCTCTCCATCGCTGACGCTGTAAACAATATCAATACCAAGCTCCCCCGTCACATCGGCATCCTCTTCGTCCACTACCTTTGCCTCCGGGAAATGTGCAGCCCCATCATAAGTCACTTTCAAGCTTCCGTCTTTCCACTGGAGCCGATAACCGTCCAACACTGAGGCGGCATCCTTCGGCACGCCCATCATAAGAGGGTCATCCTGGAGCTCTGGGACGTTATCCGTCGCGTCCCCCGCGCTTACAGTGGTTTCTTCCTCCTGTCCAATGGTTTCCGACTCGAAAAGTTCCTGATCGGGAAGCGCCTGTTCTGCATGCACGCCCAACACATGATTCTGCACTGAATTGATGACCAATGCAAATGCAAGCAAAAGCGCCAGTTTCCTGCCAACTCTCTTTAGTACTTTCTCTAACATGTTCCTTTCCTCCTATATCACTTCATCCGCATGGGTATATACAATTTCCTTTATCACTTGAAAGCTTCCTATCGCCACATTTCCAGCAGTGTTTTCCAGCTGGCTTGTCATGCCCATGCCCAGTTCTTTCTGCATCTGCGGCGTCATGATCACAGGATCATTCTCCGTCAACAGGGCGGTAGCCCCGTAAGACGCATTGAGCACGGAAGTGGATCCGGCTTCTGAATGATTCAAAAGATCCGTTTGCCCGGTTTCCAACAGCGGCGGTTTAGTCCCGCCGTCCGAAACATAAGCCCGTTGCTTTGGCAGGGAAGCAGCTGTTCCCTTTCCGGCCGGCTCTTGCAAAACCGACTTCTTTTGCGCTGCCGGCTTTGGACCGCCGCCTACAATGTTCCCTGATTTGCTAACGGATCCCCGGCGAAGGTTACCGCTTGCCGCTGTGGAATGCTCCAACCTTTGAACGGACTTCCTGGCAATACTCCCGCTCAGGAAACCAATCACTTCCGGGATCCGAAACAGGAAAAAAATCGCGGCGGACAGCAGGATACACAGCACACATAGCACGGCGCATACGGTGGATATCACTCCAAAGATTTCATACATGTCCATCCATCAATCCCCCCTCCCATAAGCCACGGAAAGGGCCGTTCTCGTGGTTGACAGCATATTCCATACCGTGTTCTTCAATTCCGTTCCATAAACATTCACATCCGAGATAATCACATCTGAATTCAGTCTGCTTTCAATATTGTCCACCTTGTTCATTAAATCGTCATACTCAATTCCAACATTACGAAAATAAATACCATACTGATCCAGTTCGTACAGCACTTCTTTATATACATATAATGCGGTGTAAGCATTATCCCGCTCCACCAAATTGCCGGTGGAAAGCTCGTCCAGGTTGTTCCACATTTCTTCATAAATCGTATCCATCGTGTTTCCAGTCGGATCCACCACGTTCAACTTGCTGGAAAGGCTGCAGAGCTGGTAAAGCATTTCCGCCCGGTTCCTTTTATCTTCCTCCAACCGCTCGTCTCGACCAGCCTCTTCCAAATAAGGTTTGGCATTCACCTTGTCTCCGGCGCCGTCATTGCCATAATAGTAATATGCACACCCAATATCGTAGACCACTTCGATGTAACCCGCCGGATTTTCTTTTTTCAGTTGATTCAAAGTGGTATTGCTGCTGTCTTTGTCATAGTACCCCACAATCCGAACAAGGGAATCCATCTCCTCATTGGAGAGTCTCCCATCTGCCAAAAATGTGTCATTAATCAAGGCCTGATAGGCTTCCTGTTTCGTCGGATCAAGCACCACCGCTTCTTTGTAACATTCCACCGCATACTCATCATCCATCACGCTCTGCCTGGCTTGTTCCATGTATTCTTCATAGATATTGGCCTGGGTGCTGACGGAAGCAATATGGAAGCCGATGGAAGAGACAAGGAAAATAACGGAAGCTGATACTGCGGCAACAAAGGAACCCAGTTTTCTTTTCTGAGACCTTCTGTACTGTGGGATCAAGGTATCCAGATTTTCCAGGGCATATAAAAGTTCTGCACAGGACTGGTAGCGATCCTGTGGATTGACCATGGTGCACTTCGTAATCAACTGCTCCAACCCTTGGGAAAGGGCTGGATTTTTCTGTCGAATAGGAACCATCTGCAACTCTACGCTGGGATCGCACCCTGTCACAAGATGGTAAAGAGTGGCCCCCAAACAGTAAATATCCGTTCTGGCATCAGACTCCCCCCTTCCTCCGAACTGCTCCGGGGCCGCATAGCCAATGGTGCCCAAACAGGTAGTGTCCTGCATCTTGTTGCCCTTAAATGTCTTTGCTGTACCGAAATCCAGCAGGACTAATCCTCCATCCGGCTTCAGCTTCACATTGGCGGGTTTCATATCCCTGTAAATAATCCCTTTGGAATGAAGATACCCCAATATGTTGCATAGCTGCTTCGCCCAGTCAACTACGATCTCCTCAGGCTGGGGTCCATTTTTCCTCAGTATTTCACCCAGGTCATTTCCCTCTATGTAATCCATTACCACCAGGAAAGAATCCTGAGTCTCAATCACATCTATAATGCTCACTAGGCCCGGGTGATTCAAACCTTTCAAGATATTGACTTCGGCAATCAGGCTCTGTGTCACCGTAACCATGTCTTGCACGCCGTCTTTCCTTGTTTCCTTAATCGCCCATTGCTTATTGGCACTTTCATTCATGGCCAGATAGACAACGCTCATGCCTCCCTGTCCAATTTTGTTCAGTATCTTATATTTCCCGTCTACAAGAGATCCTATCTCTAACATCGCTATCTTCCTTCATATGCCTTAATCAATATCACGGAAATATTGTCATCTTCTCTTCTGTACTTATTCAGCTCCACAAGATAAACGGCGCTGTCAAGCATCACCTGTTCATCCATTAGCCTTGTCGGATTCAGGAATTCATACAATTCTTCCAAAGTAATCACATGCCGGAATCCATCCGAACACAGGACGAAAACCGTATCCCCATGAATGTCTCCCATAAAAAAATCCGGCGTTATATAGGTAGAAGCCCCAACGCATTGGAGCAAAACATTCCTTCTCGGATCTCGCTTTGCCTCCTCTGGAGTCATACGCCCCATATCCATTTCTCTTTGGATAAAGGTTTGATCCTTTGTCAGCTGTACAATGTAACGATCTATCATGTAAGCCCTGGAATCCCCCACATTCAAAATGTAATACTTATTTCCCACGATCAGCATCGCCACGATGGTCGTCCCCATTTGCACATGATGGATATCGCCGTATTGCGCTATTTTATGATTCACCTCGTATACCTGATTCTCCCAGCTTCTTTTCAGATACAGGCTGTCAATTCCCCGATACAATATGGCGGGAAAATCTTCCGCAAACCATTTTTCAAAAGCCCTGATCAGAGTAGTGCTCGCCACCTCCCCCTTGGCAAGGCCTCCCATACCATCGCACACAACCGCAAAGACTACCTGACCATAATCGGTCTGTGCCACTTTCACCATGAGGGAATCCTGATTGGTAGATTTCCTTATTCCTATGTCAGTATGAGCCGCCACTTTAAACTCCATTTTATTCTTCAGCCTTCCCATTTATTTTCATTTACAGCACGAATAGTAACCGGCAGGTTTGGAAACCCAGCCGGTTACTATGAAAATCAGTTAAAATACCTTGAATTCAAATTCTTCATCTGCAAGTTTGATCCTGTCGCCAGACTTCAACAGTACCTCCTGGCGGGCTTCCACCCTATTCCCGTTCACAAAGGTATAATTGGTAGAATTCAGATCTACGATATAATAATTGCTGCCATTGCAGATAATCTGTGCATGGGTCCTGCTTATAGAATTATTATCCGAGATGCAAAAATCAACCTTGCGCCTTTCTTTACCAACAGTGAAGACCTGCTTGGAAATGGATACCGTTTCTCCCGTCCTCACTCTGACAAGAGAGGCGGCGCCTCTTCCCTGTCCACTCAAAAGGGTGGTCTCTCCTGCACCGCTATTAAGCAGGCCAGTCTCTCCTGCACCTTCTCCAGGTCCCATGGGATTCGTCTGGTAAACCGGAGGTCTTTGAGGCACTGCTTGAGGCATCCCCTGGGGCATTCCTTGAGGCATCCCTCCCTGTGGAGCGCCAACATACCCTCTGTTTTGCTGCGGCTGTTGTCTCATCGCATTTTGTTGGGCAACCCACTGGGCTTCCTGCGCTTTCTTTTTCTTTTTACTGCTGCTAACTGCCACAATCACGATAACTACAATAAGAATGACAAGCACTACCGCCGCAACGGCTATAATCAGGTTAAGAGGGATTCCTCCTTTCTCTTCCAGATTACGAATGGCATTCCTCAGTGCAGCCGTTGCTTCATCTATATCGCCTTGAGAAGCATTTTCATCTTCTTGCACGCCTTGGGCGTCTGACAATGCGGACTCCATCGCCTGCACCGAATCCTGTGTATATATTGACAAATCCAGGTCATCCGCCTGTCCGATTACCCTGTCCAGATCTGTTTTGTCAACACCGAGGGACTCTGGTTCAGCACTGCTTATGGAAGGAGTGGATTCCTGACCGGATTCCTGGC
>CANQBN010000104.1 GCA_947588855.1 uncultured Lachnospiraceae bacterium
GAGCAGCTGATTTGTAATCAGCAGGTTATCGGTTCGAGTCCGATCATCGGCTTTTGAGGGGGAATTCCCGAGTGGCCAAAGGGGGCAGACTGTAAATCTGTTAGCTGTGCTTTCGGTGGTTCGAATCCACCTTCCCCCACTCGCAGTGATCCGAGTCATAATTGATTTGGATCCTGCATATGATAATTTTATATAACGCCGCGGGGTGGAGCAGTCTGGAAGCTCGTCGGGCTCATAACCCGAAGGTCGTAGGTTCAAATCCTACTCCCGCAATCGATGTGTCACTTTTATAGTGACACATGCTGTATATGCCTTGGTAGCTCAGTTGGTAGAGCAGAGGACTGAAAATCCTCGTGTCACTGGTTCGATTCCGGTCCAAGGCATATCTTTTACAATTATATAGGACGGGCGTGTAGCTCAGGCGGTAGAGCACTTGACTTTTAATCAAGTTGTCCGGGGTTCGAATCCCCGCACGCTCACTACAGGAAAACAGCGGAAAATCCTTATTTTTTAAGGAAATCTGCTGTTTTTATGTAAAGAATTTTATCATGCGGCAGTTGTCTCTGCGGCTTTTATTCAAAACCGATTTCAAATCTCTGCTGACAAATCCGAATATTTCCGATATAATCAATAATCATGAAGACGATTATAAAAAAGGTTCTTCCATCCCCTAATGGTCGGCTGGTGGCGGTCAGCGACATTCACGGCCATCTCCATTATCTGAAGGGGTTGCTGGAGAAGGTGCATTTTTCGGAAAAAGATACGCTGGTAATCATTGGAGACATGATCGAGAAGGGACCGGAGAGTCTGAATACGGTCCGTTTTGTCATGGAGTTATTGGCTGCGGGGTATTCGGTGTACGCCTCCATGGGCAACGTAGAGTATCACCGGATGGCCAGATTTGAGGACAACAGCCCGGCAGGAAATCAGGAATTTTTGAGGCTTCTTCATAAGATGAAGAATGTTTGGGGCGGAAGTATGTTTCTGGACATGCTTGCGGAGATGAATCTGAATTTAGAGGACCTGACGGAAGACCGTGTGATGAGCGTAAAAGCGGAGATGAGAAGACGTTATAGAAAAGAATTGTCTTTCCTTAAGAGACTGCCCGCGATTCTTACGGCCGGCGATTTTATTTTCGTCCATGGGGGAGTTCCCACCGACCATTTGGAAGAACTGGAGGGAACGGAGGCTTTCGTTTATCTGAAGCGGGACGAATTTCTGCGTGCCAATGTAAAATTTGAGAAATATGTAGTGACGGGCCATTGGCCGGTGTGCCTCTATCGAGATGACGAGGACAGCATGGAGCCGATTTGCGACTGGGAGAAGCATATTATCGCCCTGGACGGAGGCTGCGGGCTGAAGATTGGACAACAGTTGAACGGGCTGATCCTGCCGGGACGAATGTTTGCGGCGGAACGTATTGCCGGGGTAGAAGGAACGGCTGCGGAAGAGGCGGCAGATAATGCCCGGAGAGATACTCCGAAAGATGTGCGGAAAACCGTGGGCTTCGTCTCTTATGACGATTTTCCTGTGATTACGGCGAATCATGACCAAGCAGGCCGCAAAGCCGACATCGTGATCCATTACTGGGACAGTGAAGTGGAATGTCTCGGATATATGGAGAGAGACTGCGGATGTTCTCCCGGCGGTGGAGAGAGCAGCACGCGTGTAGTCCGGCTCCGCCATGTAAGCTCCGGGATGGAATTTCCGGCTCCGGAATCTTTCTTGTATAAGGGGGCAGAGGGACAGCTGAAATGCGAGGATTGTTCTGACGCTCTTCTGGAGATAAAAAAAGGAGATCTTCTGTCTGTTATTGAGAAGACCTCCATTGGTTGGGTTGTGAAGAAAGACGGCGTTATGGGCTGGTATCGAAATCAGCCCTGCTCGCTTTTCTGAAGTTCATAGAGCTTTTTATAGATACCGCCTTGTTCCAGAAGCTCCTGGTGGGTGCCGGTTTCCCGGATCCGTCCATGATGCATGACGATGATATTGTCGGCATGCTGGATTGTGGACAGGCGGTGGGCTACCATGATGGTGGTGCGGCCAGCCATGAGCTTTTCCAGAGCGTCCTGAATCCACTGCTCCGTCTCCGTGTCGATGTTGGCGGTGGCCTCGTCCAGGATCAGAATGGCAGGATCGAAAGCCAGCGTCCGGGCGAAGGACAGAAGCTGCCGCTGTCCTGCGGAGAAAGTAGCGCCCCGTTCGGATACCGGTTCGTCGTAGCCGTTGGGCAGCCGTTCGATGAACCGGCTGGCGTTGACCTGTCTGGAGGCTTCCCGGATTGTCTTATTGGAAATCTCTTCATTTCTCAGGCGGATATTGCTCTTGATGTCGCCGGTAAATATGAAAACGTCCTGCTGAACCTGCCCGATGGCGCCGCGGATCTGTTCTCTGGTCATATTCCGGATATCGACGCCGTCGATGAGGATCTGACCCTTCTGAATATCATAGTATCGTCCGATCAGATTTAAAATTGAGGATTTTCCGGCACCAGTGGCGCCTACGAAGGCCACCTTCTGCCCCGGCTCTATGACAAAGCTTACATCCTTCAGGACATAGTCGGTTTCGTTGTAGGCGAACCAGACATGGCGGAATTCGATCCGTCCTTTGATTGCCGGCAGCGTCACCGGCTGCTCCGGATCGTGGATCAGCGGCCTTTCGTCCAGCAGAGTAAAGATCTTCTCCGCAGAGGCAGTGGCCGACTGAAGGACGGCCAGTTGGTCGGTCAGCTCCTGGATGGGCTCAAAGAAGGTTTGGATATATTGGATGAAAATGTACAGGGTCCCCAGGGTGATGGTTCCGTAAAATACACCGTAGTTTCCGGAAGCGATGACAATGATCAGGGCGATGACCGACGCCATATAGATCACAGGCCGGAAGACGGCGTTGACCATGATCTCCTGATGGTTCGCCTGGTAAAGCTCGCCGCTTTTCTGGCAGAACTCCTGGTGTTTTTCCTGTTCCCGGCTGAAGATCTGAATGACCTTCATACCGGAAATATTTTCGGACAGGAAGGTATTCAGCGCAGTGATCCGGGTTCTGGTGATCTGGTAAACCCGATGGGCGATGTTCCGGAAAATAATGGTCAGGCCGGTCACTACCGGCACCATGATAAAGGAAAACAGGGCCATCTTCCAGTCGAGGAGGATCATGACCACGGCCAGGCCGATGATTTTTACGGTATTCTTAAACAGCTTTACCAGAATGTTGGCGTAGAGCTCGTTGACAGCTTCCACATCGTTGGTGATTCGGGTTACGACTTTGCCTACAGGCGTCAGGTCGAAGAACCGCATGGAAAGGCTTTCCATGTGTTCGAACAGCTGATTCCGCATTTCATAGATGATTTTCTGGCCGGTGACCTGCATCAGCAGATATTGAATCCGGCTGCAGACAAACAGGGCCAGCAGCACAGCCAGATACTTGGCGGCGGCAATGAGAACGCCCATAAACCGCTGCCGCACCATCTCGCCGGCGGCATAATTTTCGGTGATAAACTGGTCGATGGCATCTCCGATTAGGATAGGTTTGTAAAGCTCCAGGGCCGTGATGACCAGAACCAGCAGGAGGCACAGGGCAGCGGCGCCGCCATAGGGCTTTAAGTAGGCCATCATCCGAAGCAGGGCGTTGCCCTCATAATAGATGTCGGAAAGTTCCTTTGAATCAGAGGAGGAACGTCGTGAAAACAGGCTCATTACCGGTCGCCTCCTTCCTCATGCAGCTGTTTCTCCAGCTGCTGTTTTTCATAGATGCTTCGGTAGATTCCGTTAAAAGCCATCAGCTCTTCATGGGTGCCGTACTCGGCCCTGCGGCCTTCGTCCAGCACCAGAATGTGATCCGCGTTCTGGATGGTGGAGATTCGGTGAGCGATGATCAGGGTAGTCCTGCCTGCACGGCTGCAGCGGAGATTGCCCAGGATCTGCTCCTCGGTATCTGTATCTACAGCGGAAAGGGCATCGTCCAGAATCAATATCGCAGCATCCTTCAGAAGCGCTCTGGCGATGGAGGTCCGCTGTTTCTGCCCGCCGGATATGGTCATGCCCCGCTCGCCTACCAGAGTATGGTAGCCGTCTGGGAAATCCATAATGTTGTCGTGGATACAGGCGTCCCTGGCAGCCTGCTCGATGGCGACCCGGTTTTTATTCTCAATACCGAAAGCGATATTGTTTTCAATGGTATCGGAGAACAGGAAATTGTCCTGGGGCACATAGGCGATGTTTTCCCGCAGGACAGACAGGGGAATTTCGCGGAGAGGATGGCCATCGATGCGGATCATATCCGGCTGGGTGTCATAGAGACGAAGCAGCAGATTGACAAGGGTGGATTTGCCGCTTCCGGTTCGGCCGATGATGGCCAGGGTCTCTCCCTTATCCACATGGAGATTCACATGGTCAAGGACTGTGGTTTTCTTCTGGTCCGGATAGGTAAAGGTCAGGTCTTCCAGATCGATCTGCCCCTCCAGCCCCTGAATGGAACGGTCCGTATTGAAATCATCCACAATATCCGGCTTCTCGTTGAAGATAATAAGAATCCGTTTCAGAGAGGCCAGTCCCTGGGATATGTAGGTGATGCAGTCTCCGGCGGCGAACATGGGCCAGATAAGCATGGTGATATATTGATTGAAAGCCACAAACTGGCCTACGGTGATCTCGCCGGTGATGGCCAGATAACCGCCATAAATTAATGTAAGAAGACTGCTGGCGCCGATTACCAGCTCCAGGAGAGGCAGAAACAGGGCCTGAAGCCGCGCCACGCCCAGGTTCTTCTCCTGATTGCGCAGGTTGGTCCTGGCGAATGCGGCCAGCTCTTTTTGTTCCTGGACAAAGGCCTTGATGACCCGGATACCGGAGACCGCCTCCTGCACCTGGTCGGTCAGATCGGAAAAGGCCTGCTGTTTCTCCAGAAAGCGCCGATGCATGATCTTGCCGTAATAGTAATCGCCGAACATGATCAGGAGCAGCGGAAGCACTGCCAGAAGCGTCAGCTTGGGGCTGACGTACCAGATCATCTGGACCAGTACCAGGACGAGCATGACCGTGGCGTCAAAGGCGGTGATGATGGTAAAGCCCAGAAACATCCGCATGGTGCCCAGATCATTGGTAAAATGGGCCATAAGATCGCCGGTTTTATGGTCGTTGAAATAGCGCATGGATAACGTCTCCAACTTGCCGAACATATCGTCCCGCAGTTCCCGCTCGATACAGCGGGCAGGCAGCAGGATGAAATAGCGCCAGCAGAAGCGGCCGGCGGCAATCAGCAGGCCGAACAGAAGAATCTTGCCGATCAGAAACCAGATGTCGTGGATGCTGATGGAATGCGTTTCCAGTCCGTCGGTGATCTGGCCGATGATCCGGGGAATATTGACATTCAGCACATCTACGATAAGCAGGGCGATGATGCCTATGGCATACTGAAGGCCGTAGCGCTTAACATAGCGGCTGATGAATCGAAGCTCAGGCATAACGAAACTCCTCTTTGTACCGCAGTGATATGCAGGGGAAACCGCCGACGCAAAAGCCTTTGGCCCTCTGCATGCAGGACGTAAGTACCATCTTAGCACGTTTTAAAGCGTTTGGGAAGTCAAAAATCTTGCGTTTTATGCGGAAAAATGCTATACTGATATGCGCTGTGCGTACATGGGCACGGCGCAGGAATCACGTCAGTTCGAAACCATCCTGACGAAAAACAAAACTAAGGAGAATGTACCATGAAAAAATCAACCAATGGGGCTGTGTATGCCATAGCCCAGGCAGCAGTAATTGCCGCAATCTATGTAGTAGTGACGGGAATGATCCTGCCCATTGCCTTCGGGCCGGTTCAGTTCCGCATCTCAGAGGCGCTGTGCGTGCTGCCGTATTTTACACCGGCGGCGGTTCCGGGAGTAACGCTGGGATGCCTTTTGTCCAATATTCTGTATGGGTCGGCTGCGCTGGATATTGTGTTCGGAAGTCTGGCTACCCTGATCGGAGCGGCAGGCTCCTGGATGCTGAGGAAGAATAAATGGCTGGTGTGCGTACCGCCGATTCTGTCCAATACTATAATAATTCCGTGGGTGCTTCGCTACGCCTACGGTTCGGAGGATTTGATTCCGGTGATGATGGTGACCGTAGGAATCGGTGAAATTCTGGCTATAGGAGTGCTGGGCAATCTGCTTTTGGTTACTCTTGAGAAATACAAAGGCGTTATTTTCGGAAAACGGGCAGATGAAAAGAGGTTTGCCGTCAAATAATCCGGCGAAGGTATTGACTTTAGGGTGAAAAAGCGGTAGAAATCAAGAAGAATGTATGTTTATGGAGGGCAAATACTTTTTGCTCTCCATATCATAAGATAAATTAGTTACCGTAAATATCCCTGACGGCAAAAGGGAATTTGCCGTTCAGGAGGTAATATAAAGTATGAGCATATAAGGTGGAAGCTATGTATCAGATTAACTTTGGCAAACCGGAGCACGTGCATTTTATCGGAATCGGAGGAATCAGCATGAGCGGTCTGGCGGAAATTCTCATGGATGAGGGTTTCACGGTATCGGGATCCGATGCCCACGCGTCAGAGCTGACGGAACGGTTGGAACAGAGGGGAGCCAGGATCTTTATCGGACAGTGTGCCGAAAATATTATGGAAGGAATCCAGGTAGTGGTCTATACGGCGGCTATTCATTCGGATAATCCGGAATTTGCGGCAGCTGCGGCAAAGGGACTGCCCATGCTTACCAGAGCGGAGCTTTTGGGACAGCTGATGAAAAATTACCGGTATGCCGTGGGAATTGCCGGAACCCATGGAAAGACTACCACCACTTCCATGGTGACAGAGATTCTGCTGACAGCTGATCAGGATCCCACCATTTCTGTAGGAGGCATTCTGAATTCTATCGGAGGAAATATCCGGGTAGGCGGGTCTAAATTGTTTATAACAGAGGCCTGCGAATACACCAACAGTTTTCTTTCCTTCTTTCCCAATATGGAGATTATCCTGAATATTGAAGAGGATCACATGGATTTTTTCAAGGATATCGATGATATCCGAAGTTCCTTCCGGCGTTTTGCGGCGCTGGTTCCGGAGAGCGGCCTGGTAGTGATCGGAGCGGACATTGACCGCTGGCAGGAGATTGTTGACGGACTTCCCTGCAGGGTCGTTACTTTTGGCAGGAACACGGAAGCGCAATATCAGGCTGAGAACATAGCTTACGATCGGTTTGCCAGAGCCAGTTTTGATCTGATGGCCGATGGACAGAGGCTGGACCGCATCACGCTGGGCGTACCAGGCGAACACAATGTATATAATGCTCTTGCGGCGGTTGCCCTGTGCCAGGCGCTGGGAATCAGTCTGACGGATATTAAGAAAGGTTTGGCCGGGTTTACCGGAACCAATCGGAGATTCGAGAGGAAAGGCGAAGTCTGCGGGGTTACTGTCATTGACGATTATGCCCATCATCCCCAGGAGATTCAGGCAACGCTGGCGGCAGCGAAGAATTATCCTCACAGGAAACTGTGGTGTGTCTTCCAGCCCCATACCTACACCAGAACAAAAGCATTTCTGGATCAGTTTGCGGAAGCTCTGTCAGCGGCGGATGAGGTGATCCTGGCGGATATTTACGCGGCCCGGGAGACAGATACGCTGGGAGTCAGCTCGAAAGATATTGCGGATCGGATTGAAGCTTTGGGTACGAAAGCGCACTATCTTGGCTCCTTTGATGAAATTGAAAAATTTATTTTAGAAAATTGTATTAACGGCGACCTGTTGATAACTATGGGAGCCGGAGATATAGTAAAAGTCGGAGAAAATCTGTTGGGAATATAACTTATCCACATTATCCACATAGTTTTCAACAAGAAGGTAGGGAAAACTATGTGGATTTTTTGTTTCTTCTGCTTTCGGATGCGTGCCCGGGTAAAATGACGCTTTATAAGGATTTCGACGAAATTCGACATAATTTATAAAACCCGGTAAGCACTTGTCCACACTATCCACATTGTCCACATAGAAAGAAGTGGGAGAAATGCCCCTATTTTCTTTTAGAAAAACATGTGGTATAGTAAGAAAAGAGCAAAAAAGTCGGGGAGAGTGGAGATTATGAAGAGCAGTCTGAGTGTCAGGGCAACACTTGTAGCAGATGAGTTTATCGATCGGTATATGCCGGGGGCGAATGGAGAGTATGTAAAAGTATATCTGTATCTTCTGCGCCATCAGGAGCGCAATGTAACGGAAGTGGAACTGGCGGATGTATTGAATCACACGGAGTCGGATATCCGCCGCGCCATGGCGTACTGGGAGAAGCTTGGAGTGCTTGTTAAGGGTTGTGATGAGAGCGAGAGTAAGATTGAGGAAGAGACTTTGGAAGCTGCAGATTCCGTTGAGCCGGAACCCGTGACAATCCCCTCTTCCGTGAAGAGTAAGGAACCGGCGGAAGCGCCGCTGGCCGAGAAGCAGCAGGAAAAGCCGGCTGTCGAGCGGTCTGCCGTGGCGGATACCAGAATTCCGACGCAGCGTCAGCTGTATACGCCGGAGCAGGTGAAGCAGCTGGGAGATGATGATGATTTTACTCAGCTTTTATACATAGCTCAGAAATATATGAATAAAGTGTTTACACCCAGAGAGTGCGAGGTATTCGCGTATTTGTATGACGGACTTAACTTATCCGCGGAACTTCTTGAGTATTTGGTGGAATATTGTGTGCAGGGCGGCCATTACAGTATTCGTTATCTGGAGACCGTGGCCCTTAACTGGCACGAAAAGGGGATTCATACGGTGGAACGGGCAAGGCAGCATACGGCGTCTTTTTCCAACGAAGCGTTTGCCGTTATGAAAGCGTTTGGGCTTAACGACCGGCGGCCCGGCGATACAGAGATGTCGATGATTCGCAAATGGTTCCAGGATTGGGGATTTACCAGAGAGATGGTGCTGGAAGCCTGCGGTCGGACGCTTCGAGCCACGCAGAAGCCCAGCTTTGCCTACGCGGATCGGATTCTCAGTGAATGGAAGAAAGACGGCGTCCGGGTTATGGCGGATGTGAGAAAAACTGATCAGGCCAGAGAGAACAGCCGTCCGAAAGCGGTTGGACAGGTGAACGGAACGTCCGGAACGAAAAATAAATTTCATAATTTCGAACAGCGGGATACAAACTATGACGCGATAGTCATGGAACGGCTTAAAGAACGCCTTGGAGAACAGTAGTGGTGGAGGGATTATGTCGCTTAGCAATTCTCAGTATCAGGCAATTATGCGGATATATAATGAAAGACAGTATCAGGATAAGTATGAACAGGATTTGAGACGGCAGGAGGTTTATGAGAAGATTCCCCGGATAAGGATGCTTGAGGATGAGTTGGGAACGCAGGCTGTCCGGCACGCCAGACGGCTTTTGGATGGAGATGAAGCTGCCGGAAGTGATTTAAGACAGTACACGAAACAGATGAGAGAGGAAAAAGCAGCGCTTCTCGAAGCGTTTGGGTTTCCTGCGGATTATCTGGAGATGCATTATCATTGTCCTGAATGCCGGGATACGGGATATGTGGAGGGAAAAAGATGCCGGTGTTTCCGCAAGGAGCAAATGAAGCTCATCTATGCCCAATCGAACCTGGAGGAAGTGCTGGAGAAAGAAAATTTTTCCAGGTTCAATTATGATATTTATGATGACAGGCAGAAGATACCGGGGCTTGATCTGACGGTCGCGCAGTATATGAGGCAGGTTCATAGCTGGTGTATGGATTTTGTGGAGAACTTTGAAGAAAAGGGCGGAAATCTGATTTTTACAGGCAGTACCGGCGTGGGCAAGACATTTCTTACCCACTGCATCGCCAAGGCTCTGATGGACAAATACCAGTCGGTGGTTTATCTGTCCTCCGGCAGTTTGTTTGATATTTTTTCAAAGAATAAATTTCGTTATGAACCGGAAGAAAACACACAGGACATGTATCAATATATTTTGGAGTGCGATCTGCTGATCATTGACGATCTCGGGACAGAGCTGAATAATTCTTTCGTGTCTTCACAGCTGTTTTACTGCATTAACGAGCGGCTTGTTCGGGAGAAAAGTACCGTAATTTCTACCAATCTGTCCATGTCCATGCTGCGCGATGCATATTCAGACCGGGTTTCATCCAGAATAGTAGGTCAATATACCATTATTCCCCTGTATGGAAAGGATCTTCGCGCTCAAAAATAAGTTCATCTTGACGAAACCTTATGATAATGGCATAATGTATACGTCGCTGACGTGAACTGCATCATGGAGGAAAGCATGATATACGAAGAGAAAACGATTGAGACGATACCGGTAGGCCCGTTAGGACTGGTCCCCCTCAGAAGCATACGTGCTTTGGGTGAGAAAGTAGACGATTACCTTGTTGCCTGGAGGAAAGAACGAGAGAGCGAGCATAAATCAACAATAGCGTTTGCCGGTTATCAGCGGGATACGTATATTATTGAGAATCAGACGCCCAGATTTGGCTCAGGAGAAGCCAAAGGAATCATAGAGGATTCTGTCCGCGGGGACGACCTGTACATTATGGTAGATGTCTGTAATTACAGTCTGACATATTCCCTAAGCGGCCAGGTTAATCATATGTCTCCGGATGACCATTATCAGGATCTGAAGAGAATTATTGCGGCGGCAGCAGGCAAGGCGCATCGGATTAATGTAATTATGCCGTTTTTGTACGAAGGAAGACAGCACAAGCGCTCCGGCAGAGAATCCCTGGACTGTGCGCTGGCCCTGAGAGAGCTGGCTGAGATGGGAGTGGAGAATATTATTACATTTGACGCTCACGATCCCAGAGTCCAGAATGCCATTCCGGGCATTGGTTTTGAGACGGTGCAGCCGATCTACCAGTTTATCAAATACCTTCTGAAGGTGGAGACGGATCTGAAGATCGACAGCGACCATATGATGGTCATCAGCCCGGACGAGGGCGGCATGACAAGGGCCGTTTATTTCGCCAATATGCTGGGACTTGATATGGGAATGTTCTATAAAAGGCGCGACTATACGAGGATCATCAATGGCCGGAATCCCATTGTGGCCCATGAGTTTCTGGGATCGAATGTGGAAGGCAAGGATG
>CANQBN010000105.1 GCA_947588855.1 uncultured Lachnospiraceae bacterium
GGGAATACCTTAGTCCTCTCTACTCCGGCCTTGTCGCACAGGGCTTTCATCTCCGCCCAAATCTGCCGCCTTGTCAGCCCCTTTCCGCTTCTGGTGAGAAAAATCTCGCCGGAGGCGATTTTGTTTTTCTTGGCATATTTGAGGAGCTTCCGGCAGAGCCTTTGGGGTAGCAGGATCGTGCGCACCTTTCCTTTTAAGGATATGTCCGCACGCCCCACCCTTGCTGCCTCCACGGTGATATACTTCACTTCGGATACCCGGATCCCCGTGCCGCAGATCGTCTCCATCAGCAGGGCAAGACGCGGTTTGTCCTGTGCGGCGGCAATGAGCCGGTTGTACTCCTCCCGTGTCAGTTCCCGCGACTGCTCCCGAAACACTCTGCGCTGCAGCCGCAGGGCTTTCACCCGGCAATCCTCCCAGCCGAGGAAGCGCAGCAGCGCATTCACTGCCGCCACCATGGAATTGACCGTGACCGGCGCGTATCCTGCTTTCACAAGCCCATCCCGCCATGCGGCCACGGCCTCTTTCATTACGGGCATATCGCCCATGCGAGCCGCAAAGCCCGCTGCGTCCCGTAAATATTTCTCTATCGTACCCTCGCTCTTTTCCTCCTGCCGAAGATAGGCGGCGAACCTCTGTAAACCCTTCTGCGTGATCCTGTTCTCCATAACAGCCTCCTGTAAAATGATGTTGTTTCAATTTTATCCTGCATATCTTGAGGTTAAAATATCCAAAATTAAGGCCCTTCAAAAACTAAGACTTCAAGGGTGTTTACTCTTGTTGATTGCTTTCCCATTAATGGTTCTCCCTCATCTCTTACGATGTGAATACGTATAAGGTCACCATTATGACCAAGTATCGAGAGCTCCTTCGGTTTAAAAGTCTGGGATTCAGCGACCGGAAGATTGCAAGCAGCTGCGGCTTGAGGTTAACCATTGCTAGCCAGGGGATGTGATGGAAATCGGAAGGTTGGTACATGCTTTGCATAAAAAATAGGCTTCGCCTATTCAACTCCCCTGCCCCTCAAGATTGAGGGGTGGGGTTCCCTTTTCTTCCATTTTCTGTCATAATAATCCTATGAATATCTTACAAAAAATCTTCAACGACCATTATGAAGAAATTAAATATACCCTTCATCCCAGAAATACTGAGATGGAAAATATCGATAAGATGTTAGCCTGCGGTGACCCCTCCTTTGGCGGGGCCATGTATGGCTGCCCCCATTGCGGTAAGTTTAAATTTGTCCCCTTCCGCTGCCATAGCCGTTTCTGTCCCTCTTGTGGCAATAAATATGCCATGGAACGTACTACCTCTATGTCCTTTAAACTCATTAATGTTACCCACCGCCACTGTGTTTTTACCATTGATGAACAGCTCCGTGAATTCTTCCTCCATGACCGACGCCTCCTCGACTGCCTTTTCCATGCTGTCTCCAGTGTCGTTTCCCGTATGTTCCTGAAACTCAATAAATCCTTGAACTTCACTCCTGGCTTTATTATGGTCCTCCACACCTTCGGCAGAGACCTCAAAATGAGGACGATCTATTTGATGATGAGGCTGGTGTGGAAGGGTTTTATATCTTCTGACACTACGTCGTCTATTCCTTATACCCTGAACAGATGTTTATCTAACACATGTTCGATGAACACCTTATTTTTGTGTCCTTTTTTAACTCGGAATTTCCTATAAAGTAAAAAGAGGCGGAACGCTGTTCCGCGCGTCCCGCCGTATTACATCAGTAAGCAAAAAGAACACCAGTGACACTCTTTTTGTATTCCTTCCATCTTCTGACTAGTATTCTTCTTCCTCTTCGCCCTCGCTGATATCCGTCTTGGGCTTCTGAAGTCCTTTAATCTCAATGCCGTTCTTCTGGGCGTAATCCCAGAGAGCCGCGTGAATCGCTTCCTCCGCAAGCAGGGAGCAATGTACCTTCACAGGGGGAAGTCCGTCCAGGGCCTCCATAACCGCCTTGTTGGTGACTTCCATGGCCTCCTGGACAGATTTGCCTTTCACCATGGTGGTGGCCATGCTGCTGGTAGCTACCGCAGCGCCGCAGCCAAAGGTCTTGAATTTCACATCGCGGATGATCTGATTCTCATCGATATCCAGGTAAATTCTCATGATATCGCCGCATTTGGCGTTGCCCACGGTACCCATACCGCTGGGATTCTCGATCTCGCCTACATTTCTGGGATGTTCAAAATGATCCATTACTTTCTCTGTATACATGCTGTTTTTCCTTTCTCCGTATATTTTCCGTCAGACGCCGTCACAGTCTGACCACCGCAGGAATGTATTATTTTCTTCCGTTCTTCCGTATGAAATCCTCATAGAGCGGCGACATGTTCCGAAGCCTCTGCACGATAGCCTTGATCTTCTCCACCACAAAATCCATCTGCTCCTTCGTATTCTCCTCGCTGAGAGTCAGACGCAGGGAACCGTGGGCGATCTCATGAGGCAGCCCAATCGCCAGAAGCACATGGGACGGATCCAGGGAGCCTGACGTACAGGCGGAACCGCTGGAGCCGCAGATTCCTTCCATGTCCAACATGATCAGCATGGACTCACCTTCGATGAACTGGAACGCGAAATTGGCGTTGTTGCTGAGCCGGTTGGTACGGTGACCATTCAGCCTGGCATACGGAACTTCCGCCAAAACCCGATCAATGAGATAATCCCTCAGTTCCGTCTCCTTAGCCGCTCTCTCATCCATATCCGCCATGGCCATCTCCACCGCCTTGCCCAGACCTACGATACCCGGCACATTCTCCGTACCGCCTCTGCGCTTCCGCTCCTGGGCGCCGCCATGCATGAAGGAACGGATCTTTACGCCGGAACGGATATAGAGGAATCCCACGCCTTTGGGACCGTTCAGCTTGTGGCCGCTGGCGCTGAGCATATCAATATGAAGCTCATCCACATTGATGGGCACGTGGGCGTAAGCCTGTACCGCATCCGTGTGGAACAAAATACCGTGCTCCCTGGCAATCTGTCCAATCTCCCTTATGGGCTCTATGGTGCCAATCTCATTGTTGGCAAACATAATGGAAATCAGAATAGTATCCGGCCGGATGGCCTTCTTCAGTTCGTCCAGCTTCACCACGCCGAACTCGTCCACATCCAGATAGGTCACCTCATAGCCCTGCTTCTCCAGATATTCGCAGGTATGAAGCACCGCGTGATGCTCAATCTTGCTGGTAATAATATGCCTGCCCTTGTCCTTATATGCCTCGGCCGTCGCTTTGATGGCCCAGTTATCGGACTCGGTTCCTCCCACCGTAAAATATATCTCGTTGGTCTTAGCGCCAATGGATTTCGCTATGGTCTCCCTTGCCTGGGCAATCGCCTTCTTGCAGGGAGTGGAAAATTCGTATACCGAGGACGGATTCCCGTAATGCTCGGTAAAATACGGCAGCATGGCCTGAACCACTTCCGGCCTTGTCTTGGTTGTCGCCGCATTATCTAGATAGATTAGCTGTTTCATCTGCGTACTCCGCCTTTCTTTTATCTCCTCTTTATTATACATTATATTCCTAGTAATGCAATAGGATTTATTCGCAAACCAGAAATATTTTTTCCGTCTGCTTAATAAGTTGTAATAAATTTGTTTTGCGGACGGACCGAAATAATGATTGATTTTTTCAAAAAACATACGCTTATCACCGGTACGCTGCTTCTGACGGCCGCCGGATTTACCGCCAGGGTTCTGGGATTTTTCTACCGGATCTTTTTATCACGCGCTATAGGAGCGGAAGGGCTGGGGCTTTACAACATGGTCCATCCAGTCTACGGTATCTGTTTCGCCCTCTGCGCCGGTTCGGTTCAGACTGCCCTCTCCCAGTGCGTCGCCGCCAATATCCACCGCGGAAAAACTATTTTCCGTGCAGGGCTTGTCATCTCCCTGACCATCGGCATGACCCTTGCCTTTCTCATGGTTCGGTTTTCCTGGCCTCTGGCCCACTATATCCTTCTGGAAGACCAATGCGCCCCCCTTCTTCCCATTATGGCCATATCCGTGCCTTTCTCGGCAATTCATGCCTGTATCAACGGTTATTATTACGGTATACAAAAAGCCGGCATCCCGGCCTTTTCCCAGGTCGCGGAGCAGATAGTCCGCATGGGAGCCGTGTTCCTGATCGCCGGAATTCTGGCAGAGCAGCGGCAGCCCGTCACAGTAGAACTGGCGGTAGCGGGGCATCTGATTGGCGAGATTGCCTCCTGTTTTTACTCTGTATTCTGCTACCGGTTCTTTACCGCGCCGGAAAAATCCAGCCCCTTACGCCATTCCGCTTTTTTCCAGACCGTCACGCCTCTTATGAGACTGGCCCTGCCGCTTATGGGCAACCGGCTGGTCATCAACCTTCTTACCAGCGTCGAAGCTATCTGGATCCCCAACCGGCTCGCCTCCTACGGTCTCACATCCTCCCAGGCTTTCGGCGTCTACGGCGTGCTGACAGGTATGGCCATGCCCTTTATCCTGTTTCCCTCCGCTATCACCAACTCCATGGCGGTCCTTCTTCTTCCCGCGGTAGCAGAAGCGCAGTCGCAGAACCAGGAAAACCGGATTTCACAGACCATCTCTCTGTCTCTGCGTTACAGCCTGTATATGGGAATTCTGTGTATCGGCGTCTTTACCCTCTTCGGAGATGTACTTGGCACAAGTGTCTTTCAGGATCCTTCCGCGGGCAGTTTCATGAAAATCCTGGCCTGGCTGTGCCCTTTCCTCTATCTGTCCACTACCACCGGCAGCATCCTGAATGGTCTCGGCAGGGCACAGACCACCTTTTTTCACAATGTTTTCGCCCTGATCGTCAGAATCTGCTTCGTCCTTCTGGGAATTCCCCGCTTCGGCATCACCGCTTACCTGTGGGGACTGCTCGGCGCGGAACTTCTTCTGGCATTTCTTCACCTGAGATCCTTAAATCATCTTGTAACCTTTTCCTGGAATGTCCAGGACATGATAGTGAAGCCTTCGCTGGCGTTAATCCTCTCCATTGGTATCCTTCGCTTTATGCAGGACGCTGTGCCGTCCTTATATAACCTTCCGTCTTTCATTGCGGCAGCAGTACAGGTTGCATTTTTCTCCGCCTGTTATGGCGGTCTGCTCCTGCTGGCCCATATCAGCAAAAAATCCGTCTAAAATTCTTGCATTTTCCGTCCGTCCCATTTATAATAGAAAGTGTATTGTAAGTGCTTACAACTCCATGAGGTGATACTTTGAACATATATGATGTTTCAGCAAAGGCCGGCGTCTCCATCGCTACCGTGTCCCGGGTTCTCAACGGGAACCCCAACGTCAGCGACAAGACCCGCAGCCGGGTTATGGAAGTCATGAACGAGCTGGGATACACTCCCAATGTGTTCGCCCGCGGACTGGGACTGAACACCATGAAGACTGTGGGAATCATGTGCTCCGACTCCTCAGACCCCTACCTGGCACACGCCATCTACTATCTGGAGCGGGAGCTTCGGGCCAACGGATACGATTCCATCCTCTGCTGCACTGGTTCCAAACTGGTCAATAAGCGCCAGTATTTTGAACTGCTTCTGTCCAAGCGGGTGGACGCCATGATCCTGGCCGGTTCCAAATTTGTGGAGATCGACTCGGCGGAGGACAACAACTATATCATCGAAGCGGCTGCCGATCTGCCCGTCATGCTGGTCAACGGTTTTCTGGATGCGCCCGGCATCTACAGCACAGTCTGCGACGACCACGACGCCATGTATCAGGTGGCGGACAGGCTGATCAAGTCCGGCCGCCGGAGGATCCTTTACGTGTATACCAGCCACTCTTACAGCGGCGAGAATAAAAAGCGGGGCTACAAAGACGCCCTGACTGCCAACGGCATTCCGGTACGGGACAACCTGATCTGTCAGTGCGACAAGAATATTGCCGCCGCTAAGGAGCTTCTGATCTCTCTGGCCGATTCGGGCCTGATCTTTGACGCGGTCATGACTTCCGACGACTCTCTGGCCGTAGGCGCCGTCAAGTTCGCTCACGCCAGAAAGTTAGCCATACCAGAGGATCTGACCATCGTCGGATATAACAATTCCATGCTGTCCTATTGCACGGATCCGGAGATCTCTTCTGTGGACACCAAAATCGAGTCCCTCTGCATCACCACGGTCCAGAGCCTGATGCAGGTGTTCGGCGGCGGGGATGTGCCGCGCAAGACCACCATCGCGGCGGATTTCGTCCGGAAGCAGACTACAGATATATAAGCGGAAATGAGCCCGGACAGAAACAATCCCCGGACAGTCAGACAACACTGCTAAATCCCAGACAGCGTTTTCGCGCATCAGCAGGAGTTTTCCATCTGCCCGCAGCGGCAGATGTTGAACAAAGTATATTATGATAAAAGGAGGAGTACAGCTATGAAACAATTTATGGACAAGGATTTCCTGCTTTCCACAGACATGGCCAAGACGTTATACCATGACTACGCGGAGCATATGCCCATCCTTGACTATCACTGCCACATCAATCCCCAGGAGATTGCCGAGAACCGGAAGTTCGAGAACATCACCCAGGTATGGCTGGGCGGCGACCATTACAAATGGCGTCAGATGCGCTCCAACGGCGTTGAGGAGAAATATGTGACCGGAGACGCCAGCGACCGGGAGAAATTCCAGAAATGGGCGGAGACCATGCCCAAGCTCATCGGCAACCCCCTGTATCACTGGAGCCACCTGGAACTGCGCAACTATTTCGGCTATCAGGGTTATCTGAACGGCGATACCGCCGAGGAAGTATGGAACCTGTGCAACGCCAAACTGCAGGAGGATTCCATGACCGTCCGCAATCTGATCAAGCAGTCCGGCGTGACCCTGATCTGCACCACCGACGATCCTGTGGATTCTCTGGAATGGCATAAGAAGATCAAAGACGACGAGACCTTTGATGTTCAGGTTCTGCCGGCCTGGAGACCGGACAAAGCCGTCAACATTGAGAAGCCGGAATTTGTTTCCTATATCGCGAAGCTGTCTGAGGTCAGCGGCGTGAAGGTGGAGTGCCTGTGTACCCTGCAGGAGGCTCTCAAGAACCGCATGGATTACTTTAATTCCCTGGGCTGCAAGGTATCCGACCACGGCATCGAATACATTATGTACGAGCCAGCCGACGATAAGGAAGTCAATGAGATTCTGAAGAAGGCCCTGGCCGGCGAGCCTACCACCAAGACAGAGCAGGCCAAATATAAGACCGCTATGCTTCTCTTCCTGGCCAAGCAGTACCACCGCCTTGACTGGGTGATGCAGCTTCACTATGGCTGCAAGAGAGATAACAACGCCTACATGTACCAGCAGTTAGGAGCGGATACCGGCTTTGACTGCATCAACGACTACGCTCCCTCCGCTCAGGCTGCCGATTTCCTCAACGCTCTGAGCGCGACCAATGAGGTTCCCAAGACCATCCTGTACTCCCTGAACCCCAATGACAACGCCGCTATCGGCACTATCATCGGCTGCTTCCAGGGTCCCGGCGTGGCCGGCAAGATCCAGCAGGGTTCTGCCTGGTGGTTCAACGATCACAAGGTCGGCATGACCGATCAGCTGACCTCCCTGGCTAACCTGGGCTGCCTGGGCAACTTCATCGGCATGCTCACTGACTCCAGAAGCTTTTTGTCCTACGCTAGACACGAGTATTTCCGTCGCATTATGTGCAATCTGTTCGGCGGCTGGGTAGAGAACGGCGAGTATCCGGCGGATATGAAGGCTCTGAAAGAGATCGTAGAAGGCATCTGCTACAACAACGCAGTGAAATATTTCGGATTTGATCTGAAAGAGGCTTCTTCTCAGAAATAATAGAGTCTAATAGATGTAAGTAAGACCCTTCCGGCTGGCACCAGCGGAAGGGTCTTTTCAAAAATAATGTTCCTATTCCGATCACAGTTTCGTATCCCATCTCTCGCACCAAACGTTTTCGTCCGGCACTCCCTTAAAGGCGCTCTTGCCCACCAGCTTCTCAACCAGGGCGTGAACCACCTCAGGGCTGGAATCATAAGCATTGATGTAGCAATGGCTCATGGTCAGATCGACCAAGCAGTTGGCCAGGTTCAGGCTGATGAAAACCGTAGGTACCTGGGACGCATACCAGGGCTGATCCGTGGGAAGGGTCCATTTTACCCGCATACTGTTCTGCTGGGCGAATCCCACCTGGTTGCTGATAACCAGGACGGCGTCGCATTCTCTCTTAAACTCTTCCATGCTGCCTTTGCCCTTGGCTACTACCTCCGGCTCATCGGCATAAGTAACCGCAAATCCTTCTTTTTCCAGTTCTTCCCGGATCAGGTTCTTAAGAGGAGTATCATCCGATTTTTCCAGTTTTCCGGCTACCACATGCCCTTCGCCCTGCAGATAGACAATACGGAGCTTTTTGAATTTGGCCGGATTAAGAGGAAGATCTCCCTGGGTATCCTTCACCAGCGTAATGGCTTTGTCAGCGCACGCGGCCGCAATAGCCCTGTGCTCTTCGCAACCTACAACCTTGATTCCTTCCTTCGGCGGCATCAGGGTACCGGCCGCCTGTTTTTTGTGAAGGCCGATGGCTGCTTTCACGCCCAGAATGCGCATCAGGGCGTCCTGCATCCTCTCCTGGGTAATCAATCCGGACCGGTAACCTTCCATCATATACCCGAAGTCCTCTTCCATATCATTGAAAAACAGGAACATATCACAGCCGGCAGCTATCGCTCTTGGAACCACCAGGCTTCTGGGGCCGGACGCAAACATGCCGATCATGTGGGAGGCATCGGTGACCACCAGGCCGTTAAAGCCCAGCTTCTCTTTCAGAAGGCCGCTGATCAGTTCCCTGCACTGGGTAGCCGGGAGAATATCCTTGTCCTCTACCGGACCGTCGGCCAGGGCGCGCTGCCATGCGGGCTGGGCGATATGGCCGGCCATAATCGTCATAACGCCGTCGTCGATCAGTTCTTTATAAACCCTTCCGAAGGTATTCATCCAGGTTTCGCAGTCCATATCATTAAGCCCCATCATCAGATGCTGGTCGTTCTCTTCCAGGCCGTCCCCGGGAAAATGCTTGATACAGGTAGCCACGTCGCACTCCCGCTCTCCGCGGAAGAACGCTTTCGCGTAACGGATCGTTTCATCCACGTCATGGTTGAAGGAACGCAGCTGGACAATGGTATTCCTCCAGTTGTACAGAAGATCCACAATAGGGGCGAAATTCCAGTTGGAACCGATAGCCATAGCCTCGATGCCGCCCACCTTCGCCGCCTGATAGGCACACTCCGGATCGCGGCTGGCCGCTGTGGCCGCTCCGCAGGATATGTAGGTGCCCCCGCCCACTCCTCCGTTGCCGCCCGCTTCGCAGTTGGACGCGATCAAAAGAGGAATCCTGCTTTCTTTCTGGAAGCAGTTATTCTGCTCCCACAGCCGGTCTGCCGGCATGTTGCGGTAGCGCAGGGCGCCGGGATGATAGGTCTCCACTACATGCCGGATGTCTTCCGGCTTATCGCTGGATACCATATTGACAAACAGCTGACCTACCTTCTCTTCATCCGTCATACCGGCAATGGTGTCCATGACCCATTTGACTCCCTCATCGTCCAGATAATAGGGTTTTGCTTTTAAATCGACCATCTCATATCCTCCTTCTCCTTTATTTTACAAGACTGTCTTTATTTCAGTATAATTCCGATTTCCACCGCTGTCAAGCAACGCCCATCTTACAGATAGCATTTCTGGCGGTATCGGAGTTCAATTTCAGTATATTTCCGGCAAAACAACAGTCATATTTCGAGTTGCAAAAAAGTACACGTTTCTGTAAAACAGCCTTTGTCACAACAACTTGATGTGTTCATTTTCTGTGACAAAAAGAGGTATGGAAATGCGTCTGTTTATGAATTTTATTTTTTCTGGCCCTTACCTCTCTTCTGAAAGTCTTTTCTGACCGGCGCGCTCCAGTCAGACCCTATCGGCTGGCTGGCCCTCACCAGACCTACGGTTTCAGAAACCGTGTCAAAAACCATCTTTGTCCCGACAGAATCCGCATGATAATCCACTGCCCGATCCGGGCCGATTCCATACTGGGCCGCCGTCTGCACCGCATCGATGTTGGCAGCCAGGAATAGAAACTCCCAGCCCTTTTTCTTCTTTTCCTCAATCATTTTCTTCACCTGACCGCTGGAATACCTGTGGCTGGCATTTTCATACCCATCGGTGGTGATTACAAATACCGTATGTTCCGGTACATCCTCCGGCCTTGCGTATTTATGAATGTTGCTGATATGATGGATCGCACCGCCGATGGCGTCAACCAGGGCCGTGCAGCCCCGGACATAATATTCCTTCTCCGTCATGGCCGGAATCTCCGAAAGCTTCAGCCGGTCATGAATCACCTCTGTAACTCCATCAAAAAGCACCGTAGATACATAACACTCGCCCTCCTGCTTTCTCTGCCTGTCAATGACAGCGTTGAATCCCCCGATGGTGTCCTTCTCCAGACCTCTCATGGAACCGCTCCGGTCCAGGATAAATACCAGTTCTGTCGTGTTGTTCTTCATAATAATAAAACCTCCTTTATATGTGTGCATCGGTTATCTTATGCACTCATTATAGGAGGTTCTGAGGCGGAAATGGTCGCTTGGGAAGCGACATCTTCATACCGCCAGGCTGACTTCGGTCAAAGGCGGACAACGTTTCACTGTCCGAATCCGTCACTGTATCCTTTCTCAAAAAACAGGCTGCTGCAGAAATAATCCAATGAACATTTCTGCAGCAGCCACATTCTCTGTGCCATACATGGTCAGCCCTATTTTGGTATTTTCTTGTAAACCATCCGGATCTGAGGCTTGATCATTCTGTAAATGGATGTTCCGATCTCGGCTGTATACTCTTTCTGCAGAGCCTGATAGAGCTCC
>CANQBN010000106.1 GCA_947588855.1 uncultured Lachnospiraceae bacterium
ACCGGCTGTTCGCTAAACTTTACCGGGGCAGGACTTTCACCTGCCTATATTTCAAGCGCCGAACTGGCGCACCCTCCCTTATTTTATCATAACAACTAAGCGCAAATTAGTTTAACCTTTCCAATTGAAGAACAAATATTGCTCCATTTTTATAGGCATAAACTATCAGATTGCTCTCCGATTCTTCAAATTTCTGTTAAAATCCAGAAATGACCCCTCTAAATAATAAAACACAATAGGTTCTAATGTCAGTTTGAAAAAGAATACCTTTATCTCCTTATCACCTATCTCTAATGTGTTAATTTCTAAACTGATTGATTCCTTATACTACGTATTTCCAATGTAAACTGTTGAACTCCACAGAATATGATGAATGGACATTTTTACCATCTTTTGGACAAATATGCCTTTCTTCTGTTTCGTCCACTATACATCTAGTTATATCTCATTGTCCTTTTCAGTTTTTACTTGAATATATTGATTCATGTGATCCATACGATATACCATTTCTTCCATACTGCTGTGCTGTATCAACATAACACCGGTATCCAACGCACCATTATCAAACCGCTTGACCTTATCACCAACATTTGTTAAATCTTTATACAATATAATATCTCTCTTGATTTCCTCCGATATTGTTGTCCCTGTATATATTCCATTCGCTAATGAATGAATCACATACGAGGATACATACGTATGAATAGGCTTTGAAAAAACCTCCTCGATATCCAGCCCCAAAGCTGCTTGAACAGTACATTTGGCCAGATCTATATCACTAGCGGCTTTAATCACATCGGTAATCAGATTGCCACCATTTCTTGGCCCAATTTCTATTATGTATATCTCACCGTTATCATCAATCAAAAAATCCATATTGATAGCTCCAAACTTCATCCCAAGTAGTTGCATCAAACGGTTTATCTCGTTTCTGGCTCTTTTCTTAAGTTCATCTGACATATAGGATGGATAACTTTCACCAATTGGTACCAATGGGTTGCATTCATCGTCAAAATGTTCGCTCATAAATCCGGCAAACACAATTTCACCATTTACAAGAAATGCGTCCCCGGCAATCTGATGTCCAGATCTCTGGAGAAATTCCTCAACAATTACTACCTTCTGTCTTGAGAAAGCCATTGCTTCATCAAAAGCATTCCTAAGATCAGCCTCATCAATGACTTTTCTTGCGCCCTTACTTCCATTCGCATCTGATGGTTTCACTATTACTGCCTTATTAAGTTTCCTGAAAAAATCCAGAGCCATTTCAAAGTCGCTACCCCCCCAACTAACCGGCGAATGAAAACCATGCTTCTTCAAAAATGGTCGGAACAAGTCTTTATGTGTAAGTATCATAACTGATTCATAAGGATTCGTTGGAAGCCCCATCTTTTCAGCTACATATGCGGCTGTAGGAGCTGAAACATCTGACGCATATGAAACAATCCCATCTATATTCAATTCTTGTGCCAGTTTCAATACATCCTCTTTGTTTACTGTACTAATATTATGATATTCATCTGCTATTTTATGAGCAGGATTATCCGGAAGATAATCTACGCTAATAACATAATGTCCTAACTCCTTCGCTGCCCTTGTCGCAGTCATCTGAAAATAATTACCACCAAGCATCATAATTTTTTTCATGGCAATTTGCTCTCCTTTGAACGAAAAAATATTTCATCTACATAAACCAAATCCTAATTTACATTCTTTTCGCCTTTATATTATAATTTAAAAATGTAACATCCCGCTCTGTTAGAATCATCTGTCACCTTACCGATATAATCTTCATTGAAATCAGCAAGTCTTAATAATCGGTTTTCTTTTCGAACCACTTCCATTTCCTCAACATCTTTCTGCGAAAATATAAAACGAACACCTACCGGGACCGACTCGCTTTGAGGCAACAGATCAGGCTCTTCACCACATGCAACTTGGATCACGGCTTTTACAAAATCTACTCCTGTTGAATACCGAACCAGATCGCTTCCTATACAGCCTCCTCCCATTCGTCCACCTATTTCAATGATTTTAATATCACCATTCGGACTAATTTTGATTTCTGAGTGAGATGCACTATTCTTAATTTCCAATGAATCCAGAGCGTGAAAAACAACTTTTCTTATCTCATCCAAAACAATATTGTCTACCGTTGCCGGTTCAATATGGCCCGTTTCTATAAAATGTGGTGCTCCTGTGGTAAACTTCTTTGTTAATGCCAGAAAATGATGGATTCCCCTATATGTTATGCACTCGACACTATACTCCTGCCCCCCCACAAATTCCTCTACTAAAGCTTTCTTCTCAAAGCTTTCATTAAGCGCTGCTTCAACCGCCAGTTTTAGCTCATCTGCCCTGTCTACTTTAGATATCCCTCGGCTTCCGCTTCGGTCAGTAGGCTTTACTATAACAGGAAATTCCAGTTTTAATTCATTCAAATCTGTTCCCAAATCTACTTGATAACTTTTCGGACTTGGATCCCCATTTTCCATGAACGCCATTCTCATCAAATGCTTATTCGTACTTTTAGTAGTTGCCTCGTTGCTATTCCCTGGCAAGCCTAGTGCATTAGCTACATAATTAACAGTAACTGTTGCTAAATCGGAAGCGATACTGCAAATTCCACAGATATTAATATCCTTGCATTTTTCTAATATTATCTCTTTATCGACAATACTTATTGGATAAAAATAGTCAGACGCTTTTTCCCCAACATCATTCATTTTCCATGCAAATACATGCGTTTCATATCCCAATTCTTTTGCTTTTTCTATCAACGGTAATTGTAAATAACTTGCACCAATAATCGCGAGTCTATTTTTCATTAGAATTCTCCTAAATTTATGTACTTTCCATCATTCAACAGCACAATCAAATTTTCTTCTATTACATCCTCCATCCACACCTCATCGACATCATAGAAAAACGCATGAAAGCTCCCGTCTTCCTCCAACATCAGCCGGAACGTATATTCCTGACCGTCATCCTTCCATATGTCACAGTACAGCGCTTCACAGTCTGCGACATCATCCCAGCCGTCTATCCTTCCTTCCATATTCCATGTCTTAATCTGATACCGCGGATCTGCTTCCGATTTCAAAAGATATATCTTGCCCTGTACATCCGACGCTGTCATAACTGCATCAGCGCCAAGGGGAACGGTATATTGCAGCACAGCGCCGCCGTCCGGAAATTCATCCACAAAACTGCAGGTAATATTGCTGTTGTAATGCCGCTGCAAATACAAATACGTCTGATCATCCATAAACTCCGCATACGTATCCGTGCGTTCAAACAATGCCCTTGTAGGATTAGAGATCCCCAAAGCATTCAACCTTGAGATATTTTCAGGTCTATTGGAATCCCAGTTACTAAGTGAGAAATAATTGTCCAGGTAATCTGCCGGGAGTGTCTCCCAAATTCCAAACGGGCTGGGATTTGGCGGCGGATGGAACAGCGGTTGGGAAAGCAGATAAATCCTCTCAGGTGAAGCCTGTATGTACTCAGCCCTAGCTCTGGAGAATTCGTCTCTGTCGTCTTCTATGCCTGGCATGCTCATATGGCATAAACTCCGAGCAATACCTGTATAAAACAGGAATATAACAGCCAACCCGTAACATAGCCAACTCCATATATGACTGTAACCAGCTTCTATTTCGTTATTTAAGGTGTCTTGAGACCTCTTTGTAATTGCCAATGCCAGGACTCCCATCAAAAGGACGCACAGGAGTATCGGCTCCCAAACCCGAAGCATGATCCTTCCTCTAAAAGCAAAAAAAGCCAGCATTGTAAACGCAGTTCCCCAAATGCCTGCATATATTATCCAGTCTTTACGTTTGTTTTGGCAGAATAAATAAACATATAGCAGCATCACCCATAGGATAACCTTGCCCTCGACCAGCATTTTCTTAACTGACCTTAGAGTCAACATTATCCGCCCCCGAACGCCGATGAACTGTCCTTTCATTCTCCCAACTGCTTCCAAAGTATTCAGATCATATACGTCCGGGTCCCCCATATACCCCTTGCCTATAAACATATCCAGGTCAGCCTTATCCAACAGGCCGCATGCCATGTACTCGTCAGCAGCGTCTTCCCAGGCCGGATAAAGATCTCTGTAATCGACGATTGAAGAACGAGCCGCATTCTGAGTCTGATATAACTGCCAATCAGGATCAGCAGCAAAGAATACAGTATTCGCAAGACGCAGGAATAGAACCGCACCGATTAAAATTACTGCCAGAAAACAGGTCCTTCTGTTCATTATTTTCCCAGTCCTATCTGCAATCTTCTGTGCCAACAGAAATACAAACAGGAATGGCAAAAGCATGATTCCCGCATCAAACCGAATCAAACAACCGATAATAACTAAGCATATTCCTGTAACGCAAGTTCTACATTTCGTTTCCCCCTTAAAACAATCGGAATAAACATATTTCAGACACAATAACATGCCCGCTGCAGCAAAAGCGGCTGCAGTCCTTGTGAAATTCACCTTTCTCATTACAGTCAGCCACACAGATGCAAAGAGAATTAAATAAACCATATTATGATTCCCATCTGTGAGTTCAGCTGTCATAACTAAATACAACGCAACCGTCAGAAGAGTCCAGGCCCCTGCTACAAGCAGCAGACTCCACCAGGGAAGGGCCGGGATATAGTAATAAAGCGCACTTATCAGCAATGACAAATAGGGAGAGATAAAAGATGCCAGGGAACCTAACCCTCGTGACAGCTGCCATGCCATAATCGCATCATCGTTGGTATCCTGCATGGGTCCCATCAAAACCATCAATCCCGCAAAGGCAGAAGCCAGCAGCATAGCTTTCAGAATATCATTCTTAATGATACGCTTTCCATATATCTGCATCTATCCTACTCCAATCTCTTTCTCCTGCGGTCTCAATTCCTTTTTGACAAAGTCTGTTCCGAAGTTCTTCATCTGTTAAAAGCCGTTCAATCACATCCGCAGCAGATGCAGGTTTCTCTGGATCATAAAACAGACAGTTTTCTTCATGCGTCAGATACTCAGCGTTCCCGTCGTTCTTTCTCGCCACAACAAGTCCGCCTGTCGCCAGCATCTCAAGCGGCGGATAGGAAAAACTTTCCTGAATACTGCTCTTAAGGAGGATATGACATTTTCTGTAAATCTGCGGCATCTTCGCATTTGGGACTTTTCGGAAGAACCTGTTCACCCTATACCACTCTTTCGGTTTCCCTAGATTCGAAACATACCAGATTTCGTATTTTTCAGGATCCAGGAATTCAACGATATGGAAACTCTCATCGGTATTCTTGTTCGGGTCCTCACTGTTCCCTTCAATCAAAATCCGGATTCTGCCGCTGAAATCTCTCTTAACCGGGCGGAACAGGCTGATATCGATTCCATTCGGAATATAATCAGCCTCTACTAAGTACTTATCATGAAGCCATTTCTGGCACCATTTGGAAACTGTGATAAACTTGAAATCGCCTATCGGCATATAGGATTGACTCGCTTTAATCCGTCCCATACTTCCCAGCGGCGGGAACATCGTCTCCAACCCCTGAACAAGATATATCCGATTCCCGATATTCGGATAATCCTGGACAAACTCTACAGTAGTGTACAGCGTAGCTACCGCTGTATCTATAGAACCCTGGACTGCAGAAAAGCGGCCTCCGGAGCGGCTCCGTATAATAGGGAACTCTGTATTATAACAAGCAAAATTCGAAAATTCTTCGCCGCCATCATTAATAAAAGATACATCCATCCCATTCTTCTGCAATACCAAGGCATGGCGCTGGGCCACTATATTACCCCCGCTAATCTGCGCTGTCGGAATCTTAAACATGACATTGGGCGTCATGATACTCTTTATGAACTCTCCATATACACGGCTTGTTTCTATCGTAATACAGTTTTCCAGAACATATCGATAAGCCGCTTCCGCAATCCTCCGTCTTAAACCGCTGTCCCGTATAAGTTGAGAGATCTCCCGATACCAGTCTTCTTCCGAATTCTGGCATAAAACACCGGTCTCTCCGTTCCGGATCATCCTTTTGAATGCACCCACACTGCTGGCCAATGTGATCACTTTGACCAACGAAGCTTCCACCCATTTATTCTCTGATTTAGCCCGATTAAAAACAGTATCCTCCAATGGAGCCAGATTGATATCCATTTGTGCCAGGATAAACGGCAGCTCTTTCCAATCCATAAATCCAATGGAATGGATCCGGTTTTTGAATCCTTCCAGTTCTCCTGGCAGATCCAGTTCCCCTACCAGATATAAATGAACGGCGGTGTTCTCTTTCATAATACGAATAAGCGCAGGAAGTATAAACGCAAAATCATCATTGTGGGTAATACTGCCGCTGAAATACCCTATACTAACCTGCCCCTGCCTTTTCTCCAGCCGCCTGCGGCTGCCATGCCCTCTCTTCCTTTCAGGCCATGCTCCATCCAGTTCTTTCATCGCCTGTTCCGAAAGCATTACCATCTGATCAGAAGCAACATTACGATTGACATATACGGTATCTGCGTATTTCCTCAATTCGTCAGCCAGAGCCTCTGTTGTCGTCGTAGCAATACCACACAATGCCAGTGTCCTTCCGATCCGTTCTACACCTGCGTCATACAGCCTCCTGTCCGTATCCTTCATCTGCTGCACATACCGAACAGTATCCGTATATACCCGGTCAAAGACCAGATCGTCTATATCAAATACGACTGTTTTATTGTATTTCTTCGCCTGCTCAATAAACTGCCCGATTACATCTGTATAGGGGCACCGAAAAAATACGAATACCCTTGCAAGATTGACCATTTCCATTTCTAATTCTTCAAAATATACCACATTGCTTGTGATATTGGCCATCCGAAGCTGTTCCTGCTGGTGCGATACCCGGTAACGCATAGGATGCGGCAGAGTGCATCCATTAATAAAGAGAACATCTACAAAACAGTTTTTTAAAGCATCTCTGTGTCCAATGTGATCGCATATATAGTTTTTCCCTTTCTGCGCCGTGGCTAGTATGCCTTCCCTGCGCAGGCTGGAAGCTGTCTTTTCCATCAGTTCCCTCATTCGCTACTCCTGTCATATATCATCGCAGTCCAACAGAACTGCATCCTTATCATATTTATTCTTCAGCCATGCCCTGCTCGTCTCCGAATCCGTCCAAAATGTCACTGGAACACACGGCATGTACGACTGGCTGGCCTGTATTCTGCGGAAATCCCCTGCATCATACTGATCAGGTCCCCACTCCGACACAAAATATATTCTTTCCCGTATATTGGGATACGTTACGACAAAAGCGAATTCATCCGGATCCACAACGACCACCTTGTCAAAACTTCCCAAGATATACTTTACGGCTTTATCTATTACAGGTACCTGCAGACCGCGATATTCAAAAAACCGTTCCCGGACCACATTGCTCAGGATAATCGTGTCGTTTCCATTCAATACACTCTCATATATTTTGTTGAGCACTGCTGGATATCGTCTGATCGTATCTGGCTGCCTCGTAACAAACGCAGTAAGCGGCTTAAACTTCTTTCTGATAAAATGAGAAAATGGCAGTCCTAATTCCAAAGTAGAGCATTTTCTGATGGTACTTTGTATGTTTCCCTCTTCCACTGCTTTCTTTATGAGAATATCTCTTTCCTCAGGCAGATCATTCAGGGAAATAAGTATTCCGCCATACATTACCTCAACTAATCCACAAAGGAGCGGTATATACTGCCCCCAGACACTGCTTCCATGCGTCATATCAAAAACACATTCTGACTGGGCAATCTCACGCAGAACGCCTTCCGGATTACCGGCGACAATTGTTCTGATCTCGTATGCACGCTGTACATTCAGATTACTGATCATATCTTCGTCTGGCTCTTCAAGAGCCTGACTGACAATAATCGCCACCCTAAAATTTCCTTCCGCATCAGCTGTCCTGCCATCCTTTAACCACTCCGAAACCCTCATCAACCGTTCCGTTATCGCTATAGGTTCATAATGGATATTCCTCAGGCTTCCCCTCAGGTTATCATGATTCGTAGAGATAATAATCATATCCGGATAAACCATTCTCCATTCTTCCGCCTGCCGGATATCGTCGCATTCCACCACATACGCTTTATGCAGCCTGTCAATGGAACCAATGTATCCGTCAACCTCCTTAATCCCGCAATTCAAAAAAAGAAACAACCTGTTCTGCGCAGCCACTTCTTCTTTCATATCCGTCATACAAAGGATATGAGCACATATGTTTCCTGCCAAAAGCTGTTCCTTTCTGGCCAATGCCCTATAATAACTCAGTTCATCTTCATGGTAAACAACCAGAACATCCAGCACAAATTTATAAGAATCTGTATTCCGCAGCTTATCTCTTTCTGCATCATACGCAATCATATCTGAATTCATAGCTTTCTGATATGCACTGCAGACCTCTTTAGGATTTCCATACCCTTTTATCTCTCCATGTTCAATCCACAACACTTTATTACATATCTCCAGGACCTGATCTACACTGTGGGATACAAACAACACCGTCGTTCCACCTCCCATCAGCTCCAGCATTTTCTTCTTGCTCTTCTTTTGAAAAGCCTCATCTCCGACAGCCAGAACCTCATCTACAATCAGGATCTCCGGTTGAACCATAGCAGCAATAGAAAATGCGAGGCGCATCAGCATTCCGGAAGAATAGTTCCGGATCGGCTCATCAATAAAATTCTCAAGCTCCGCAAAATCGACGATCTCCTGGTACTTCTTTTTCAGAAATTCTTCAGAATATCCCAGAATTGCCCCGTTTAAAAAAATATTTTCGCGGCCGCTTAATTCAAAGTCAAATCCGGAGCCCAGTTCCAGCATGGGAACCACATTACCATAACAGATCACATTGCCTTCCGTAGGCTCCAACACACCGGATATGATCTTTAGAAGAGTGCTTTTCCCTGCGCCGTTTCTTCCAATGATGCCCAGTACTTCGCCTTTCTCCACGCTAAAGTTCAGGTCCTCGAACACGCAAAGCTCCTTAAACGCCAGTCTTCCGGTTAATCCCGCCACAAAAAATTCTTTGAGGCTCTGTATCCTGTCACTGGCCATTCGAAACCGCATGGAAACATGATTTACTTCAATTATGTTCATGCATATGCCCCTCAAATATAAAGCGTAAATTTCTTCTGGTTCTTCTCAAAAATCAGTGTTCCGACCAGCAGCATGATCAGAGCCCATATGACACACATCGCGATAATGGACAGATCCGGCACAGCTTCCTCCATCAAAACCGTCCGAAAGAATTTCAGGTAGTAGTACATAGGATTACACCGGAGTATGAACCGGAACCGCTCCGGAATGATCGTCTCCGGGTAAAAAATCGGGGTCGCGTACATCCATAAAAGGCTTACGATACCCCACAAAAACATCGTATCGCGAAAGTACACCATACTGGTCGCCAAAAGCATTCCAAATCCCAGACAGAATACCAGCAATACCAGATACAAAAAAGGCACACACAGATATGCCCTGTTCACATGACCACCCGTGATGAGCACAACGATCAGCAGTGGTATCGATGAGAGCAGAAGGTTAATCGCCGAAGACAATACTCTGGATAATGGATAAATATATCTGGGTATAGATACCTTCGTAAGCAATGAAGCATTCCCGGTGATAGAACCAAGCCCATTCCCCACTGCTTCATTGAAGAAGTTAAACAGAATACTGGCGCTCAGCAGATAGACCGGAAAATTCTCAATACCGGATCGGAATATGGTAGAAAATACAACATACTGAACGGCCATGGTCAGGAGCGGGTTCAAAAAACTCCATAAAACCCCCAGCACGGACCGCTTATATTTCGTCTTGAAATCCCTGACAACAAGCTGCCGGACCAGGAACTTATACCTTCCAAAGTCGTCCAGGAGCCGTATGAGCAGGCTGCTTCCGCCATCGGCAAGCCTCCGCATGGAACTGCACCAGATCAGAACGACAGCCGCAGCCAACAGCCCAGCCAGCGCCCAGAATACTTTCCGGTTCCCGCTCTCGCGCCTGCCATACAGATTCATATAGAGACTGCCTTCAGACTCCACATCATTATCCCTGATCTGTCCGGTTTCTATGGGATTTGTCCCAAGATAAAAGGTAGGCGCAGTCCCTGCCTGGTTTCCATACCCGGTTATTTCCAGCAGAAAGTCTGACCCGTATTCCGAAATATCCTTTTGAACTCTCAGGTTCAGAACTGTGTCATTTCTCAGTTTTGACACCGGAAATTCCTTCTCCCAGATGACCTCACCGGACAGGGCCTTCAAAGTGAAAACTTCCTTACCTGCATTCACCCGGTTATAAGTCCCAGGCATAAGCGATATCTTCTGAATGTAATCTCCATCAAATGTGAACCTCTGTCCTATAGTCCTTCCCTCACATACCTCTCCAATCACGCCGTTGATACCGGAAGCTTCCTCTGTCTCAGGAGAGTAAAGGATCTGCGGCGCTGCTATAACAGAAAATACAGCCAACACAGCGGCATACAGAACCAGAACAAAAGTCAGATTTTTATATGTCAATACTTTACGGCTCATGCTCCCCAAACTCCATCCTCGATGATATGCCTCACTCTGTATAACCACGCAAATAACCCGAAAGGAAAAACACGATACAGCTTTCTCGTGATCTTTACCCGCATGGAAATATCCTTCTTCGTATAGGATGACGCCCCGAATGTTTTCTGTTCTATCGCCCTGTAGCTCTCCTTCCACGGATGATCACACGGCTCACGCCACGGACGGTTGTACAGTTCCTCCATGAAGTGGATCACCACCGGCTCTTTCCTGGCCTGCTCCATCTCTCCCGCCGCATCCTCCCCGTAATAGCA
>CANQBN010000107.1 GCA_947588855.1 uncultured Lachnospiraceae bacterium
ATCCTTTCCTGCAACACTAACGGCAACTTTTTTGCCGGAGTCTTTAGAAGTGGAAGTTAACTTTTCACTTCACGCAATATTTTTGTCAATTTCCGACTGAATTTTTTCCTGCACAAGATGTGCTATTTCTCTCGTTTTAAGCCCTATATATTGTTCCGGATAGATCGGTTTCAGGAAATGAACCTGCACTCGTTCCCGCCTGATAGATGAAATATCGAAGGGCCGGTAGCAGTCTATAAGCGCTACGGGAACGATAGGACAATTCGCTTTCAGAGCGCTTTTAAATGTCCCCGCCTTGAATTCCTGAAGCTTATTGCCTTCTTTGCTTCTGGTACCTTCGGCAAAGATAACAAAATTCCGTCCCTGCTTTACTTTCTCGCTCATTGTATTGATCACTTCCAGAGACGCTTTGATATCGGAGCGGTCCATATAAATCCCGTCAAGCATCCGGATAATGTGTTTAATCAGTATCCAGTTTTCCGCTTCCTTTTTGATCACTACGCTTAAAGGGCGCGGGCAGGCGTCCACCATCGCCATCATGTCAAACAGACCCTGGTGATTGGGAAAAAAGATAAATCCGTTCTTTTCCGGAAGATTCTCCGTTCCCGTAACAAGAATATCCACCCGACCGGCCTTATCAACGGTCCTTACAATATTTCTCAGATACCCATAACTTTCTTCTTCTGTAAACTGTTCCCGGTGATTCGCCATTTTTACAATATGATAATACCAGTTAGGAATCCTGGGAATGCTTTTAAGCACCATATACGCGATTCTGTTCATAGCGGCTTTCCTTATGTAATATGTAAATATGCGCTGTCTCTTTTATGGTTTCCGATATTTCAGAACAGCTGTCTTATACAAATCATTTCCCTGGCTGTCAATGACTACGATCACAGGAAAATCCTCTACCTCCAGCCTGCGGATGGCTTCTGTTCCCAGGTCGTCATAGGCAATGACCTGGCTGGACAGGATGCGTTTAGACAAAAGAGCTCCTGCCCCTCCTACCGCCGCAAAATAGACGGAACCGTTGCGGATGATGGCGTCCTTCACTGCCTGGCTGCGTTTTCCTTTTCCAATCATGGCGCCCAGTCCCAGATCCAGAAGCTGAGGCGTATATTTGTCCATACGGCTGGCCGTAGTAGGCCCGGCGGATCCGATAGGACGGCCTTTGCGGGCAGGCGATGGCCCCATATAATAAATAATATTATTTTTTAAATCCAAAGGCAGCGCTTCTCCTCTATCCAATGTCTCCTGCATCCGCTTATGTGCCGCGTCTCTGGCCGTATAAACGGTTCCGGTAATATACACGTAATCTCCTGCCCGAAGGCTTGCCGCCTCTTCATGACTGATCGGCGCGTGAATTATTTTATTCATTCTGACGTTCCCCTTATTCTGTTCTAAAAAACTTTTTACTGTTTTAAACAGGACGACATTATATCACTCTATGAACATGGCGGTTTACATGGCAGCAGATATTCACCGCCACCGGAAGTCCCGCAATATGGGTCGGATAAGTTTCGATATTTACCGCCAAAGCCGTCACCGTTCCGCCCAGGCCTCCCGGACCGATGCCCAAGCCGTTGATTTTTTCAAGCATCTCCTTTTCCAGTTCCCGCACGTAAGGAACAGGGGACTCCTCTTCCAGGTTCCTGGTCAGAGCATGTTTGGCCATAAGGGCGCATTTCTCAAAAGTTCCTCCGATCCCGACGCCCACTACCATAGGCGGACAGGCGTTAGGGCCGGCATCTTTCACAGCCGTAAGAATGGCGTTTTTCACTCCCTCGATCCCATCTGCCGGTTTCAGCATAAATACCCGGCTCATATTTTCGCTTCCAAACCCTTTGGGAGCCACTGTGATATCTACCTGATCCCCGTCTGTAATCTCATAATGAATTACAGCGGGGGTATTGTCTTTCGTATTCTCTCTCTCAATGGGATCCTTCACAACAGATTTACGGAGAAACCCGTCCGTGTATCCTTCCCGGACTCCCTGGTTGACCGCTTCGGCCAGGGAACCTCCCTCAAAATGTACTTCCTGTCCTATTTTCAGGAAAATCACGGCCATCCCCGTATCCTGACAGATGGGTATGCTGTCGTCCCCGGCTATCTGCAGATTTTCCTTCAGCTGATCCAGAATCTGCCTTCCTAGAGGGGACTCTTCCTTCTCCGCCGCCTGATCAAACACCTCGCGCATATCCCGGGACAGAAAATGATTGGCCTCGATACACATTTCCCGGATATTTTCTGTGATCTCGCTGGTCTGTACTGTTCTCAAAATCCGCTCCTCCTCTTTATTCATTTTGCGGAATCTTTCCTATAAATAAGTCTCTTTCTTTATCATAATGGAATTTTTCTTTTAACGCAAGAAAAATATGGGTTGACAAATTCTTAGCTTGTCTGTATGATTGTATTAGTTACTTAATATAGATATATAATCAACATTTAGTACCAATCATGTTAGGAGGTGTTTTATGCCCTGGCAATTTGATAATGAACGGCCGATTTACACACAATTACTGGAGAAAATACGGATATTGATCATTTCTGGCCAGTATCCGGCCGGAAGCCGTCTTCCTTCCGTTCGGGAACTGGCGTCGGAAGCGGCGGTAAATCCCAACACCATGCAGCGGGCCCTGGCAGAACTGGAACGAAGCGGGCTGATCTACAGTCAGAGAACTTCCGGACGATATGTGACGGAGGATGAGAATCTGGTTCAATCCATCCGAAACTCCGTCGCCCAGGAGAAAATCCTTTCTTTTTTTGAGGAAATGAAACAGCTTGGCTACAGCCGGGAAGAAGTTATAAATCTGCTTAACAAGGATAAAGGAGGTATTTCCACATGAATTCCATTTTAGAATGTTCTCATGTCAGTAAGCGGTTTGGTAAAAAGACGGTTCTTCAAGACGTGAATATTCAGATAGAACCCGGGCATATCATAGGCCTTCTGGGGCCCAACGGCAGCGGCAAGACTACTCTTATCAAAGTAGCCTGTGGCCTTTTTACTCCTTCAGAAGGTACCGTCCGGATTCAGGGAGAGCCTGCAGGGCCTTTCGGCAAGCTTAAGATTGCGTATCTTCCGGATAAAAACTGTCTGAGCGACTGGATGAAGATATCTCAGATCGTAGATATGTTTCATGACTTTTATTCCAATTTTGACCGTGATAAAGCCTATGAGATGCTGAGGAGGCTGGATATCGATCCGAAACTGAAGCTGAAAACTTTATCTAAGGGAACCAAGGAAAAAGTGCAGTTGATACTGGTTATGAGCCGGAACGCGGATCTGTATCTTCTGGATGAACCTATCGGCGGAGTGGATCCGGCCGCCAGAGATTATATTATGCAGACCATTCTCACGAATTATAATGAAAAGGGCTCCATTCTGATCTCCACTCACCTGATCGCCGATGTGGAACAGATGCTGGATCGGGTGATTTTTTTGAAGGAAGGCCAAATTACATTGGATTCCTCTGTAGATGACATCCGTATCCAGAACCGGAAATCCGTAGATGAACTGTTCAGGGAGGTGTTCACATGTTAGGAAAATTACTGAAGAAGGATATAATAGCGACCGGACGGTTTTTCGTCCCTATGGTCATCATTTATGCCATAGCAAGCGTTCTCGGAAAGATTTTGATGGAACTGGTTCTTTCCATGGTTCATACCGGCAGCAATATGTATGATATTATTCTTCTGGTTACTACAGTCTTTGCCACCTTTTTCATTATTTATATCGTGGCCTGTTTTATCCTGATCCGGATTTTCATTGTCTACGATTTCTACAAAACCATGGTCAGCGACCAGGCCTATCTGACCCACATGCTTCCAGTTTCCGCTAATCTCCTGGTTCTCTCCAAGGTTCTGGCGGCGGTTGTCTGGCAGGCGCTGACAGGCCTTGTGGTAGCGGTTTCCGTCGCCCTGTTTTTTGCCGGTCACTATGATACGGCAATGCCCGGGTTTTATGAATTTGTATATTCCATGGAGGCCATTGGCATATTCTTTGACACCTACTGTCTGAACATTTTGATCAATCTGGTTTTATCCGCTTTTACGACGCCGCTTATGTTCTTCGCGGCTATTGCCATCGGGCATCTGTTCGGAAAACACCGGATACTGGGCGCCATCGGCTCTTATGTGGGAATTTACTTTATCATCGAAATCATTGGCATCATCTTCCTTATCGTCATTGGTTTCCGCATTACAAGGCCGGAACAGTCCTCTCTCCTGTTCAATGGCTCTTTCGCGCTCAATACAATTCTTAGCCTGATCATGATAGCAGCGTTTTACTGGGTCACACAGTATATCTTCAGCAGGAAACTGAACCTGGACTAAGACGAAGAAAAAGGGGTTGCCGCATGCAGCCCCTTTTTTCATTTGATGTGAACAAAGCGCTAGTAACGTTCTGTTCGTATTTCTATTCAAATAAAGAATACATCAATCTGTCAGCCAGGTCTCCACTTCATCAAACAGGTCTTCCGCCTGTGAGATAAGCTGAGGGCTGCCTACGGTGACGCGGGCGCCGTCGGAAACAAGTTGATCAAGAATATCCGCATAGGCGGTGATATCCTCAGGCGTTGTCTCCTTTAACTCTTTCATCTCAGTAAGCGTCCGTTCAAAGCTGTTCTGGTTTTTCAGCGCGTCTTCGATAGCGGTGTCTGCTCCGGTAAATGGCCCTTTCGGCATCGCAAGTCCGCTGTAAGCATTGGTGATATAGCCGTCCAGTTCCTCCTGAGTTATATCCAGGCCGCGAACCGAATCAGCCAGCGACGGCAGAACTTCCGTGAAAGTCTCCCGCAGACGCGGATCACGGTAAGCAGCCAGCAGCACCATATTACGGGATATAGAAAACATAGGCCCATAGACACTGTAAGCGTTGCGCATGACAGGAATCAGTACCAGGCTTTCTACTGCCGAAGTAAAAGCATCCATTTTGCCGCTGTATTCCATGTCCAGTTCTTTAAAAGGCATGGAAGCGATACTGTACATGGCGTCGCTTCCGTAGGTAGCGGCGATATTCCTGGGATGGGCCAGAATCTCATTGTAATCCGCCGCCACGCGCTGATCATCGCCAAACTGCGCCCGCAGGTTTTGCGTCTGTTCCCTCGCGGCGGCAATATTATCCTCACTGCCTGCAACCGTCAGAATCATGCCGTTTTTATTGCACAGAAAAGCAGTCATTTCTTCCATACCCTGGGCAAAGGAAGCAAGTTCTTCCTCATTCATATCCGCAACGCGTTTCATCGTCTGAATCAAACCGGTATTTTCTGTACGCGATGAATAGGAAGAAGCTTCCGAGAACACCGCGCTGGCCAGTTCCTGGGCGTAACTGAAAGGATCCAGGTTGATTTCCCCCGCGGACGCAAGGGAAGCGCAGAGGGACTGAATCTTTGCGGGATCATACTCTGTACGCAGCAGCTCCTCCTCCACCAGATCGAATGCTTCTTCCATATCTTCTGAAAAACAGGAGAAAGAAATTTTCGCGTATGGCGTGTAACTCCAGTCTTCCTGGCGGATAGCAGTCAATGCCGTGGCGATAGAGCCGACAGTAGCGGCTTCTTTGCTGTTCAGTTCTGCTATATCATAATTTTCGGTAGACAGCATCCCCAGCAGATACATTGCTGTTGAGGCCTCATCCAACTGATCCGCGGGAATACCGGAAGCGTCCAGGTAAATGCTGATCTGCGACAAATCGCTGTCCACTTCCGAGGATATCACCCGCAGTCCGTCCGTATTTTCATCTTCAGCCGTGTACTTCACGACTTCTTCCGGAAGCGAGTGTACGTCCACGGCCTGCACCGGCTCAACGGATACCGCAGCTTCGTTCTCAGCGTTCCATTGCTCCAGCTCATCGTGCTGGGCAACCAGTTCTTCAATCTCTTCCTCGCTCATTGCGGCTTTCTTCTCAGCCAGCTTTTGTTTCAGTTCCGCGTCCTGTTTCTCCTTAAGACCAGGCTCGCTGGTGGAAACCAACAGACTGGAAGCCGCAGGATCCGACAGATACTTTTTCAGCGCAGCGTCAAAGGCTCCTTCATCCAGATATTTCTGAAGATTCTGATTAAAGGAATCTTCATCCAGAAAAGCAAGGGGATTACCCTCAATACCCCAATAGGTAACAATATTACTGGCAGCATCTACAGCCGTAGTATTGTCCGCGAGAAGCGCCTGATCCATGCGCTCGGAAAGTACGAAAGAAGCCAGAAGCCCGGAATCCAATCCCTGTTCAACCGTGGTCGCGATACCTTCACGAATCACAGACAGTACCTCTTCCTTCTGTTCCGCCTTCGCGCCGGATACCCGAAACATCAAAAGCGGAGACGGTCCTTCAATATTAAGAGTCGGCCTGATGGATACGCCCGGCAGCTTCTGCTTTACCAGCTGGTCAAAAGGCTGTCCATCCCCTACCATTGCCGTAAGCGCGACACTCAACTGATGGAGTTCAATCAGATTGATGCCGGTCAGGGGCACGGAATAATACATATAGGTTTCAACGGCATCATTTTCACCGGCTGGGAAAGCAACGCTCTTTTCCACATAACCGGAAATAGGCGTATAGCCGGAATCCGAAAGGTCAACCTCCTTACGGTCAAATTTGCTCAGATATTCTCCGTCGATCAGTTCCAGGAAAGGCTCTACATTCAGATCGCCGTAAAGCACCATTAGCGAATTTGACGGATGATAATAAGTATCATGGAAATCAGCCAGATCCTGAACAGTCATTGTCTCAATCACCCCAGGTACGCCGCCGGTCTCGCTGGACACAACGCTTCCGGGAAGGGACAGACTTACAGCTTCATCCATTGCGCTGCGTTCCTGGGTCAGAGCGCCCAACATTTCAGAGTAGACCGTACCCTGCAGCGTAAGCTCCGCGTCCGCGGAAGGCAGATCATAACGATAAGCCTCCCGATGCATTAGCTTTTCGTCACTGACTACCAGAGGATGGTAAACGCCGTCCATATAAAAATCCACATACTTAAGAAGCTGTTCCTCAGAGAGGGAAGAACTGGGATAATAAGTATACGTTCTGGAAGTAGCAGCATTCATATAAGTATTGTAGGTACCATATAACATCGACATGAACAGGTTCGGGTTGGGATATTTCTCGCTGCCTGAAATCGTGGCGTGTTCAAATACATGAGGTATACCTTTGTCATTGGTTACATGGGTGCGAAAAGCTACCACATATGCCCGGTCCGTAGAATCGTTGGCAATCCAGAGCAGAGTAGCGCCGGTTTTATCGTGGGTAAACTCCACGGCCTGAGAGTTCATCGACTGATAGGGATGGATTTCCTTGACAGTAAATCCATGTATTTTCTCTCCCACAGCAGGCAGGCCGTCCTGAGTATCGGTAGACGAATCATCCTGACCGTCGTCAGCCGTATCGTCCTGGACAGCGGCAGCCGGCGTTTCCTGGGTTTCAGCCGGAGAGGCGCTCTGCTCATCGGCAGGAGAACCCTTTGAACCTGCCCCGCAACCCGTCGCCATCAGCGCGAACGCCAGAAAAAGCCCGGCAAAGCGCTTCCAATTAAGTTTCTTTTTCATTCTCAAACCTCCTCTAATAAGATATAATCTCTATCGAGATTATACCATACGCTGCCAGTCCCATGATTGACGTTTATGTAATTAAACTTGATTTTTAAGTAATACGCCGCATAAAAACAGAGTATTTTCCGGAACAAAAAATCTGAGCTCTGGAAAATACTCTGTCAGATGAAACAATACTTCAATTACTCTTTATCCACATCATTGCCGGAATTTTCAGAGATATCCACATTTTCTGTCACGTTATTCTCAATTTCGGGGATATCTTCACCTAAATTTTCCTCTTCCTGTGGATTTTTATCGCTGTCTTCGCGAACCTTGGCTATACTTGCGATTCTGGTATCGGAATCTTTCTCAATATTCATCAGCTTAACGCCTGAGGTATCACGGCCGATAACGGATATTTCATTGACATTGATGCGTATGACGATTCCCTCATTGGTGATCATCATGACTCCGTGGCCTTCTTCTACCAATTTAGCCCCTACCAGATAACCTGTCTTATCGGCAATCTTGTAACAGCGAACTCCTTTGCCTCCACGGTTCTGGGCTTTAAACTCATAAGTATTGGTTCTCTTGCCCATACCTTTTTCGGATACTACCAAAAGAGTATCCCCCTGAGTATCCACCTGCATACCGATAACTTCGTCCCCTTCTTCCAGCCTCATACCGATAACGCCCATGGAAACTCTTCCCGTAACGCGGACATCTGTTTCATGGAACCGGATACATTGTCCTTTCCTGGTCACCATAAAGATATCCTTCGTATCATCAGTAGCCTTTACCTCGATCAGCTCGTCATCTTCCTTCAAAACGATGGCCTGAAGTCCTGTTTTTCTCACATTGGCATACTCTCTCATGGGAGTTTTCTTCACCATACCGCTTCTGGTGGCCATAAACAGATAGTGGTCGTCATTGTATTCTGCCATGGAAACAATCGCGGTAATCTTCTCGCCGGGAATCATCTGAAGAAGATTGACGATAGCGGTACCTCTGGCCGTTCTTCCGGCCTCCGGGATAGTATAAGCTTTCAGCCGGTATACCCTTCCGGTATTGGTAAAGAACATAATATAATTATGATTTCTGGTCAGGATCATATCCTCTATATAATCATCGTCAATGGTCTGCATTCCCTTGATGCCCTTGCCGCCTCTGTTCTGGCTGCGGAAAGTATCTTTCGGCATTCTCTTGATATAACCCAGACGGGTCATGGTAATAACCGTCTCGTCGTTGGGAATCAGATCCTCGGCTGTCATGTCAAAATCGTCGAATCCGATAGTAGTTTTCCTGTCGTCTCCGTATTTTTCAGACATGGTGATGATCTCTGTGCGGATTACACCTAAAAGCTTCTTTTCGTCCGCCAGGATTTCTTTCAGTTCCCCAATCTTAATCTGCAGCTCCTTATACTCCTCTTCCAGCTTTTCTCTTTCCAAACCGGTAAGAGCGCGGAGACGCATATCCACGATGGCCTGAGACTGGGCGTCGCTTAATCCGAACTTTTCCATCAGCTGCTGCTTGGCGATCTGAACTGTCTGGGAACCACGGACGATTTTTATCACTTCATCGATATTGTCAAGAGCAATAAGCAGTCCCTCTAAAATATGGGCTCTTTCTTCCGCCTTGTTTAAATCATATTTCGTCCGGCGGGTCACAACATCTTCCTGATGCTTCAGATAATATTCCAGCATCTGAAGGATATTTAAAATCTTCGGCTGGTTGTCTACTAACGCCAGCATGATCACTCCGAAGGAATCCTGCAGCTGAGTATGTTTCAGCAGCTGGTTCAGAATCACATTAGCATTCACATCCCGGCGCAGCTCGATGACAATGCGCATGCCGCTTCTGTCAGATTCATCCCTAAGATCTGTGATTCCGTCTACCTTTTTCTCCTTCACCAGCTCCGCAATTTTTTCGATCAGGCGGGCTTTATTGACCAGGAATGGAATCTCTGTCACGATAATACGGCTTTTCCCGTTGGCCATGGTCTCGATATTGGAGACGGCCCGGACCCTTATCTTGCCCCGTCCGGTGCGGTATGCTTCTTCTATTCCGGATTTCCCGATGATAGTGGCTCCAGTGGGAAAATCAGGACCTTTTATGATGTCCATAACTTCCTCTATACTGGTATTCCTGTCTTCTTCCACACGATTGTCAATAATCTTGACGACAGCGTTTACCACTTCCCGGAGATTATGGGGCGGGATATTGGTAGCCATACCGACGGCAATGCCGGAAGTACCGTTGCACAAAAGATTAGGATAGCGGGCCGGCAAAACCGTAGGCTCTTTTTCCGTCTCATCAAAATTAGGAACAAAATCAACCGTATCTTTATTGATATCCGCCAGCATCTCCATGGCAATCCGGCTTAACCTGGCTTCCGTATACCTCATGGCGGCGGCGCCGTCTCCGTCTACAGAACCAAAGTTTCCATGACCGTCTACCAACGGATAGTGGGTGGACCATTCCTGGGCCATATTGACCAAAGCCCCATAGATAGAACTGTCTCCGTGAGGATGATATTTACCCATGGTATCGCCGACGATACGGGCGCACTTACGATGAGGCTTGTCCGGACCGTTGTTTAATTCTATCATAGAGTAAAGAACACGGCGCTGAACCGGCTTCAGACCGTCTCTTACATCAGGAAGCGCCCTGGATGAAATCACGCTCATGGCATAATCGATGTAAGATTGTTCCATGGTATCTTTCAAATCTATATCCTGTATTTTATCAAATACATTGGGTTCCATATATTCCTCCTGTTCCGTTATAACGATGTCGCTGGCCCCTTTAGATATCTAAGTTCTGTACTTTTCTGGCGTTGGTCTCGATAAATTCTCTTCTCGGTTCTACCTGATCGCCCATAAGGATGGTAAAGGTCAGATCCAGTTCTGACGTCACATCATTGTCCATGTTGACTCTGAGAAGAATCCGCCGCTCCGGATCCATAGTGGTCTCCCAAAGCTGCTCCGCGTCCATCTCACCCAGACCTTTGTACCGCTGAATCTTGTTATTATTATCGCGGCCGATATCAGATAATATCTGATTCAGCTCCGGATCGCTGTAAGCGTACCATATTTTTTTATTCTTCTCAATCTTATAGAGAGGCGGCTGAGCCAGGTATACATGTCCCTGTTTGATCAGCTCCGGCATAAAACGATATAAAAACGTAAGAAGCAGCGTACTGATATGAGCGCCGTCTACATCCGCATCCGTCATAATGATGATCTTATGATAACGAAGCT
>CANQBN010000108.1 GCA_947588855.1 uncultured Lachnospiraceae bacterium
CCGTAAGCCAGGGCCGCAGCCGTGGGCTCATTGATGATACGCTTTACATCCAGACCGGCAATCTTGCCCGCGTCCTTGGTAGCCTGACGCTGAGCATCGTTGAAATACGCGGGAACGGTGATGACCGCCTCGGTAACCGGCTCGCCCAGATAGCTCTCCGCATCGGCTTTCAGCTTCTGCAGGATCATTGCGGAAATCTCCTGAGGCGTATATTTCTTGCCGTCAATATCCACTTTGTAATCGGTTCCCATATGCCTCTTGATAGAGGAAATGGTCTTGTCAGCGTTGGTGACTGCCTGACGCTTGGCCGGTTCGCCCACCAGACGCTCTCCTGTCTTTGTAAATGCCACGATGGACGGAGTGGTACGAACGCCCTCCGCGTTGGCGATAACGGTAGGCTTTCCACCTTCCATGACAGCTACGCAGCTGTTAGTTGTTCCTAAGTCAATACCTATAATCTTGCTCATTGAAATGTCCTCCTGTATTATCATTTTTCTTATTTTCTCAATTTTATTAAAGCTTGTTCCGCTCGACTAACCTCATGCTTCGCCTTGCGGCATCTATCTGCCAGTTCACGGCGCGCCATTCGCAAAACCGCTCCTTACGGAGCTTTCTGCTGCTTCGCAGCTCATTTTTGCTCATGTACGTGGCGCTCCCTTCGTTGACCGGTGTCAGTGCAAATCCTTATGCCAGCATAAATTTGCACTGACACCGGCCAACGCGTGAACTGGAGTCGCTCAATTCGCTACCTGTACCATGCTGTGTCTTACCACGCTGTCGCGGTACATATAGCCTTTCTGAAGCTCCTGGGCCACTATATTCTCGCCCAGGTTTTCATCCTCCACATGCATCACTGCATTGTGGAAATTGGGATCGAAGGGCTGGCCTGCCGCCTCAATGGGCTTTACGCCTGCGTCCTCCAGATTCTTTAAAAGCTGCTTATATATCATCTCCATGCCGTCGGCAAAAGGCGTACCTTTCACATCCTCCGGCATTGAGGATAAGCCTCGTTCAAAATTATCGATGACCGGCAGGATTCGCTCAATGATGTCCTTGGCGCCGATCTCAAACATTGCCGATTTCTCTTTTTCCGTGCGCTTGCGGAAATTGTCGAACTCTGCCATGGTCCTGCGGAGCCGGTCGGTCAGTTCCTCAATCTGGACATCCTTCGGGTCCTTTTTCTTCTTAAAGAAATTCCATTTGCCGTCAGAAGTCTCTTCTCCGCTGTCTTCTTCGCCGGATGCCCCGGCAGAATCTTCAGAATCTCCGCTGCCTGCCATCTCACCATCTCCATCAGGTTCATCGGAAGGGGCTCTGCTTTCGGAAGCGTCTTCTTCCGCTCCCTCAGGCTGCTCTTCTTTCGCGATACCGGACGATTCCGTCTCCGCACCATTTTCAGCCTTTGCCGTCTGCTCTCTCTCCTGAGCGGTTCTGTCTTCGTTCTCTGCCGGATTTATCTCCTGCTCCTCAAATGCTGTCTCTTGCTCTTTCTCCACGATTCATCTACCTTTCTTCCTTCTTAAAAGCCGCGTCAAGCTGAGTCATCACTGTCCTCAGTGTCTTGAGCACCTTCTCATAATCCATTCGTTTGGGTCCGATGATTCCGATGGTTCCACGGATTCCCTCGCCCATCTCATAATTGGCGGTGATCACACTGCAGTCCCGCATGGCCTGAACCGGAGATTCCTCTCCGATATACACCTGAATCCCGGTGCCTTTCTCCTCATCCATGGCGCCGTTAACCAGCTCCTGAAGGGTCTCCGTATGCTCCAGCGTACTTAAAAGCTCGCTGGCCTTCTGATTATCGCTCAGCTCCGGATACTTGAAAATATTGGTCGCCCCGCTGGTATAAATCTGAAGGTCCTCGGAATCCGCGCGGATCACTTCCGCCACCTGATTGAGGACCAGATCCACCACATTCCCATGAACGCCTGCCTGTTCCTTCATCCTGGCAATAACAGCCAGATTGATCTCCTCGATGGTCAGACCGTTCAGATTGCTGTTCAGCAGGATATTCAAATTCAGAAGCTCTTCATCACTGATCTCTTCATGGACATCTACAATGGTATTCTTGATCAGATTGCCTTCCAGTACCGTAACGATCAAAAGCTTGGCCGCATCCACCCGGGACAGCTGAATAAATTTCAGCTTGTTCTCATGGTAGCGCGGACCGCTGATCAGAGCCGCGTAGTTGGTGTCCTGAGCCAGAAGCTTCGCCAGTTTCTTAAGCACTGACTCCAGCCGGTCCACCCGCTGAATCATCAGCTCCTGAATCTCGGCCACCTCGCTGTCCTTCTCCTGCATGATCTGGTCTACATAGAAGCGGTATCCCTTATCCGATGGAATCCGGCCTGCAGAGGTATGGGGCTGCACAATATAGCCCATCTCCTCCAGATCGGACATCTCGTTGCGAATCGTGGCGGAGCTCCATCTGGACTCCACATACTTGGAAATAGTTCTGGAACCTACCGGCTCACCAGTATCCATATAGTTCTTGATGATCGCTTTCAGTATCGTAACCTTCCGCTCATCCAGTTCCATGGTTTCGCTCCTTTCCTCCGCTTCGCTTCTGTTGTTAGCACTCACTAGCTTCGAGTGCTAATTCCATCTGTTCTTAATATATTACTTTGCCCATCATTTGTCAATACCATTTCTGAAAAATAATGTATGAATTTTATGTGAAATCTTACGCTTTTCTTGCGCATATTGACATTTAACAGATTTGTAATATAATTGTAACTGACAAGTTTATAAAAAGAGGTGTTTTTATGAGATTTTCTACCTTGAAAAGGCGGGCCGCAATCCCTGCAGTATTGGTTTTCGGCCTGTTTTTCAGCTTTACCTCCATGGCGGCAGTCGACGGCCGTCTGGAAAGCGCTGATTCCTCAGGCATCAAAGGATGGGCCTGGGATTCTGACGACATGGATCGGTTCATTGACGTAGCTATTGAAGTAACTCCGGCCGGTTCCAACAAGCCGGCGGATACGCTGAAGACATCGGCCAACAATTACCGTGCGGACATCTCAAGCCTTATCGGCGACGGCTGGCATTGCTTTTCCTGTCCTGTTGACTGGTCTTCCCTCTCAGGCGACGAATTCACCGTCACGGCTTATGCTGTGTCAGGCGAAACCAAAGTCCCCCTTCAGGGAACCATAATTTATAAGAAATCTGCCGGCGGCACAGTGAGTGCCGTATCAGGCACTCCTTCCGGCAAGCCGGCAGCCAACGCAGACGCTGGGATCTCCACCAAAGCAGGACCGGGTACCGGAAACCTTCCGGAAGATACATCGACAGAAACTGCCAGGGACGCGGAGGAGACCGATAAAGCTGCGGCGGACGCCAAGACTGCGAAAGAAGCTGACAAAACTGCTGCCTCTGAAGATAATACAACAGTTGGCCCCGGAACCAGCGGTTCTTCAAATACAGCCGCCGATTCCGACAGTTCTGCGTCAAAGAGCGGCTCCAACTGGAAAAAGGGTCAGTCCCTGGGCATGTTCACGACAACCGGTTACTGCAACTGCGAGCTGTGCAGCGGCGGCAACGGCCGTACCTACAGCGGCACCGTTCCGAAAGCCAATCACACCATTGCTGCTGATTTAAATGTTTTTCCCCTGGGAACGAAGGTTATGATTGACGGAATCGTCTACACGGTAGAGGACATGGGCAGCGGTGTCAACGGCAACAAGATTGACATTTATTACGATAATCATGCTGATGCCGTGGCTCACGGCACAAAGAAACAGGAAGTTTTCATGGTATCTGAATAATCACAATATTACGGTACATAAAAGCCGGGGGCAGCAGCCCCCGGTAATTTTATCTTTTCAGAAATTCTTCCATCTCTTCCATCCGTTTCTCCGCGTCCGCTCTTCCCAGGTCGTAGACCTTCTGCATCTCATCCGGGTCATTGCAGGTACGGCCGATGGTCAGCTCCCGGCTGGGACAGATGACAAACACTCTGCCTTCCTTTTCCAGTTTCCAGATCAGCCTGCGGGTATTATTATAGGTCTTGTAACGCTGATTCATAGCCGCGGCAAATCTGGGATATCTGCCGTACCGCAGAAACACCAACGGCGATTTTTCCGGCTTTTTCACATACTCCGCATGACGGGTCAGGATAATCACATTCTTCCCATACCCCAGCTTTAGAAATTCCCGGATGGGGATACTGTCGGTACAGCCGCCGTCCAGCAGTTTCTTTCCTTCATACGTAACCGTGTGGGACACGAAAGGAAGGGAAGCCGACGCCCGAAGCACATCGATCTGGTCCTTCATATCCGTAACCTGTATACACTCAGGTCTTCCAGTCTCCAGGTTACTGCATCCGACATAAAACTTCGTTTCGGACCGGTCAAAGGCTTCATAATCATAGGGATCCAGCTTCTCCGGAAGATCATGGTAGCAGAACTGGGTATCCACCAGTTCCCCATGAATCAGCACATTGAGGAAACTCATAAACCGCCTGTCCTTGCAGTACTTCTTGTAATAGCGGATGCTCCGGCCCTTCTGGCCCGACACATAGGAACAGCCGTGAATCGCCCCGGCCGACACGCCCACTACGCCGTCAAAGGTCACTCCGTGCTCCATAAATACATCCAACACTCCGGCCGCGTAAAGCCCTCTGACTCCGCCGCCCTCGATCACCAGACCGGTCTTATCCGGCTTTTTCTCATCATCTGCCGCGCGGGCAGTCTCATGAAACATCGTCCCGGCAGCCGCGTCAGCTGCCATCCTCTCTTTTCTGTCGTTTTCTGTCATCCCGTCAGTCCTCAAATACTTTCTCAAGTTTTTCCATGGCAGCTCCGTCCGCCAGCCTGAGGGCAAATGGCTCCATTCCGTCTGTCAGCCGGTAAGCCGTCAGCTCTCTCTTTCCGGCCTTCAGCGCCGCCCGGATCCCTTCCACAAAAATATATGTGTCTACAGGCACGGGCCTGTCCGCCGTCAGCGGCAGAATTCCTTTGGAAAGCAGAGTATCGCAGGCCTCCTCACTGTAAGAAACGGCAATATCCGCAATGCTTCCGTTGGCGATCTGAAACAGAGCGTCCTCTTCCGTCACGTCCGTAATCGCCTGCTGGGACACCGCCGTCCCTGTTTGAGTAGCTCTGGCACGGTAATTGGGATCATAGGCTCTCATGATCCGGAGAATCTTCTGCATCTCCTCACGTCCTGTCACCGGGCAGGCGTCCATCTGGCTGGTCATCTCCGCCGCTTTCCAGGAAAAGGCCGCACCCATGTATTTCCGGCTTCTCTCCTTCACCAGGCCGTAATCATCCGCGATTACCCGCAAAAGGATATTATCCGTCAGACCTCTCTTTTCGTAGTCCATATTTTCATACACATATTTCATATCCGTCTCTCTCCTTCCTCATCCCTTTTGAAATGCCAATCGCTCTTCTCCGTTCTCCAGATAAATGATCCCGCAGAACATAAACCCGTTCTTTTTCAGCATATTCTGCATGACCACGTTATCCCGATGAGTGTCGATCTTCACATTGCCGCATTGTTCAAATGCCCAGTTGACGCAGAAGGAACCGGCTCCCTTCGCTTTCCCGCTGGATGCAATCCGATGGATGACGCCGTAAGGTTTCCCATTCAGCCATGCCCCGCCGCTGATAAAACGGTATGTCGGATCGTCGCCCCATCTGTAATAGAATACAGCCGCAATCTCCTTCCCGAACATACACACGTAAGAATTTCCCTCGGCTATATCCTGACGAATCCTGGATTCCGGAGGATTCTTCGTTCCCCACTGATGAGGATTGCCGTGGGATGCCATAAACTGTCTGGCCCCTTCATATATATTCAAAACCTCATCCAGCTGTTCCGGCTGGGTCTTCTGAATCCTGAACTGCGTCATCCGATTTCACTCCTGTCCAATCCCGCTCCTGCTCCGCAGAACGCCTCACCGCGCAAATCTGCTATATATATATCTTACCACCTTTTATGAAATGTGAGTACCTCTTTTTCATTTTTTTCGTTGCAAGATGTTCAAAATCATGTATACTAAAGATAGTAAAATCTTAAATTATCAAACAAAAGGGGATACAACCATGAAAGCGCAGAATTTTAACAGCACATCACCTACAGACGGCCTTTCCAATGAAGAAAAGCAGCAAAATGAACGCCGCGCCATGCTGGGCCGAATCGAGGCCAGCAACGCCGGACAGGAAAAATACGCCAGAAAACAGTACCGCATGACCCAGATCAGTATGCTGAGCAACCTGGCCGTTCTGGGCATCGTAATCTACATCGTGGTCACTCTGCTGCCGAAAGTAACCCTGACCCTGAGAAATCTGAATTACATTATGAACGATCTTCAGACAGTTTCATCCCAGCTGGCGGAAGTTGATTTTGAGGGAATGGTCGAAGATGTGGACACTCTGGTGAACGAGAGCAACGACAGCCTGAACACCGCTATGCGGCGGCTGAATTCCATTGATTTTGAGACACTGAATAAGGCAATCAAGAACCTGAACGATACGGTGGAACCCCTGGCCAAATTCTTCAACCGGTTCTGAGGCAGGTCGGCTGCAGAATTGCTGCAGTGAATATTTGATATCCGTTGTGCGCGCGGTTCTCTGACATCTGTCCGTCAGCGTCGGATAAAATCTACCTCTGAGCGGACATTCGTCTCAAAATCGCGCACACCTGGATTACGTCAGTACGCAAAAAACGCGCCAGTGACGCGTTTTTTGTATATTCAAAACTTCACTGTGATATTTCTACAACAGCGCCTTAAAATGCCGCCTTATTCAGCTCCTCAGCAGAATACTTTCGCGATATCCTTCATCACGCTGCTGACCTTGATCCCCTGGGGACATACCTGCTCGCACTTGTGACAGGCCCGACACTGATCGGCGCGAACCTGCTGCTTCTCATAGGTACCCTGCGCGTCGCCCTTTCCCACAAGTCCATACAGGTTATAGGTTTTAAACAGCTCCGGAATGTTCAGCCCAAAGGGACAGGGCATGCAGTAAGCGCAGGCGGTACAGGCCACCATGGACATCCTGTCATATACTTCCTTGGCCTTTACATAGGCCGCCTTCTCTTCCTCACTGAGCATTCCCACAGCGCTGCGGTCCGCATAGACCAGATTATCCAGCACCTGCTGTCTGGCGCTCATGCCGCTGAGCAGGAGACTGACCTCTTTCTTGTCCCAGACAAAATCCAGGGCATGCTCCACCGCCGTCTTACCCTGCGGCAAATATTCCGCCACATGACCGGACAGGCCGGCCAGCCGGCCGCCCAGAAGCGGCTCCATAACGATCACGCCCAGCCCCTTGTCCGCCGCGTACCGAAGGCCCTCGTCTCCGGCCTGACTGTCCGTGTTGATGTAATTGTACTGAATCTGGCAGAAATCCCACTGATCCGTATAATCCACGATTTTCTTAAATGTCTCCAGATCGTCATGAAAGGAAAAGCCCAGATACCGAATCTTTCCTGCCTCCCTGGCTCTCATCATGTGATCGATCAGATGAAATCCCTTCACCTTCTCCTCAAATCTCTCCTTGTTCAGGGCATGAAGCAAATAGAAATCGATGTGATCTGTCTGCAGCTTCCGAAGCTGTTCCTCCAGAATCTCATCAAAATCCTCCTCTTTCTCCAGCTTCCACATAGGACTCTTGGTCGCCAGATATACTTTCTCCCTGTATCCGTCCTGAAGGGCTTTCCCCACAATAATCTCGCTTGTCTCCTGGTGATAAGGATAAGCCGTGTCAATATAATTGACCCCCTGGTCAACGGCATGGCGGATGATCGATATGGCCTCCGCCTCATTCACAGTCCCGTCCGGATTCAGCGGCAGCCGCATACAGCCAAAACCCAGAGCGGAAACTTCCACTCCTGTACTTCCAAATTTACGATATTGCATGTAATATCCTCCTCTCTCATTTACAGTATAGCGCACTTTGGGCGGAAAGGACAGCCTAAATCCAGAAATAACATGGAATTTCCACCAGCAGCATAACCGTCCATCCAATAGCGCAGGCAAAAGGAATACCGACAATGCCGTAACGCGGCGTCAGCAGATACACGAAAATAACCCGCAGACTGGTCTGGATAAACGTGCCCAGAAGAGTCAGCTTCATATTTTTTCTTCCCCGAAAATATCCCTGCATTCCATTGGTGGACGCCGGAAGTATGTAAAAAAACGCCATGATTCCCAGATATCGGCTTCCTACCTCCACTACGCCGGCGTCCGCTCCGGTCACAAACAGACGCATGATCGGTTCCCTGAGGCAAAACGCGGCGGCGCAGATAACCATCCAGTACAAAAACTCCAGCAGAAGTCCTGCCCGAAAGCCGCTTCGGATCCGTTCTTCCTTCTTCGCCCCGGAATTCTGCGCCACAAACGTGGTAATTCCGGCGGCGATGCTCTGCTCAGGCGTGAAGGCATAGTCATCCACCCTGGTTACCGCATTAAACGCGGCCATAACGTCTACTCCAAGGGGATTGACCGCCCCCTGGATCAGCAGTTTGCCGATGGGCTGGCAGGACTGCTGCAGCGCTGTGACGCCGCCATACTGAAGCGTCTGCTTCAGAAGTCCTCCGTCTATCCTGAATTCTGCCGGTGACAGCTGCAGTTCCGGAATCCTTCGATATACATAGACAATACAGAGAATTGCCGACAGGGCTTCCGCAATCACAGTCGTAGCGGCAGAACAGATAATCCCAAACCCCAAACCTCCGATGAGAATGATATCCATCAGGCCGTTCAGCACGGAACAGAACGCCAGAAACTTAAGGGGCGTTTTGGAATCCCCCACACTTTTCAGGGCAGAAGAAACTGCATTGTAAAAAAAGGTAAACGGCGCTCCAAGAAATATGATCCTCAGATAGGCCGCGGCAATAGGAAGAACTTCCATCGGCACATACAAAGCCCTCAGAAGACCTCCTGCCGCCAGCATTCCCAGCGCGGCTACCGCTGCGGAGAAGTACACGCCAAATACGGCCGTAGTCGCCAGTTCCCTCTTCAGCTGTTCCATCTGCCTCGCGCCAAAGAAATTGCTCATAAGCACGGAAGCGCCGATACAGATACCGGAAATCCCAAGAATGATAATATTCATCACCGGGGAACAGGTTCCCACTGCCGCCAACGCCTCTTTTCCAATGAATCGCCCTACGATCATGGAATCAACCGCATTGTAGGTCAGCTGAAACAGGCTCCCCAAAACCAGAGGAACCGAGTACGCGATCAGATGCCTGGGAATACTCCCTGAAGTCATATCCCTTACCATTCTTTTCACTCTCCGCCTTTTAAAATAAAATTGAATTCCGGATTAATTTCCAGAAATACAAACAAAGCGTCACTGGCGCTTTGTTTGCATACTGACGTAATACAACAGAACTCCGGACTACCGCCTGGCATCCGAAGTTCTGCTGTGTTATGTCAGTATGATTTGATTGACACAGTATTGTGCCCTTAGTCTTCCAGTCTCAGATGCCTGGGCAGGCCGTCCACCATCATAGCCGTCAATTCCGCCTGAATCAGCGGACGGACATAATTGATGAATTCCTGAGTCACATAATCGCCGGTCTCATTGATCCACTCTCTGGGTACCTTCTTCTCGATATTGGCAATCTTATGTACATCAAACAGGTCGGTAACACACAGATACGGATCATCGGAAATCCTCTTCAGAATGATCATCTTGCCGGTCTCACCCTCAAAGGCCGCTTTCACCGCTGCGCCGCCTACCTGGAAGGCCTCGGTGACATCCACACGGCTTACGATATGGGAGGCGCACCGCTGCAGAGAGTTGAACTCGATAGCTCTGGTTTTGCAGCCGGGAACCTCTCTGGAAATCTTCTCTGCCAGATACCGGGCGGTACCGGTCAGCTGCTTATGGCCGAAGGCATCAACGAAATCCACATTGTCCGTCAACTCGCAGACATATCGTCCGTCCGCTACCTTCAGGCCCTCGGAAACCGCGATCACCAGAGCCGGTTTCTCTTTGTGGAGAGCCGCGATCTTCTTCATGAAATCATCCACATCAAAAGTAAGCTCCGGCAGATACAGAAGATCCGGTCCTTCACAGTCCTCGCCCTTAGCCAGAGCCGCCGCTCCTGTCAGCCATCCGGCGTTGCGGCCCATGATCTCAATGATGGTCACGCTCTGGTTGCCGTACACCAGACCGTCTCGGATGATCTCCTTGGTGATGGAAGCGATGTACTTGGCCGCGCTTCCGAAGCCGGGCGTATGGTCGGTAACCGCCAGATCATTGTCAATGGTCTTGGGTACGCCCATGAAACGGATCTTGCTGCCGTTTAAGATAGCGTAATCGGACAGCTTCTTGATGGTATCCATGGAATCGTTGCCGCCGATATAGAAGAAATATTCAATCTCGTATTTGTCCAGAATCGCGAAGATCCGGTCATAAATCTCCGTGTCCTCCTTGATTTCCGGCAGTTTGAAACGGCAGGAGCCCAGATAGGAAGAAGGCGTTCTCTTCAGCAGATCGATATCCAGATCGGACTTGATGTGATCGGCCAGATCCACTACCTTCTCCTGAAGAAGTCCCTGTACGCCGTGAAGCATGCCGTAGACCTTCTTCGCTCCCCGGTCCCTGGCGGTCTTGTATACGCCTGCCAGGCTGGAGTTGATTACTGCCGTCGGTCCGCCGGACTGTCCTACGATTACGTTACCCATAACTGTTGCCATGATTATTTCCCCCTTTTCATAAATGTTATCCCCTGCGGCATGCCGCCCGCTCCGCACCCTCATCGCTGCAGCCGCCGCATATTGTTTATAGTTTTCTGCTTACATACGTAACAAGGAAAGGAC
>CANQBN010000109.1 GCA_947588855.1 uncultured Lachnospiraceae bacterium
CAATAAAGACAGCGAAGTTAGCAGTTCAAGGACAAACCAAATGATCTATTTAGGGACATTTTGGGCGATCAACAACATTATATAAACAATTGAAAATGAACGGGGGAATATATTTTGGAGCTGAAACAGTATCAAAAAGATGCAGTTAAAGAGATCTACGATGCGGCAAAAACCTTGCGCAAAATGAGAGTGCAGATAGAAATCGGACTTGGCAGAAGGGTTATTATAGCGGATTTATTGCAAAAATGGATGAATGAGGAGATAAAGATATTAGTTCTTTCGCCTAACAGGAGTACTTGCTACCAACTCAAAGATCTATTGCTGGAAGTTGAAAAGCATGTTGGGATTGCTTTAAGCTGCGAGGAGTATCAAGACGGCATTGTGCTGCTCACTACATATGATGACATAACGCAGACAGGTTCTTTTAATTTTGGTATTTTTGATATTGTAATATGTGACGGAATCCATTATTTAGATGGGAGTCTGATAGATGGCATAACAGAGAATGCGCACACCAGTTTTATTGGGTTTACATCGCAGTTGGACGATAATGTTACAGGCTGGTTTGCGGATGCAAAATGTGTGTTCCGGTACACAAGAAAAGAAGCGCTGAATGCGGAAGATATTCTTAAGGGATATGAATTTGAATCCCTGGTTTTTAAACTCTTTAAAAGACAAGGATATAATGTGGACTTTACTGCTCAAGGTAATGACTGTGATTATGATATAAGAGCCGATAAAGAGGGGAAGTATTATGCGATAGAAGTAAAAAGATGGAACAGGACTGTCAGCCAAAGTATGCTGAACAGGAGCATAGAACGACTGCGCCAGGCGGCACAAAGCGAGGACAGAAAACCTAAACCTGTGTTGGTAACAACGGCTGTAAATCTGCCGCAGGATAAAAGCCTGCAGGATGACATTATAGTTATAGGGCTCCAAAACCTGCTGTATATGGTGAAGGGATATCCTGAACTTGAAAAATTGCTGATGTCATCCGTAGAGTATTCTACAGATGACATCAATCCTGTACAACCACCGTTCGCCTGGACAAGTCAGGGTTCGGCAGGGGAAGAGGAATCCGTCATACAGCGGCTGAAAAAACAAGTGGAGACATGGAAACCGGAAGGAACCAGTAATTGTAAAGCTTATGAGGAGTTATGCTTCAAGGTACTGCGTGAGCTTTTTGCAGATGATCTTGCCAAGTGGAAAGAGCAGAAATCATCCAATGACGGTTTATTTGTATTTGATCTGATATGCAAGATTAAGAGCGGAAATAAAAAAGAAGTCTGGAGATTTTTTGAGGATTATTTCCAGTCTAAGTTTATCGTATTTGAATTTAAAAATTATAAAGAGAAAATAACCCAGAAAGAAATTATCATAACTGAAAAATATTTGTATTTGAAAGCTTTGCGGACAGTAGCCATTATAATATCGCCTAATGGTGCGGACGAAAATGCGCAGAGGATTATTCGTGGGGTTTTGCGGGATGATGGGAAACTGATTGTTGACCTGACCAATGCGGATCTGATAGAAATGTTGGAAATAAAGGAAAAGGACGAAGACCCGGCAGATTATCTCTGCAGTAAGGTAGATGACATCTTCATCAGTATGGAGAAATGAGATACTGAACGAGATATTTATAGACCGGAGGAAGTTAAACTATGTCAGCGTTCACAGATAAACGCATGAAAAAAATAAATGAACTTCTCTTCTACATCATCGTCGCAGAGTTCCTCCTTTTCGGCTCTGTCTGGGCGATGCTGGGCGTGTCCGGGAAACTATATCTGCTCCTGTACTGGGGCTTTGTGGGGCTGGCGCTTATAAAGCTGTGCATTCAGCGCAACAGCTGGAAGGAATGGCTTCTCATCACCGGGTTTGGTATCGTTGCCTTTTTCTGCTGGCGGGCATCCGGGGATCGGACTCCGATTCTGCTGATGCTTGGGGTCTGCTGCAGCAAGGATGCGAATTTGGACAAACTGATACGGCTGGATCTGGTTGTGAGAATATTTTCTTCTGCTGTTTTGATCCTGTTTCCGCTTCTGGGAATATGTGAAAGCCAGATCCTGTATCAGGGGGGAGGCCGCGTCCGCCGTTTTTTTGGCTGGGAGGCCGCAAACGGCATGGGGCTTTCCTTTCTGGTAATCTGCATGGACTGGATGTATTTGCGTCATCGCCGGTTTCGTTGGTATGATTATGCGGGCATTTTGGCGCTGACGGTTTTTATCCATCTCACGGCCAACAGCCGCACGTCGGAACTGCTGATGCTGCTGATCCTATTGATCGAAGCTGCGGAATGGCTGGCGAAAAGATATCAGGTAAAAATTGAGGGATACCGTGTATGGGCATTGGGGTGCATTGCGGCATTTGTAATGGATCTGTCGTCGTTTGCGGCGTCAATGCTTCTGTACAGGTTTTGGAACGAAAAACTGATGGCACTGCAGGGATTCTTCATTTCCCGGTATCAGCTTCCCGGGCAGTTTCTCGATGCCCATGGCCTGACTTTGTTTGGCAGTCCGTATAATCCGGACATTTATGATTATCTTGACATACTGTTTGCCTACCTGGTTTTGCATTTGGGGATCGTGATGGCGGTGATGATGTTTGGGCTGCTGATTCGGGCGATATGGTATGGCATTCGCAGAAGAGACGAGAAGTTTTTGCTGTATTTTATGTTTATATTGATCCGCAGTATTGTGGAGAGCGAGCATTTCAATATGATATATGCCGCTTTTCCGGTGCTGCTGGGGATAGCGGTCTGGAATAGGGATACAGGTGGTGAAGAGAATGCCGTCTGACAGGAAGAATGCGCTGCTGGGTTCGGCGGTTTTGCTGTTTCTGCTGTCGCTGTTAAATAAAGGCCTGGGATTTATCAAATCGGTGACGATCGCGTCTGTCTTTGGGGCGACTCTGCAGACGGACGCTTACTATGTGGCGGAAGGACTGATGCAGAATGCATTGCTTCCGATATCGGAAGCGGTGGCGGTTTCGTTCCTTCCGGTTTATATTGGAATTAAAGAAAGGGATAATAAAGATTCCGGGATTTTTGCCAGCAGGACGATTACGGATGTGTTTTTGCTGGCGTTTTTACTGTCGGGAGCCTGCTACTTGTTGGCGCCTGTGATATTGCGGCTCGTATTGCCGAGCTACACTCCGCAGGAAGTTGCCCTGTCCGTGTCGTATTTCCGCATATTGATATGGGGAATGTGCTTCTATATGACCAACAGCCTGCTTCAGGGGCTGCTGAACGCGGAGAAGCAATATGGATTTTCCTCATTTGCGGCAATGATTAATAATCTGATATTGACAATAGCGGTCGTGCTGCTGGGATTCCGGTTTGGAATGAAAGCGCTGGCGGTGGCAACGCCTGTCTCTTATGTTGTCCAATATCTGTTTTTGCAGCTGAAGAGCAGAAAATATGCGCACCTGACATGGAAATATGGTTTCCTGGATTCGCGGGTGGGCAGGCTGTGCGTGCTGGCATTGCCGATCTTCTTTGGAAACGCAATCTGTGAACTGAATCAACTGGTTGACCGAAGCCTTTTATCCGGAATGGAAGACGGATCGGTGACGGCGGTGTCCTATGCGGCGGTATTGTATCAGTTTGCCTCCAACCTGATCAGCATTCCGATGACGACGATTATCTATACGGAACTGGCGGAATCGTTCGCGGCCGGCAGGACGGAAGAAGGCGTTGGAAAGCTGGAGAAGGGGCTGCACATCAGCCTGCTTTGCTGCGTGCCGATTTCGCTTTATGTGGTGATGGCGGCGAACCTCGTTGTGCAGATCACTTACGGAAGGGGAGCGTTTGACGCACAGGCGGTGGCAATGACATCGGAAGGGCTGCGCTACTACGGGTTGTGCTTCTTGGCGTATTGCTTCAATGCGCTTCTGTTTCGGGCCTGCTATTCGCTTGGGGATACGGCGCTGCCGATGAAGATTGGCCTGGTGACCGTCAGCCTGAACATTGTGCTTTCCATTGTGCTGTCCCGTTTTCTCGGATTGAAAGGCATTGTGCTGGCGACCGCAGCCGCCACTTCCTTGACAAGTCTGCTCACATTGTTTATCTTTAATAGAATAAAGGCCAGAATTCATCTTAGGAAGCTGGCGGTTCCGGGCGCGAAAATCCTGGCGGCAACGGTGCTGGCGTCAGCGGCTTGCCTGACGTGGATGAAGATGGGCTGGGTCGGCGGGATTCTGCTGTTTGTGTCGTCCGCTGTCCTGCAGTTTGGAGTATATGGCGCTTTGGTATTAGTGTGGAAGGATGAAGTGGCTCTTGAAGTATGGGAGATACTGCGGACGTTTATAAGGAAGAAAAAGGGTGCAAAGTGATAGGATGAGGAAAGAGGAATGTCTGGTCAGCATTGTCGTTCCCGTATATAATGCGGAGCCATATTTAAGGAGATGCCTGGATTCCCTGTGCGGACAGACCTACCACAATATCGAAATCATTTTGATTGACGACGGCTCTGTGGATGGAAGCGGCGGAATCTGTGACGAATACGCGCAGACAGATCCGAGGATTCGGGCAATTCATAAACAAAATGAGGGCGTGTCGGCTGCCCGCAATGACGGAATTGTGCATGCAGGCGGCGAATATCTGATCTTTGTGGATTCCGACGATTATGTTCACCGGGAACTGGTTGAGCTGTATATGAAAGCGGTGGAAGAGGACGCGGTTGTTGTATGCGATATCACTTCCGATGATTCTGCCTGTGAAAAATCATGGCTGGATGGCTGGATGGCAAATGTTGAGGAGGCAGCGTTTGAACGGTTTATATATTTTTACAGTGACAATTATGTAAATTCTCCGGTCAATAAGCTGTTCCGAATGGATATCATTAAACGGTACGGGATCCGGTTTCCGAAAGATAAGAGCCTGGGGGAAGACCTGCTGTTCAATCTGGATTATTTTCGGCATTTCAGATGCAGGTGGAAATTTCTCCACTGTCCGCTCTATTGCTACGAGAACCATGAAGAAAGTCTCAGCACGGCATATCGGGCGGATTTGATCGATATACAGAAGGAATGTGCCGACGCTGTCCGTCGATTTCTGGAAGACACAGACCTGTGGAATGCGGACAGCCAGAAAATATATTATGGATTATATTGGGATCGCCTGTTCCTGACCGCGAGGATGGGTTGGGAGCATGAGCGAAGACATCGCGGGAAAGGGAATCTGGAGACGATCCTGAAAAGCGGCTTATGGGAAGACGTATGGAAAGAGTGCAGGAAAAGAAAACTGCTGACGATAAAAAGGAGATTGAAGTGGCTCTGTTTACGATTATTGTACCGGTATACAATGTTGCGCCGTATCTGGAAAAGTGCGTAGAATCTCTTCTGAACCAGAAAGGTGTGGCAGAACAGACGGAGATTCTGCTGATTGACGACGGAAGTACGGATGGAAGCGGAACGATATGCGACCGGCTGAGCGGCAGGTTTTCGAAGATAACGGTTTTCCATAAAGAAAACGGCGGGCTGTCTTCCGCGAGAAATGTGGGGCTTAAGAATGCGTCCGAAGAATATGTCCTGTTCGTAGATTCGGACGATTATATAGAGGAAAATGCCTGCCGGATCCTGAAAGAGAAGATAGAGATGTACGGCGCCGCCGATGCGGTGACGTTCGGCGGCGTGGAGGATTATGTGACTTATCGGAAATCCATGCGCAGATTTCCGGTTGAGGAAAACTGTAAGGATGGGAGACAATATCTGCTGGAACATTACAAAGCATGCAATATGAATGTGGAGGCCTGCCTGTATGCGTACCGCAGGCAATTCCTGCTGGACAATGACCTTTGGTTTAAGGAAGGGATCCTGCATGAGGATGTGGAGTTCACCCCCCGGGCGTTGCTGAAATGTAAAAAAGTAGTAGAGATTCCTGACGAGCTGTACCATTATATGATTCGTGATAATTCAATCAGCACTCAGAAAGATAAGAGTAAAAATATACAGGATTTATTCCAGACATTGCGGGAGCTTGATATTCTGGCAGAACAGCAGGATAAAGAACTCTGCCGATGGATGAAGAATGCAGTATTGAACAGTTATCTGAACATGGTGCAGGATGCGAGGATGTATCTTCCCCAGTATCGGAAGCTGCTGGATAAAAAATTTCTGCTTGGGAAGGCAGCGACGAACTGGAACCGATGTCGTGTCATTCTCTGCCTGATCAGTGTCCGGCTTTATTGCTGGGTGAATGACCACTATAAGATGGTGCTGCAAAAGCGAGGATAAGTGATGTGCGGAATATGCGGTTTTTACAAGCTGAATGAAAATGCTCCCCGTATCGGCGAAGCGTATTTGAATACGATGAACGAGCAGATGATCCTGCGGGGACCGGATGGAGGGAACATCTGGCTGGAGCCTGGGAATCGGTGCGGGCTTGGCCACAGAAGGCTGTCGATCATAGATTTGTCCGAGACGGCCTTTCAGCCGATGTCCAACGAAGACGGAAATATTGTAATTGCATTCAACGGAGAGATTTATAATCACATGGAGATCCGTCGGGAACTGGAAGCCGGCGGCCGCCATCAGTGGAAGACCGATCATTCCGATACGGAAGTGCTGATCCATGCCTATGAGGAATGGGGGATGGATTTTCTGGACAAACTGCGGGGGATGTTCGCGATTGCGCTGTGGGACGGCCGGAAGAGAGAATTCATTTTGATCCGGGATCGGATCGGCATCAAACCGTTGTATTATGTAATAGAAGATGGGGTATTGACTTTTGCCTCGGAGATCAAGGCAATCCTGAAAGTGCGCGAAAGGAAGCCGGAAATCGATACGAAAGCAATGTATGATTACCTGTCATTCCTGACGACGCCCTGCGAGGATACGCTTTTTAAAAATATCAAGAAATTGCGGCCGTCTATGTATATGGTCTTTTCCGCGGATGGACAGGTGAGGACGCGGAGATACTGGGATGTATGGGATCATACCCGGGAGGAGATGTATCGCGCGGATGACGGAGAAATCTCGGAGGCGGTTCTCGCCGAATTGAGGGAGGCAGTACGGCTTCGAAAGGAAGCGGATGTGCCGGTGGGGGTATTTCTCTCCGGTGGAATTGATTCTTCCACCAACGCGGCTCTGTTCTCGGAAGGTTCGGACAGCCGGGTAAAGACATTCTGCATCGGTTACGACAGGGACTATGAGAGTTATCACAATGAGACGCATTACGCGAAGATGATGGCCGCGGAGTGCGGGGCGGAATATCACGAGCGTCTGTTGACGCAGGATGATCTGTTTGATTTTCTGCCGGAGATGATTCGCCTGCAGGACGAGCCGGTCGCGGATCCGGTCTGTGTGCCGGTCTACTATGTATCGAAACTGGCGAGGGATAACGGGGTGATTGTCGCGCAGGTCGGCGAGGGGGCGGACGAGCTTTTCTGGGGATACCGCCGCTGGAAGGCGTTCCTGTCTCTGGCAAGGATGAATGAACTGCCGGTGCCGTCCGCCTGTAAACGCATGGGATGCCGGGCGCTGGGGAAACTGGGCAAAGGTTCCGAAACTTACACGGAATGGCTCCGGCGGGCGGCCTGCGGTCAGCCGATCTTCTGGAGCGGCGCGGAAGCGTTCACGGAGTATGACAAACGGCGTATGGTGTCGGATGAATTGAAGACGGAGTTCAGGGATTATACGTCCTTTGAGGCGATCCGCCCCACATATGAGAGATTTCGTGAAAAAGCATGGGAGAGATCCCATCTGAACTGGATGAGCTATGCGGATCTGAACCATCGCCTGCCCGAGCTGCTGCTGATGCGGGTGGATAAGATGAGCATGGGTGTCAGTCTGGAATGCAGGGTGCCGTTTCTTGACCATAAATTTGTGGAGCTGGCGATGAGCATTCCGGAAAAGAAGAAGACGGCCGGGTATAACAGCAAAGCAGTGCTGAAAAAAGCCGTCCGGGGAATCATTCCGGACGAACTGATCGACCGCAAAAAGCAGGGATTCGGCGTGCCAGTGTACGACTGGTTCAAAGGACGGCTGGGTACAGAGATGAAGGCTGAGACGTTGAAGTTTGCCGATGAGACCGGACTTTTGGACAGTAACTATGTAGAGTCCCTGTTCGACAGGAGCGGGTATGAGTCAAAGCTGTGGTATCTGTTTAACCTGTCACTGTGGTGGAAGGAGTATGTCGCTTGATGGGAAATAAGCAGGTGTATTCTAAAGAGAGAAAATGGATATTTCTTGTATGCATAGTTTTGCTAATAATAGGCATGATTGCGGCGCGCGGATATGGAGTCGGCGTAGATGAAAATGTAGAGATAGACATTGCGCGTTTGAATTTAAAAGAATATGTCCGGCTATTGGGAGGCGAAGAAAGCACCTTATTTCAATACATGGATGCCAGAATAGGAGATTTAATGGACTCCGTGGAAATTGACCATGGGCAGGCAGCCTTCTATTTGGCAGCATCAATAGTGTCCGTATTACGTGCCATGGGAAGAGCCGATCTGGGAATGTATGCTTACCATATGTGTATTTACATATGGTTTCTGATCGGGCTGCTGGCATTGTATGGGACAGGAAAGCTTCTTACCGGGAAATGGTATTGGGGATGCTGTGCAGCGGGTCTTGTTTTCCTCCATCCATTATTTTTTGGGTATGCATTCACGAATAATAAAGACATTACCATGATGAGCCTGGCGGCAGTCTGCATATATACGGGCATTCATTTTGTTGAGAAAAAGAATATAAAATGGAGTATTTTGTGGGCAATTGCAATTGCATTTGCTGTCAATATGAGAATTATAGGTTTGGCTTATATGGGATTGTTCGGCCTGCTATATTTAATTGAGTTTTTCCAACGGCCTAATCGGACACGTGCGGTTTTCTTAAATGGGCTGTTGGCTATTGTTGTCAGTGTTGTTGTATTTATAGTGATTACCCCTGCCACGTGGCAGTCTCTGTGGGGATATTTTCAATACACAATGTCAAATACCATCAGCTTCTCGAGGCATACCAGATGGAATTTATATTGCGGCGATTTTTATAATTTTATTGAAAAACCTTTCCCATGGCATTATTTTCTGGCTAATATTGCGGTAACTACGCCATTGGGGATTTTAGCAGTATTGCTTTTGGGTGAATTATATTCATTTAGAACTATATTTGATAAGAATGTCGATCGGGATGAGAAAAAGTATGTACTATTATTATTGTTAATTGTTTGGATACCAATGGCTTTCTTTATGATTCATGGGGCAAATGTGTATGGGGGGTGGCGTCACTTTTATTTCATATATCCGGAGCTGGCACTGCTTGCGGTGTATGCTTTGAATAAAATATGTGTTCAGAGTTATAAGGCTGCGAAAATTATAAAAGTATTTTTGGCGGTTGAAGGTGTATTTTGCGTTGGATTGATCATTTCAGGCCATCCGTTTCAGGCGGCATATTACAATTGTCTGGTAAAACGGCCCGTTGCGGAGAGATTTGAATATAGTGGGACCGAATATTATAAAGAAGCATTGGAGGAAATTTTAAAACGGGATAATCGCAATAATATTCTTGTTTCTTCAGATAATATTGTATGTTATTATGGGATTAAGCAGGCATGGGAAATATTGAATCCCATAGAAAAGCAGCGGATTTGCATTGCTGAACCGGAAACAGATGAGTGCAGAAAGGCTGATTATCATATTTATGATGAGTCTACATTACGGTATTCCAACCTTATAGCGGAGAAAAAATTAGAAGATTCCGCGACAGTATATGTACCGGAAAAGAAGTTTGATACCCAGATAGGTCTGGATGCGTATGGATGCAGGATCATTACGATTTATTATAACAGTGGTGAGAATTTAGAATCGTAATAAGAAGGTATTGTTTAAGTATCTGGAATATGGATATGGAATGATTGATGGAAGGGATTTATTGCAATGGTCATTCAACAGAGCAATGCAGAAAATGATAAGAATAGAAAACCGAAATTGGCATATATCGTAATCGCGTATATGGATCCGGAACAATTGTCTGCATTATGCAGACGTCTCTCGGTGTCCGCAGATGTTTACATTCATATAAATGCCAGCGTAGACATCAAGCCGTTTGAGGATGCTGTAAGGGATACTCAAGGAATGGGGCGGATTGTTTTTTCAAGGAAGAGATATAAGATTGTCTGGGCCGGGTATTCGATTCTGCGGGCCGCATTTGAATGCATGGCAGATGCATTTGAGTATTGTAAATATGACAGGGTTGTGCTGCTTACAGGATTGGATTATCCGATTAAATCTGATCAGGATATCTTTGAATTCTTCCAAGAACATGCGGATACGGAATATGTGCATGCACATAGAATTACAGGACAGGCACATGATTATCTTTATTATTATGTATGCAGAGACCACAGGTTTTTTAATAAGATTTTGCAGATGCTGGAATCTGTCCAAAGAAAGCTTGGATTGAAAGGAAAGCATGACTATGTGATGCTGAAAAAGAAAAAGTATGAGTTGTATGGAGTTGCTCCCAAATGGGCGCTGACAGGCAATGCGGCAATGTACTTGCTTGACTTTTACAGAAAAAATAAGAAGTTTAACCGTTATTTTCAGCTGATGCATGCGCCGGATGATTATTATGTGGCGACCGTATTGTTTAATTCCAGATTCCGTGATTCGATTGAAGCGGAGCAGGATATTTTTAAGATTATGTGGCTGCCGGAGGATAAGGGCGCGAAGATTTTGGACGAAAAAGATTATACCGAGTTGAGAAACTGTGAACAGCTG
>CANQBN010000110.1 GCA_947588855.1 uncultured Lachnospiraceae bacterium
GATCCGCGCACTCGCCCATGCCTACTACGCCGTCTTCCTCGCCGCCGATGGCGCCTACCTCAGCCTCAATGGAAATACCCATGGCGTGAGCGATGGAAACAAGTTCTTTGGTCTTGGCTACGTTCTCTTCGATGGGATAGTGAGAACCGTCGAACATAATAGAAGAAAAGCCTGCCTTGATGCACTTATAGCAGCCCTCGTAGGTGCCGTGATCCAGATGCAGAGCAACGGGAACGGTAATTCCCATCTCGTCGATCATAGCCTCCACCATGGCGGCTACGGTCTTGAAACCGGTCATATACTTGCCTGCGCCTTCGGACACGCCCAGGATAACCGGGGAATTCAGTTCCTGCGCAGTCTGCAGAATGGATTTGGTCCACTCCAGATTGTTGATGTTGAACTGGCCAACTGCATAGTGGCCTTCCACAGCCTTCTTCAGCATTTCTGTTGCAGATACTAACATGATAATAACCTCCATTTTCTTGATAGATATAATGTGCGCGCAGGCAGTCCCTCATTCAGCCCTCCCGCGCCAAAATCTGCTATCAGTATACACCATATCTTTCCATTTGAAAAGATTAAATCCCCAAAATCTTTCCGACTGCGGCCTCCATATCCTCTACATCGCACTCCGCGGTATGACGAATCTCCGCCTCCTTCAGTTCCTGTATCGCTCTGGGAACCGGAACCATGGAAATCCGCTGCAGCTCCTCCGCCACCGCAAACTCGTCTTCCATCATGGACGGCCCCTGAATCGCCTCCAGAACGCTCTTGGAGAACTTGTAGGGACTGGCCGTAGACACGATAACCGTCTTCGTATCGTCCCCGGTGTTATCGCGGTAATTCTTCCACACAGCCGCCGCCACGCCGGTATGAGTATCAATCACGTAGCCGCGGTTCTTGTACAGAAAATGGATGGCTTTGGCGTCCTCCTCCTCCGTAGCATATCCGCCGACAAAGTCCTTCATACGCTTCTGCATCTCTTTTGTCACCTTGTAACTGCCCTTCTCCGCCAGATCTTTCATCAGCTTCGCCGTCTTTTTGGCATCGCAGCCGCAGCTTAAGTAGATCAGCCGCTCCAGATTGCTGGACACCAGAATATCCATAGAGGGAGACATGGTCAGCACAAACTCCCGGTTCTTATCATAAACGCCGGTAGTGAAGAAGTCATACAGCACCTTGTTGTCATTGGAGGCGCACAGCAGTTTGTTAATCGGCACGCCCATCTGCTTGGCCAGATAACCCGCCAGAATGTTGCCGAAATTGCCGGTGGGCACCGCCACATTGATCTTCTCGCCATTTTCAATCTCGCCTCTGGCCAGAAGATTGGCGTAGGCGTAAACATAATAAACCACCTGGGGAATCAGACGGCCTACATTGATGGAATTGGCGCTGGACAGCTGAAAACCGCCTTCATCCAGCTTCTTTCCAAACTCCGGATCTCCGAAAATCTTCTTCACGCCGGTCTGGGCATCATCAAAGTTGCCGTGAATGGCCACCACGGCGGTGTTGTCGCCCTTCTGGGTCACCATCTGCAGCTCCTGCATATGGCTGACGCCGTTCTTGGGGTAGAACACGATGATCCTGGTCCCCGGCACATCCGCAAATCCTGCCAGGGCTGCCTTGCCGGTATCTCCTGAGGTAGCCGTAAGGATCACGATCTCTTTATCCACTTTATTTTTCTTCGCCGCCACCGTCATAAAACGAGGCAGGATGGACAAGGCCATATCCTTAAAGGCAATGGTATTGCCGTGGAACAGCTCCAGAAAATAAGCCGTCGCCACCTTCACGATAGGCGCAATCTGTTCAGTATCAAACTTGCTGTCATAGGCCTGCTCAATGCAGTCCTTCAATTCCTTTTTCGTAAAATCCGTCAGATAAAGCTTCATCACCTCATAGGCAATCTCTTTGTAAGACAGCCGGGACAGTTCTTCCATGGTCATGTCCAGCTGAGGAATCTCCGACGGCATGAACAGGCCGCCATCCGATGCGATTCCCTTTAAGATAGCCTGGGAAGCGGTGACGCCGCTTTCTCCTCCTCTTGTACTCTGATATGTCAGTTTTTTCATACGGTTTCCTCCGTGATTGTGTATGGGTTATCTTTAAACATGGATTTTAACATATTTATGTATGCGCCGCAATCGTTACAATGTAAAAAAAATGTGAAATCCCGGAAGTTGTTTTCGTCCATCTAATCCAAAATAACTGGTACCCGGGAATCGATGGAAAACCCTTCCTCGTCCACCAGACAGTCATAAGCCAGCACCTGTACGCCTTCTTCCGACACCTTTCGAAGGGTATCGGCAAACTCTGGATGCGTCTCCCTGTTAGGCATAAAATAGTTTACGCCCTTCATCTGAATAACAAAAAGAACATAGGCCAGATATCCCTTTTTTGCCGCTTCCGCCAATTCCAGAAGGTGTTTTACGCCCCTCTCGGTGGGCGCGTCCGGAAACAGAACCATGCCATCCTTCTCCAGGGTCACTCCCTTTACTTCCATAAAGGCGGAGCGAGAGTTCCGCCTGGAATCTGGGAAAGCAGGACAGGAGTTCCGCCCGGCAGATTCATCGCCGCGCTCCACTGATGACTCGCCTTCTTCCACAGTAAACGCCAAATCAAACCGGGAGTTTCCGTAGATCACTTCCCGACGGATGTCTTTTATCCGCCATTTTTCACTGCCCGGCACCATGCCTGATATTTCCGGCCCCAAACCCTTCAACGCTGCTTTTGCCGCCTCTGCCCGTTCCAGTCCACCTCCCCGAAGCCACTCCTCCGCAGCCTGATTAGGCGCCTGAGAATCCATATTGATCAAAAGATTCCCTTTATAGACTGCCACCAGAGAATATTCCGTTTTTCTGCCCAGGCGGATATAATCAGCGCAGCGTTCCAGGATCACCGTCGCACCGGGAACCAAAAGCTCCTTACACCGCCCGGTATTCTTTACATGAACCGTATGCTCTATGCCGTTAATTTTCACTTTTGCAATAAATCGGTTGGGCCGGCTTAAAAAAACGCCCCGGGTAATCTCTCTGTATTTCATTTCTTTTTCATTCCTGATCTATATAATATTATTATCCGTAATTTTACTGATCATGTTCTGTGTTTCGTCCTTCCAGGCCGGCACCAACTTGTTCCGCCGCGCATAACATAGCTGTAAGTACTGCTTTTCTCTGAGGAATCACATGGTACTGCCATTGAATCAAATCAATGTGGGAGAAACGGTTCAGGTTGTCTGGGTTGCAAGCCGGGACAGCATGGCAGACCGGCTGGCAGACCTGGGCTTCGTCCCTGAAGAAGAGATTTCCTGCGTCCTTAAGGGCCGTCCGGGCGGCATGCAGGCCTACCTGGTGCGCAGTGCCGTTATCGGCCTGCGGGAGCAGAACAGCCGGGAAATCTTTGTCCGAAGGAAATCTGATATATCTTAAAAGGCTGCCTGATGGCAGCCTCTTTCAGCAACTCCTGTATTCCTTTTCCGCTATTCGCCGTCCACATCCATATTGGCAGCCACCGCAATGGAAGATGAAACTGTGGACACTGCCGCCACAACTGCTACGATGATAATCAGCAGCGCACCGCCCATCATAATAAAGAAAAACGTCTCCTGATCCTGGTCCTCCGAGCCTTCTGCCGCCGGCTGAGCCCCCTCTGTCTGAACTTCTGCCTGCTGCGCCGCCGCGGCATATGCCGTCTGAGCGGGGACCGCAGTCAACATCAGGCAAAAACATATCATCAAAGCCTCCAGGATCTGTCTTATATATCTCATGGAAATATCCTCCTTCTCAATCTTCCGGTTTCCGGCCGCATCGCAAACCATCCATGCCGGACTCGCAGCATTTATCATACTGAATTATAGTTTACCACACTTTTTCCAAAAAGAAAATACCCAGGCACTCAATATTATTGCTGCTCATAGAGTAATCATAAGGCAGAATCCATATTCACGGAGGCTTCCATGGAACATAGATTATACAAAGCGGCGCTGGCCGGCAATCCCAATGTAGGGAAAAGTACGATTTTCAACAATCTGACCGGATTAAAACAGCATACCGGAAACTGGGCCGGCGTTACCGTAGCCTCAGCCTGCGGATTTTTTAAAGCCGGCGGCCGGGAATACATGCTGGTGGATCTGCCTGGCACATATTCTCTCGCCGCGCGGTCCGAAGACGAGAAGGTAGCAAGAGATTTCCTTTGCTCCGGCCAGGCAGACATTATCATTGCGGTCTGCGACGCCACCTGCATGGAACGGGGACTGTACCTCCTGAAACAGATTCTGGCTCTGGATTATGTGCTGGAAAACGGCACCCCTGTGGTTCTGTGCGTCAACCTATGCGACGAAGCGGAACGCAAAGGTATTCTTATCGATTTCGAACTGCTTCAGGATGTCCTTCAGCTTCCGGTCATACCCTGCTGCGCCCGCCGCCCGGAAAGTCTTGACCGGCTGAAACAGACTATCCTGGACGCAACCGATACCAGAAATTCCTACGAATGCCTGGATTTTTCCCCGAAACAGCTTGCCCGGGAGACCACAAGATATACAAAAACCAATTATCGGAAGCAGGAAGAACAGATTGACAGAATCGTTACCGGTCCTGTCTCCGGCAGCCTCATCATGATTCTGCTTCTTCTGGTCATCTTCTGGCTGACTATGTACGGAGCCAATCTGCCGGGAGCTGTTCTGTGGAACGTTCTTTTCTTTCTGGAAGAGAAACTGGCCTCTTTCCTGCTCTGGCTCCGACTGCCGGCAAAACTGGTGGATTTTCTCGTCTATGGCGGATATCGGGTCCTGGCCTGGGTCGTCAGCGTCATGCTGCCTCCCATGGCGATTTTCTTTCCACTGTTTACTCTCCTGGAGGATCTTGGATACCTTCCAAGGGTAGCCTTCAACATGGACCGGGCTTTCATGAGGTGTAAAGCCTGCGGAAAACAGTGTCTTACCATGGTCATGGGGCTGGGCTGCAATGCCGTCGGCGTAACCGGCTGCCGCATCATCGATTCTCCCAGAGAACGTCTGGTCGCTATTCTTACCAATTCACTGATTCCCTGCAATGGCCGGCTGCCTACCCTTTTCAGCCTGATCACTCTGTTTTTCCTGGCGGGAATCCATGAAAGCGCCGCCGGATCCTTTCTGGCGGCTCTGATGCTGACCATTGTCATTCTGGCAGGCGTATTCGCCACCCTGGCCTGTTCCTGGATCCTGTCGCACACTTTGCTGAAAGGCGTTCCTTCCTCCTTCACCCTGGAACTTCCTCCCTACCGCCGTCCGCAAATCGGTAAAGTGATCGTCCGTTCCATGGTCAGCCGCACGCTATTCGTTCTGGGAAGAGCGGCCGCCGTGGCAGCGCCGGCTGGTCTTCTTATCTGGTTTCTGGCCAATGTACAGCTGAATCAGTTAAGTCTTCTTCAGCACCTGACCGGATTTCTGGACCCTCTTGGCCGTCTCATGGGACTGGACGGCGTCATTTTGACCGCCTTCATCCTGGGATTTCCGGCCAACGAGATCGTAATTCCTATCATTCTCATGACCTATCTCCAGACCGGTCAGTTGGTGGAAATGACAAACTCTTCCGCCCTGTTCGGACTTCTGGTCAGCCATGGATGGACCTGGAAGACCGCCCTCTGCATGATGGTTTTCTGTCTTTTTCACTGGCCCTGCTCTACCACCTGTCTGACAATCAAAAAGGAAACCGGCAGCCTCCGATGGACTGCCGCCGCCATAGCTCTTCCCACAATTCTGGGAACTCTTCTGTGTATGACTGTCAACCTGTTGACCAGTATTTTCTTCTGAGAGCAATACCGCTTCGGCCGGCAAAAAGCAGCGCCCTCCCGCAAGGGAGGACGCCATCGCTTATCAGTAATCAGACCGGAAATATGTTCTCTGCCTGCATCTGAGCTTTAATACTCAGTTCTGCCGCTTTGAAGGCATGTTCCTGAGTCATGGCATTTTCCGTCCGGTTAATGCAGTCCAAAATCAGCTGCCCGAAGAAAGGATGGCCCACCTTTCCGGCTGCGTCAAAGCGGAATTCACCTTCTCCGTTCACCAGATAAACGCAGTTGTCAACCCGGGGCTCCTCAGCGATGTTAATATATTTGCGAAGTTCCAAGTATCCTTTCGTTCCCAGAATGAAGGTTCGCCCGTCTCCCCAGTTTCGAAGTCCGTCGGGAGTGAACCAGTCCACTCGGAAATACTGGGAGGCACCGTCATCCGCCACCAGCTGGCAGTCTCCGAAATCAGCCATATCAGGGTGCTCCGGATGAGCATAATTCGCCACCTGGCTCCGCACGACTCTGGCATCTCTGGCCCCGGTGTAAAACAAAAACTGTTCTATCTGATGACTGCCAATATCACACAGGATACCGCCGTATTTCTCCTGATCATAAAACCAGTCCGGTCTGGGTTCCGAACCCAGACGGTGCGGCCCGAATCCTGTTACCTGAAATACCCTTCCGATGGCTCCCTCTTCAATCAGCCGGCCGGCAAATACAGCCGCTTCCACATGCAGACGTTCGCTGAAATAGACCATATATTTCCGTCCGGTTCTCTTCACCGCTTCCTGAGCCTGCTGCAGCTGTTCCAGAGTCGTCATGGGAGCCTTGTCGCAGAAATAGTCTTTTCCCGCTTCCATAACCCGGATGCCCAGCGCGCACCGGAGATAGGGAATCTCACACCCCGCCACCAGGCGCACCTTCGGATCCTCTAAAATCTCTTCCACAGACGAAGCCTGCCGTGCCTGCGGATAACTCTGACGGAATTTCTCAACTTTGGCATCGTCCTTATCATACACCCACTTCAGAGTCGCGCCGGCCTCCAGAAGTCCCCGGCACATACCGTAAATGTGTCCGTGATTTAAACCTATGGCAGCGAAACAGAACTCCCCATCCGACACCACAGGGCCCGGTTTCTCTCCGAATTCATACCTCTTTTCGGAATCAGAATTTTTCATAAACAAGCCCTCAACTTAAACTTTGTTTCAGCGCTTCAACCTTGTCCAGCTTCTCCCACGGCAGGTCCAGATCATTTCTTCCAAAATGGCCATAGGCAGCCGTCTGCTTATAAATAGGCCTCCGCAGGTCCAGCATCCTGATGATACCCGCCGGCCTCAAATCAAAATTCTTCCGGATAATCTCCACCAGCTTTTCATCACTGACCTTTCCGGTGCCGAAGGTATCCACCTCCACCGACGTGGGATGCGCCACGCCGATCGCGTAGGAAAGCTGAATCTCACATTTGTCAGCCAATCCCGCGGCAACAATGTTCTTAGCCACATATCGGGCTGCGTATGCCGCGGATCTGTCGACCTTGGTGCAGTCCTTTCCTGAAAACGCGCCGCCGCCGTGGCGGGCATATCCTCCGTAAGTATCTACAATAATCTTTCTTCCGGTCAGACCGCTGTCGCCATGGGGGCCCCCAATAACAAAGCGCCCGGTAGGATTGATGAAAAATTTAGTATTCTCATCAATCATATTCTGAGGCAGGACCTGGTCAAACACATATTTTTTGATATCTTTATGAATCTGTTCCTGACTGACCTGCTCATCATGCTGGGTAGACAGAACTACCGCTTCCAGACGGAAGGGTTTCCCGTCTTCATCATACTCCACCGTCACCTGGGTCTTGCCGTCGGGCCGCAGATAAGCGAGGGTGTCTTCCTTGCGCACCTTCGTCAGCTGTTTGGACAACTTGTGAGCCAACGCAATGGGATATGGCATGTATTCTTCCGTCTCATTCGTCGCGTATCCAAACATCATGCCCTGATCCCCAGCTCCAATCGCATCAATCTCCTGATCGCTCATCCGATGTTCTTTTGCTTCCAGTGCCCTGTCGACTCCCATGGCAATATCGGAAGACTGCTCGTCAATAGCCGTGATGACACCGCACGTATCACAGTCAAATCCATATTTGGCCCTGTCATATCCGATCTCTCTGACTGTCTCCCTGACGATCTTCTGAATGTCCACATACGCACTGGTAGTAATCTCTCCCATGACCAGTACCAGACCGGTAGTAACGGCCGTCTCACAGGCCACACGGCTCATGGGGTCCTGTTCGAGCAGAGCATCCAGAACAGCATCCGATATTTGATCGCACATTTTATCTGGATGTCCTTCTGTGACAGATTCAGACGTAAACAAACGTTTCTCCATAGTACCTCCTTCTGTTGTAAACAAACATGAAACAACATGTCTCATGGGTAAAAGAAAAGTCCGTAGCGAACCGCGGACTTGATAAGTTTAGCATCATCAAATCCTCTTATTGTTCGATTACTCGCTCAGGTTGGCACCTTCCATCCTCGCGCCGTTCAAAGACAGGTCGGAATGGGGTTGCCGTGACTTCACAGATCCTATGTATCTCCATCACTCTGAATAAGGGATTACGTACTTTTCTATTAAATTGTGACATAAAGGATTGTACTAAAAAACGGCAGCATTGTCAAGTCTTATGACACAAATGCTGCCGCACCGCGCAAGTATCCGGGCAGGACATCTTTCATCCCACCTTAAGCATAAATTTCCTGGCTTCCTTCTGGGAATCGACCTTTTCAATCACTGCTCCAAGGCTTCTAAGCTTCTCCTCAAAGTGCTCATAGCCCCTCTCTATGTATCCAATCTCGTCTACAACCGTATAACCTTCTGCTGAAAGCCCGGCAATAACCAACGCCGCGCCGGCCCGAAGATCCGGAGCATTGACCTGGGCTCCTTTCAATCTTCTGACGCCCGAAATAATAGCTACATTACCTTCGACCTGAATATTGCTGCCCATGCGGGCAAGCTCGTCCACATATTTGAATCGATTCTCAAAAATACTTTCCGTAACAATGCTGGTTCCCTCCGCCAGCGCAAGCGCCACCGTCATCTGGGGCTGCATATCCGTAGGAAATCCCGGATACGGCTGAGTGTTAATATTCGTCCGGGTCTGACGGTTTCCGCCAACCACACGAACCGCGTCGTCAAGCTCCACCACTTCACAGCCAATCTCTTTCAGCTTAGCCGAGATAGACTCAAGATGCTTGGGAATCACATTTCTTACCGTCACATCTCCTCTGGTGGCTGCCGCTGCGCACATGAACGTACCGGCCTCAATCTGATCCGGAATGATGGAATATTCCGTTCCATGAAGCCGATTCACTCCCTTGATACGAATGACATCAGTCCCGGCGCCCCTGATATTGGCTCCCATACTGTTCAAGAAATTGGCTACATCAACAACATGAGGCTCTTTCGCCGCATTCTCAATAATAGTCTGTCCTTCAGCCAATGAAGCCGCCATCATAATATTAATGGTAGCGCCGACAGAAACTTTATCCAAATAAATATGACTGCCCACAAGATCAATCGCGTGAGCCATCACAACGCCTCTCTCAATCTCCACCTTAGCGCCCAGCGCTCGAAATCCCTTGATATGCAGATCTATAGGACGACTGCCGATATTACATCCTCCCGGCAGCGGAACTTCCGCGCTTTTATACTTACCAAGAAGCGCTCCAATAAAATAGTACGACGCGCGAATCCTGCGCATATATTCATCTTCTACCGATATGGCATGAATACTCTCGGCATTGATCCTGACAGCATGACGGTTAACCCGACTCACAACAGCACCGATATGCTGAATGGCCTCAAGCAGAACATTAATATCGTTCACGTCCGGCAGATTATCAATATAGACATCTTCATCTGTCATGATAGCCGCCGCCAAAATCCCCAGAGCCGCATTCTTCGCTCCGCCTATCTGCACTTCCCCGGCCAGCGAATTGCCGCCCTTCATAATATACTGTTCCATCTCTTTACACCTCTATACTTTATCAGCTGGTGCCGCTCTTTTCCTTTTTACCTATTATATACCATATGTGACAAATTTGTAAAGAAAATCTTACTATTATTTAACATGTATCCCGCACACGAAGTCATTTCCTTCACCTGCAAAGTAATCCGCCGCATCGTTTAATCCCATCTTATGAGTCTCTTCAGTCACAGGATTAAAAATACTTACATTGTACTGATCATATCCGCAGAGCAAAAGATATCCACCGTTTTCCACATACGCGAGCACCGGATACCCCTGGCCGATAAAATACAGCACCTGACGCAAATCCGCTCCCCTGGCGTCCAAAAGAACCATACTGTCATCAAATTCCATGTTCCCGGAAAAATCATTCAAATGTCTGAGAATATCATAAGCAGACGTCTGCGGATCTTTCAGGTTCCGGAGATTGCCGCGGTTTACCCTGTCCCAGAGAATCCGCTGATATTGATCAGTCACCATCCCCATCAGATCATAGGACACATTCACAGCCTGATAGAATTCCGGGAAAATCCCCAGAAGACGTCCTCTGCCATAGGCATAGAAAACCATTTCCGAATCCGGTGCGGCAGAATTCAGCAGCAGCAATTCGGAATTATCATAACTGATCCGACTGGCCGCCGATATCCTTACTCCCCTGTCCCGGATCTCCCCATCTATCTGGATAAAATATACTTTTCGCTGGATCTCGGAGGCATACCATCCGATACCTTCCATGTAGGCTTCTTCTGTAGCCTCGTTACAGACTATGGTATCGTTTCCGGCA
>CANQBN010000111.1 GCA_947588855.1 uncultured Lachnospiraceae bacterium
CCACAGATATCACGGAGTCCATGAAGATGGCTGCGGCCAGAGCCATCGCCGGAGTGGTGAAGCCGGAACAGCTTTCCGCCGACTACATTCTTCCCCATGCCTTCGACCCGGAGGTAGTGGAAGCAGTGGCGGCGGCAGTGGCGGAGGACGCCAGACAGAACGGACTTGCCAGACTGTAAGCGGGAGTGTAGGAAAGGGAAATCACTGCTTCGTGGTGTGGGGCAGCCGCCCCCGAAGAAACCGTTTTTTCAGCTCGGACCAGTGGAAAGGAATCAGCGGGTAGATATAGCTTTTGCCTGCCAGGGTCTTGTTGAAGACAATGGCGCAGATCGAGAAAATGATACCGGCGATGAAGCCCAGATAGTTGAACAAGGCTGTCAGAATCAGGATAATGATCCGCATGAATTTCAGGGCATAGCCCAGCTCAAAGCTGGCCTGGGAGTAGTTGGCAATGGTGACAAAGGCCATATACAGCATGGTTTCGCTGGAGAACCAGCCGGAGCTGACGGCGTATTCGCCCATGACGATACCGGCGATAACGCTCAGGGGCGTGGTCAGCATGCTGGGGGTGTTCACCGCCGCCAGCCGCAGGCCGTCGATGGCGAATTCCAGGATCAGAAGCTGGATGATCAGCGGCACGAAGGGCTCATCCTCCAGCAGGATAAACTGAAGGTACTCTGGAACGATCCCCGGGTTCTGCATAAGCAGAAGCCAGATAGGGGTCAGCAGCAGGGACAGAAGAGAGATGGTCATCCGGGTCAGCCGAAGATAGGTTCCGGTGATTGGCGGAAAGTAATAATCATCCGCCTCTTCAATGATGTCGAAGACAGAAGAGGGCAGAATCATGGCGGCAGGAGAGTTGTCCACCAGGATGATCACATTGCCCTCCAGAATGGAAGCGGCGGCAGTGTCCGGACGCTCGGAGAATTTGAACTTTGGAAACGGATTGTACCATTTGCTGGGATACAGGCATTCCGCCAGACTTTCCTGATTCATGGTCAGGGCGTCTGCGTGGATGTTCTGTATCCTTTTTTTCAGCATGTTCAGCATGCTCTCATCCACCCGGTCTTTCATGTAACAGACGGCAATATCCGTGTGGGAACTTTCTCCGGCGCTGGTAATCTCCATGGTCAGTTTCGGGTCTCGAATCCGGCGGCGTATCAGGGCGGTGTTGAAGATCAGAGTCTCCACGAAGCCGTCCCGGGAGCCCCGCATAACCTTGTCCTTATCCGGTTCCGATACGCTTCTGGCCGGATAGGTACGGCAGTCTACAGTCAGGCAGACGTCATAGCCGTCAATAAAGATACAGGAGATGCCGGACAAAAGCTGGACGACTACATCTTCCTCCGTGTCCGCCAATCCCGTTTCACCGTAAGGGACATATTGTTTGGAAAAATCATGGGCGTTCTGCGGCATGTCCTGGGGCTGAATTCCTTCCCAGGCCTGCAGCATCCGCAAAAGGGTGTCGTCCTTGGTGAAGCCGTCTACGAAATAAAGGCAGGCCTGCCGCCCGCCGATGGTTATTACCCGATCGACCACGTCAAAATTCCGGTCCGTGTCCAGAAGCTGATTGAAGTGTCTGATATTGTCCTCCACTTTGCTGGAAAATGGCATAATGGTTCCCCTTCCTGTACAAATTTTAATATTGAAATCAATATGGTACGCAAAGTATGCGCAGGTTAAGGGGAAAATATGTGAGAAGACCCCATAAAAAGGGAGGAGCCGGTAACCCATTACGGGCTACCGGCAGATTATGAAAAAAATTTATCTATCGTAGTCAGGTGTATCTCTTTGTTACTGACTACAGTATATCTGCAAAATGTAAAAAAAGATTAGCCATCTTGTAAATTTTTTGTGAACATTTTACGATAAAACTGGTTGATCTGTCTTCTCCCATTCCGAAATCGTTTTTCTTTTTAAGTTTTTTTCCGGCATTGAAAGGTCCAGCAAATTATGGTAAGATGTTGATGAGAACAATCATGTCACTGCAGGGTGTTGGCCTTCCATTCTACATAGATGGGAGGTGATGCGGATGAAGTACGATTTCAAAGACCTTATGGCTTTTGGTATGTTCATTCTCGCATTGCTGACCTTTATCATTTTGATAAGCCAGTAACGTTTTTCGCATAGAAAAACCACCCTTGTAAACTTTGACCAGTAGCGAGGGTGGAATTTCTACTTTAGCTATAGGCCAACCTCTAATAGAGGTGGTTGAACAACCCCGATATATCAGGTATATTCGGTTACAGGAATCTTATTTCCAGTGACGTGTTTTTTGAATCCTGTCAGATCTTATACTGCTGCAGCAGTTCGTTCTTCATCTTCCACAGAGGCTCGGACAGATCCACATGGGTTCTGTGGGGGAATTCAAGACGCATGGACTCTTCCCACAGGGTTCCCATTTCGTGCCGGCAGTAGGCGCGGATGTCCATGACCTTTGGGGACTGGTACACGCACTGGCCGTTTTTGAAAATGGGGACCATCAGTTCCCGCATGGTATAGCTGTTGGGTGTCAGGTTTGTCTTTTTCCAGGTCTGAACCGGATCGAAGATCAGCAGGGGTTGGGAGGTATCGTACTGTTCATCCGCCAGGCAGATCAGGTCGGCGATGATCTTGCCGGTGGCCTTGTTGTAGATACGCTGGATGGTCTTGTTGCCCGGGTTGGTGATCTTCTCCGCGTTCTCGGAAAGCTTGATCTTGGGAATGAATTTGCCGGTCGCCTTGTCCATGATGGCGGCAAGCTTGTACACGCCGCCGAAGGAGGGGCAGTCCTTGGAAGTAATCAGGTTGGTGCCTACGCCCCAGGAGTTAATGGCCGCGCCCTGCTGCTTTAAGCTGCTGATCAGAGTCTCGTCCAGATCGTTGGAGGCGGAGATGACCGCGTCGGTAAATCCGGCTTCGTCCAGCATTTTCTTGGCCTCTTTGGACAGATAGGCCAGGTCGCCGCTGTCTAAGCGGATGCCGTAGAAGGTCAGAGGAATACCGGCATGGCGCATCTCGCTGAAAACACGGATGGCGTTGGGAACGCCGGATTTTAAGGTATCATAGGTGTCCACCAGAAGAATGCAGGCGGAGGGGTACAGCCTGGCGTAAGTCCGGAAGGCCGTCAGCTCATCGGGAAAGCTCATAATCCAGCTGTGGGCGTGGGTGCCCTTGACCGGCACGTCGAACAGTTTGCCTGCAAGGACATTGGAGGTGCCGATGCAGCCGGCGATCATGGCGGCTCTGGCGCCGTAGATACCTGCGTCCGGTCCCTGGGCCCGGCGAAGGCCGAACTCCATGACGCCGTCTCCCTGAGCGGCGTGGACCACCCGGGCCGCCTTGGTGGCGATGAGGCTCTGATGGTTGATGATATTCAGGAGAGCCGTCTCAACCAGCTGGGCTTCCATAATGGGAGCGATGACCTTTACAAGGGGCTCCCTGGGGAACACCACGGTTCCTTCCGGAATGGCGTAGATGTCTCCCGTAAAATGAAAATCTTTCAGATAATCCAGAAAATCTTCGTCAAAAAGTCCTACGGACCTGAGATAGTCGATATCGTCCTTATCAAAATGCAGATTCTTTACATAATCGATGACCTGCTCCAGTCCGGCGCAGATGGCGTAGCCGTTGTTGTCCGGATTGTTCCGGTAAAAGGCGTCGAAGATGACGGTCTCGTTCTGTTCCTTCTCCTTAAAATATCCCTGCATCATGGTCAGCTCATACAGGTCCGTAAGTAATGTCAGATTGCGGTCGCTCATAATTCTTTCCTCCGTTGTTCCCAATTTCTTGCGGATAGTATAGCATAGATTTTTCTTGTGACAAAGACATTGTTAAGGATGTGACAAAATTTTCCGGGTTTCATCGGTTCAGCAGGAACAGTAGTTCTTGGTAAAGGAGATAAACGTCTGCATCTCTTCCGTCACATATTTTCCTTTTTTCCAGACCATACCCACATTGATATTGAGAGGCGGATCCAGGGGAAGGCCGATGCAGTCCGGAAACTGGGGAAGCATTTCTTTAAATAGGAAGCAGCCGCACTGACACTGATGAACGAATTTCATGACGGTGTGAAGCTGACTGCTTCGCATAACGATGTGGGGGTGCAGCTGCATGGCGTCGAACCGGGTCATAAGCAGGTGAGTCTGGACGGAATCGCCGTTGAACAGAAGTACCTTTTCATTGTCGAACTGTTCCATCTTTACGGAGGGCTGGTCTGCCAGGGGATGTTCCCGGGAGACGCAGTAGTAGAGCTGGCTGTTGAAGAGAACGGCGTTGTTGAATTTGTCGATGTTGAACAGCTCCATGTTGACCAGGGCCAGATCCAGAAAATCCGTCTGAACCAGGTCGCAGGCCCGGACGGAGCCGTATTCCTCTAAAACCACAGGAATATCCGGATGTTCCCTGCAGAAGGCGTCCCAGAGCTCCGGAAAGAAAATGGTGCTCAGCATGGGAGGGATACCGATGCGGACCGGAGGCTTGATCCGGCTGTTGTCCTTGTATTCCGCTTCCATGGAAATACAGTAGCGGAGAATGTAGTTGGCCTTTTCCAGAAAGGCCTCGCCCTCCGCGGTCAGCTCCAGGTGGCTTCCGTTGCGGTAAAACAGTGTGATGGAGAATTCCTCCTCCAGCTCCCGCACGGCGTTGGAGATGGTAGGCTGTGTGACAAACAGTTCCTTTGCCGCCTTGGAAATGTTGTGGCACCGGCTGGCGGCGCTAAAGTACCGTAACTGATTCAGCGTCATGTTCTTTTGTCCCTTTCTGTGGATTCTATGTACAGAATAACATATTTCAGATGAAATTCCGCGATTTTTCCTATTAAATTTTCTTTTATATCGGGAATTTTTTTTGATTGGACTTATGCAATTTGGTGGTGTTAACATAGATTCATAAGATACAGCCGGCCGGCGTTATCGCAGATGAGTTAAACTGAGGAAATGCAATGCGAAAGGAGAAACGATATGTCCCCTACAACAATTACATTATTATTTCTGCTATTTGCGGTAGTGAGTTTTATTCTTGAGAAGATACCCCTGGGACTTACGGCAACTATCGTGGCCCTGGGACTGAATCTCACCGGCGTGCTGGACAGCTCCGCCACCTTTGCGGGATACGTCAACAGCAACGTGATCCTGTGCGTAGGAATGTTCGTTGTGGGCCAGGCCCTGTTTGAGACCGGCATGGCCAATAAGATCGGCGGAATCGTGACGAAGTTTGCCAAGAGCGAGAGAATGCTGATTATCGCCATCATGGTGATCGTGGGCGTGATGTCCGGTTTCCTCTCCAATACCGGCACGGCGGCAGTGCTGATCCCGGTGGTCTGCGGAATCGCTGATGAGTCCGGTTATTCCAGAAGCCGGCTGCTGATGCCCCTGGTGTTCGCGGCAGCCCTGGGCGGAAATCTCTCCATCATAGGAGCCCCCGGCAACCTGATGGGCGTCAACGCTCTTCAGGAGCTTGGCCTCGCCACCAGCTTCTTCATGTACGCTCCGGTGGGCATCCCCATGCTTCTGCTGGGAATCGTCTACTTCGTGTTTATCGGATACCGGTTCCTCCCTGCCGGCAGCGGATCCGGCGAGGCGGTAACGGGGGTTCAGGATGATTTCTCCGATGTTCCGCAGTGGAAGCAGACCGTATCCCTTCTGGTTTTGATCCTGGTTATCCTGGCCATGATCTTTGAGGATAAGATTGGAATCAAGATTCAGGTATCCGCCTGTATCGGCGCGGCGATCCTGGTTCTCTGCGGCGTCATCAGTGAGAAAGCGGCTCTTCAGTCCATCGATCTGAAGGTTGTCCTGCTCTTCGGCGGTTCCCTTGCCCTGGCAAGCGCTTTGGAGACTACCGGAGCTGGAACCCTGATTGCGGACAAGATTGTGGGCCTTTTGGGAACCAGTCCCAACCCCATTATCCTGCTGCTGGTCATCTTCGTCGTGACCTGCGTTCTGACCAACTTTATGTCCAATACGGCTACTACGGCCCTGATGGTGCCCATTGCCGTATCTCTGGCCAACAGCCTGGGCGCCGACCCGAGAGCGGTGGTCATCGCCACTGTAATCGCAGGTTCCTGCGCTTACGCGACGCCCATTGGCATGCCGGCCAACACCATGGTAGTAGGGCTGGGCGGATACAAGTTCAATGATTATGTGAAATCCGGCCTGCCGCTGATCCTGGTATCCTTTGTGGTCTGCATGATCCTGCTGCCCATATTGTATCCGTTCTATCCGTAACGGTTCGTTTTGATTGATTTGAAAATCCAATTTCTGCCGAAATCGTGATTGATAACTGCAAACAATCTGACATTGCAGGCAGACCCGCCTGCGGTGCCGCAAAAAAGAAGGAGGTAACTATGACAAGAGAAGAGAATGTGAAACTGATGACTGACAAGATGGCGAAGTTTGTGGCCCATATTGCCAAGAAGCTGCCGGACGACGTGGTGGCGAAGCTGGAGGAGCTGGGCGCTCAGGAGAACGCGGCCCTTCCTAAGGTCCTCTATGAGACCATGACAAAGAACCAGAATCTGGCTGTGTCCCTGGACCGTCCCAGCTGCCAGGATACCGGTGTTCTTCAGTTTTGGGTAAAGTGCGGAACCAAATTCCCGCTGATCGACGATCTGGAAGCTCTTTTGAAGGAAGCGGTTGTTCAGGCGACCTTTGCCACGCCTCTCCGTCACAACAGCGTGGAGACCTTTGACGAGTACAACACCAAGAGAAATGTAGGAAAAGGAACTCCTACTGTGTTCTGGGATATCGTTCCCAACAATGACCAGTGTGAAATTTACGCCTACATGGCAGGCGGCGGCTGTACCCTTCCCGGCAAGGCTATGGTACTTATGCCCGGCGCAGGTTACGAGGGTATCACGGATTTCGTCCTGGATCAGATGACCAGCTACGGACTGAACGCCTGCCCGCCTCTTCTGGTCGGCGTAGGCGTGGCAACCTCCGTGGAGACGGCGGCTCTTCTTTCCAAGAAGGCATTGATGCGCCCCATCGGTTCTCACAATGAGAACGCCAACGCGGCCAAGATGGAAAAGCTTCTGGAGGACGGGATCAACGCCATCGGCCTTGGGCCCCAGGGTATGGGCGGCAAGTTCTCCGTCATGGGCGTAAACATTGAGAATACGGCCCGTCATCCCTCTACCATCGGCGTGGCAGTGAACGTGGGTTGCTGGTCTCACCGCCGGGGACATGTGGTATTTGACAAGGATTTAAACGCAACCGTAGATACGCATTCAACCATTGACCTGAATCAGTAAGGAGGATAAAGATATGATCGAAATCAGAGGAGATAAGAAAGTTCTGGTTACACCCGTAAGCGCTGAGGACCTTGCGGATATTAAGATCGGAGATATTGTATGGCTGGATGGAGATCTGATGACCTGCCGCGACGTGGCTCACCGCCGTGTGGTGGAGTACGGAAGGGAACTGCCCTATGACATCAAGGGAAAAGCAATTTTCCATGCAGGCCCCATCGTCCGCAAGATCGAGGGAACCGAGGACGATTATGAAATGGTATCCGTAGGCCCCACCACCTCCATGCGTATGGAGAAATTCGAGTATGAGTTTACCAAACAGACCGGCGTGCGCGTGATCGTCGGAAAGGGCGGTATGGGTCCCAATACGGAGAGAGGCTGCAAGGAGTTCGGAGCGATCCACTGTGTATTCCCGGCCGGCTGCGCCGTGGTGGCCGCCACAGAGGTGGAGCGGATCGCGGAGCATCACTGGGATGAACTGGGTATGCCGGAGACCCTCTGGTGCTGCAAGGTGAAGGAATTCGGTCCGCTGATCGTTTCCATCGACGCCCAGGGAAGAAACATGTTTGAGGAGAACAAGATTACCTTCAACGAGAAGAAAGAGGCCGCCAAACAGGCCATCTATCCGGAAGTGAAATTCATTAAGTAATTTTCTGAATTAGGTTTTTACATACCATATCGATACCTTTTGCCAGAAAACCGCTGAAATCACTTATTGTTTTCAGCGGTTTTCTGCTGTATCATGTTCACGTAAGCAATGAGCAGTGCGAAAAAACCGCAGGTTTTTGAGCGTTGCACTGTAGGAGATGGTATGATATATTTGGTTGATAAGCAACTGTGATCTATTGAAATCAAGAAAAGTGAGGCGAAGGAATCATGAGTGATATCGAAAGAAGCTGCGCCGACTGCGGCGTCGTCAACTGCAAGGGACTGGGAAAGGAATATCCGCCTTTCTGCCAAACTGTGCAGATGAATCCGGACACGAAAAAGAAGGCGATGGAATGTTATGAGGAGGAAGAAAACCGAAAGATCATGCAGACTGCCGCGCAGGTAGAGTATGAGGGATACTGCCGCTGGTGCCGGGTAGAGGAAACCATAGAATTCGCCAAGCGGATGGGATATCGCAAACTGGGTATCGCCTGCTGCGTAGGACTGATCCGGGAGACCAGGATTCTGGCGGATATTCTGAGAAGCCATGGTTTTGAGGTGTTCGGGATTGCCTGCAAGGCCGGAGCTGCGCCGAAAACCGATGTGGGAATCGATCCCGAGTGCTGTGCTATCGGCCCTAATATGTGCAATCCCATTCTTCAGGCAAAGCTTCTGGAGGAAGCGGAAACGGATTTTAATATCGTGGTTGGGCTTTGCGTGGGGCATGATTCCCTGTTCTATAAATATACGAAAGCGCCGACAACTACGTTGATCGTAAAAGATAGGGTGACAGGCCACAATCCGGCGGCGGCTTTATATACAGCGGACTCCTATTATAAAAAGAAATTATATTGACCGGAGGGAATTGACAGAGGCTTTTTCCGAACGTATAGTTATATAAGATAGGAGTGACTTTGTATGAAAACAGATGATAAAAAGGAATTATTTGAAACTATGCCGGTGCCGCAGGCTATCGCGGCCATGGCTATACCGACCATAATCAGCCAGCTGATCAATCTGATCTACAACATGGTGGATACCTTCTTCATCGGCCGCACCGGCAATTCCTACATGGTGGCGGCGGTGACGGTGGCATTCACTCTCTTTATGATGACCATCGCCTTTTCCAATTTGTTTGGTATCGGCGGCGGAAGTCAGGTGGCCCGTATGATCGGAAGCGGGCGGGATGCGGACGCGAAGAAGGTCAGCGCCTTCAGCTTCTACAGCACTATCGTGATTGCTTTGGCTTATTCTCTGCTGATCGGGTTATTTATGGATCCCATACTGAAGGTTCTGGGAGCCTCCGATTCCACTATGGGGTTCGCGAAGCAGTATGTGTGGCTGGTGGTGGTAATCGGAAGCCTGCCTACCATTCTCTCCATGATGGGGGCCCATCTTCTGAGAAATGTGGGCTATTCCAGGCAGGCCAGCATCGGTCTGTCCGGCGGCGGAATCCTGAATATGGTGCTGGATCCGCTGTTCATGTTCGTGCTGCTTCCCAGAGGCTGGGAAGTGCTGGGCGCTGCTCTGGCTACCCTTCTTTCCAATATCGCGTCCTGTATTTACATGCTCTGCATGCTGAATAAGGTGTCGAAAACCTCGGCCCTCAGCATTCGGTTCTCGGATATTCATGGAATTAAAAGAGAAGATGTGAAGGGCGTCTTTACCGTAGGCGTGCCCTCGGCAATCCTGACGGGCCTCTTCGACGTGGCTAATATTTTCCTGAACGCCCTTATGGCGGTTCACGGGGATCTGGCTCTGGCGGCGGTGGGAATCGTCATGAAGGTGGAGCGTCTGCCCAACGCCATCAACATCGGTATCTGTCAGGGAATGCTGCCCATCGTGGCCTACAATTTCTCCTCCGGCAACCGGGACAGGATGAAAAAGGTGATCAGCACGGCCCGGGCTTATGGACTGGGGATTTCTCTCATGAGCCTGGTGCTGTTTCAGGTGTTTGCGGCTCCCCTGGTGCGGATCTTCCTAAGCACTTCTGCCGGGGACGCGGCGGCGGCCCTGACGACCATCGGTTTTGCCGTTATCTTCATACGGATCCGCTGTGTGGCGTCGCCCTTCCAGTTTTTGAATTATCACACCTCCTACTGCATGCAGGCTATGGGAGACGGATTCGGAACCCTTCTTCATGCCGTGGTGCGAGAGCTGGTTTTCTACATACCTTTCATGTTCCTTCTGGACCGACTGGCCGGGGAGAACGGCCTTGCCAGCGCCCTGGTAGCCGGGGAGGCCTGCGGCGCGGCCTTTGCGTTGCTGCTGCTGAAGATTCGGATGGAGAGGAAGAAGAAAGAATAAGAAAAACACTTGCTTTTCCGGAATGAATATGATATTTTTGGAGTAGGATATATCTGTAATGCATTACAGGTGATTGGGCTGGTCGCAAGACCCGGGTCCACCAAATGGCGGGTAAGACACCCGCCATTTCAGACTGTAGACAAAGTCCCGGGCAAAAAGCCCGGGCTTTTCTATACGAATCACCGCATTCATGGTATACTTATCATATCAGGAAGGCGGTGTTTTTTATGATGACA
>CANQBN010000112.1 GCA_947588855.1 uncultured Lachnospiraceae bacterium
ACTTGAACCCACACGAGCATACACCCACAAGATCCTTAGTCTTGCCTGTCTGCCAATTCCAGCACTCCCGCGAACTCAGATAGTATAGCATAGATTCGGCAGAACCGCAACAGTTTTTTGAAAATATTTTCCCCGTTTTCCCTGAGCCAGATGGTGTGACGGAGCAGGAGACTCCCCTGAAGATGGCAGGAGCAGATGGGAATGAATCCCAGCTTCTGATGGACGGGCAGAACAAAGGAAACACGAAAGCATGAAAAAAGTCCGGCGATCACTGCCGGACTTTTCATCTGCAGAAGATGGGAGTCGAACCCACAAGGTATTGCTACCACACGGACCTGAACCGTGCGCGTCTGCCAATTCCGCCACTTCTGCACGAACAATAGGCATTATATACTACAAAAACTTTTCTGTCAACAGTTTTTTCAAAAAAATTTTGGCCATCTCACTTGCAAAAGTAAATTCCACCTTCGCCGTTATCTCAATCTGCTGAACCGGTGCAGATAGATAAACAATATGGCGGATGTCACGACCCAGGTCAGGGGATAGCTGAATATGACCGTGGTAATGTTTCTCCGCAAAGGAACCGCCGCAAAGACCCAGACCACCCGCAGGACGCAGATGCCGAGAAGAGTGATAATCATGGGACACCAGGTGTCGCTGACGCCTCTGAGGGCTCCGGAGTAGATTTCAATGATCACGTAGGTGATGTAGGTGGGGGCCATGAAGCGCAGGATGAGCACGCCCTGGGCCAGCACGGCAGAGTCGGTAGTAAATATTTTAAGAATAACGGGGGCAGTCATATAGTATGTGACGGAAAGCATGATGCAGGCGCAGGCGGACATGCCCAGACAGATCCGCAGCCCTTTTCGGGCCCGGTCCAGTTTGCCGGCGCCGAAATTCTGACCGATGAAGGTGGTGATTGCGATGCTGAAGGCGTTAAGGATCATCCAGAACAGCACGTCCACCTTGGAGTAAGCGGTCCAGGCAGCCACAATGTCAGTTCCCAGACTGTTGATGCTGGCCTGTATAATCAGGTTGGACAGGCCGTACATGGTAGATTGGAGGCCGGCCGGAAGGCCGATCTGAATGATCCGGTGAAGCATGCGCATGTCCAGCCGGATGCGGGTGAGAATCAGGCGGTACATTTCCCCGGTGCGGACCAGAACGAAGACCACCAGAAAGGCGCTGATGGTCTGTGACAGGATGGTAGCCAGGGCAGCGCCGGCCACGCCCATGGGAATCACCACCACGAAAAGAAGATCCAGCACGATGTTGGAGACACAGCAGGCGATAAGAAAATACAGAGGCCTTCTGGAGTCGCCTACGGCACGAAGAACGCCGGATCCTACGTTGTAGATCATGTTGGAAATGCTTCCAAGGAAAAAGATACGGATATAGGTGACGGAGTAGTCCATGATGTCGGCAGGCGTATCCATAAGGCGCAGGACAGCAGGAGCGGCCAGAAAGCCGAATACAGTGATGGCAGCGCCGCAGATCAGGGAGAATGCGGCTGATGTGTGGACCGCGTAATCCACCATATCCGCTTTTTTGGCGCCGTAATACTGGGAGATGATAACGGTGGCGCCGGAGGAGATTCCTACAAAAAAGCCTACCAGCAGATTGATAATGGTGCCGGTAGGCCCGCCTACGGCAGCGAGCGCTTCCTTTCCTACAAACCGGCCTACGATGACAGCATCTACCGTGTTATAGAGCTGCTGGAAAAAGGTGCCGAACAGAATAGGAAAGAAAAACAGAAGGAGCTGCTGCCAGATAACGCCTTCCGTAATCTGATTGTAAGAGATCCCATGGTGGGAGGCAGTCCGGCCGTGTAAGCCGTGATGCCTGGATTGCGGCTGATACATAATATATCCTCGTCCCTGATATGCAGGGTATGTACATTACGTGAATTGCTGTAATGGCAACTATAACATAAATCGGCAGAGAATACAATCATAAAATCAGCTCATAAGACAGATAAATGGTTCAGTCATTAACGGCTTTATCCAGAGCGGTCCGTATGGCGTTCAGGATTGCCTGGGATGTGTAGCGCGTCTCCATGGAATAAGAGAGATCTTCCAGAGACTGGGTACTTAAAATCTGTTCTTTTAAATCGTCCATCACAGGCTGCATCAGCGGGTACATGGTAGTAATGGATTCGTCCAGGGAAACGAAGGAAATGGAATTGATCCGCTCTGCGTCCACGGCGACTTCCACATTCACATTCTGGCTGCCGACGCTTAGAGACGAGGTGTAGATTCCGGGTACATATGTAGACGTCTGGACCGAGTCGGAGGATTTGCGGCCTGGCCGGAACATGATCAGGAACAATGTAACCAGCAGTATGGCAAGCCCGATGAAAATGGCCGTATAGATTATTTCCTTCATTTTCAGGACTACGATTTTTGTTTTGGAGCTCATAGTAAGCCCTCCCGCGCAATTAATTTACTATAGTCTATTAGAGGGCCGGAAGGATTATGACGGCAAAAAGTATTGGCGGAGGAACCGCTGTGGTGTATAATATGAGACAGAGAGATTCAGGCGGAAGTCTGAACCGAAAATCAGGAGGAATCATGTCTCTTAAATTTGTTATCGGCTGTGCCGGTTCCGGAAAAACCAGAAGGCTGTACGAAAACCTGATAGACGATTCTGGGAGGGAGCCGGACTCGCGGTATATCATTATCGTTCCGGAGCAGTTTACCATGCAGACGCAGAAGGAGATCGTCAGTCTTCATCCGCGCCACGGAACTATGAATATTGATGTAGTCAGTTTCAACCGTCTGGCATACCGGGTTTTTGAGGAGATGGCAGTGGAGCACCTGACGGTATTGGATGATATGGGCAAATCCATGGTCCTTCGGAAAGTGGCCTCGGATCAGAGAAGGAATCTGAGCCTGTATGCCGGTCATTTGAATCAGATGGGTTTTATCAATCAGCTGAAATCCATGCTGTCGGAATTCTATCAGTACGGAATCAGACCGGATGATCTGGATAAAGTTCGGGAGGAGACGAAAAGCGCCCTTCTGCGCGGGAAATGCGGAGATCTGGCGCTGATTTACCGCGCTTTTCAGAAAGAGATAGAAGACCGGTTTATCACCGCGGAAGAGATTCTGGACGTGTTGTGCCGTATGCTTCCTCAATCCCGGCTGATCAGGGAGAGCGTCATTGCTCTGGATGGGTATACGGGATTTACTCCGGTCCAGTACAGGCTTTTGGAATTGATGATGGTCTGTGCGAAGAAGGTGATCGTGTCCGTGACCGTTGACCCCGCGGCGAATCCTTACGGAAGAGGAAAGCTGCAGGATTTGTTCCATATGGGCAAAGAAATGATTGTCAGGCTGACGGATCTGGCGGGAAAGAACGGCGTAAGACGCGACGAAGATCTGATTTTGAGAGAACGTTTTTCGAACAGTCCGGATATCGGATTTATTGAGAGCCATCTGTATCGGTATGGCCGGACGGCTGACTGGGAGCCTCATGAGGTCGAAGTCCGGCAGGCCCGTACGCCTTCGGAAGAAGTGGCCTTTGTGGCGTCTCAGATTCATCAGCTTGTCAGACAGGAGGGAATGCGGTACAGGGAAATTGCAGTTATTACCGGCGATTTGCCAGGATATGGAGACGAGATTGCCAACCGGTTTCAGACAGAGGGGATTCCCTGCTTTATTGACGATAAGAAGAACATTCTGGAAAATGCCGTGATTGAATTTATCAGGGCGGCGCTGGAGGCCGTAAGGAGAGATTTTGATTATGAGAGCGTGTTCCGCGTGCTGAAGACCGGGCTGGTGACCGAGGATCAGGAAGAGCTGGATCGGCTTGAGAATTATTGTCTTGCCCTGGGGATCCGGAGCTTTTCCCAGTGGAATTCTGTCTGGGAAAAGACATACCGCGGCGGAGAAAACCTCAATATGGATCGGCTGAACGAACTCCGGCAGCAGATCCTGGAGCCGTTTGCCCGGTTTCGGCAGGCTTTGCGCATGGAAGACAGGACGGTAGGCTCCATGACGCAGGCGGTTCTTGAATATATGGAAGACTGTCAGATTCAGGAAAAGCTGGAAGAGTACAGGGAGAGATTCGAGGCCTCCGGTCAGTACAGCCTTGCCAGAGAATATGACCAGGTATATGACCGTGTGGTGGAGATGTTTGAAAGGCTGACGGAGCTGCTCGGAGAAGAGAAAGTCAGCCTGAAGGAATATAATGAGATACTGGACGCGGGTCTTGGAGAGATTCAGGTGGGCGTGATTCCGGCTACTGTGGACCGTGTAGTGGCGGGCGATATTACGAGAACCCGTCTGGACCGGATACGGGCGCTCTTTTTTGTGGGAGTGAATGAGGACGTGGTTCCTGTTAACAAGGACCGGCAGAGCCTGCTGACCGATATGGACCGGGAAGTTTTTAAGAGATTTCAGATGGAGCTGGCCCCGACCTCCAAGGAAGACAGCTTCATACAGCGATATTATATTTATCTTGTACTGACGAAACCGCTGGACAAGCTGGTTCTGACCTGCTCCCTTCTGGATCGGTCAGGAAAAAGCCGCAGGCCTTCCACTCTGATCGGAGAACTGAAAAGACTGTTCCCTCTGCTCCAGGTGAAGGACGTCCGGGATGAAGAAGTCACAGTCTCTTCATTTAATGCCGGAAAGGAACAGCTGATAGAAGGGCTCCGGACATATGCTCTGGGAAGATGGGACAGATTTTTTGCGGGAGAGACGGAACATGATGCTGATGAAAAGGAAGCCGTCCAGTTTTTGGAACTGTATCGCCGGTTTTCTGCCAGCCCGGAATACGGGGAGCTGGCGGACAGACTTATTGAAGCGGCGTTTTTTTCCTATGACAGAGCCGGACTTGGCAAAGCTGCGGCCAGAGCGCTTTATGGGACGGTTCTTCAGGGCAGCGTGACCAGACTGGAGCAGTACGCTGCCTGCGAATTCGCGCATTTTTTGAGTTACGGGCTGGAACTTGCCGAGAGGCAGGAATATCAGGTGCGCGCGCTGGATCTGGGCAATCTGCTTCACAGTGCTATCGATCTGTGCTTCAGAAAAGCCCGGGAAAAGGGAATCGCGCTGACAGATATGACGGATCAGGAGAGGAATGAACTGGTGCGGCAGTCCGTTGAGCAGGTGACTGCGGAATATGGCAATCATCTTTTGCAGAGTTCAGCCAGAAATCAGTATCTTGCGGACAGGATTCAGAGGGTGACGGAGCGGACGGTCTGGGCTCTGACAGAACAGCTTAAGAAGGGAGATTTCGAGCCGGCCGGGTTTGAGGTTTCATTTTCATCTGCGGATAATCTGAAGGCGATGAAGATTCTCCTGTCAGAGGAGGAAAAGCTTTATCTGAAAGGCCGCATTGACCGGTTGGATCTGTGCCGCGACGGAGACCGGATATATGTAAAGATCATCGACTATAAATCGGGCGGAACAGAATTTGATCTGGCGTCCGTATATTATGGACTGCAGCTTCAGCTGGCGGTCTACATGGACGCTGTCATGGAACTGACGAAGAGGCAGAATCCGGGCAAAGAGATTGTTCCCGCGGGGATATTTTACTATCATATTAAAGATCCTGTCATTGACAGAGAAGCCGGGAAGACTGCGGAGGATATTGATGAGAGGATTCTTAAAGAACTTCGGATGAGCGGTCTGGTGAACAGCGACCTGGAAATTATCGGTCATATGGATAATCGGATTCAGGAGAAATCTGACGTAATCCCTGTGACTCTGAAAAACGGACTGGTTCAGGAGGGACGGTCCTCCGCCGCCAGCAGCCGGAGGTTTGAGATTCTCCGGCAGCATGTCCGCGGCTGGCTTAAAAAGGACGGACAGGGGATAGCGGCCGGTCAGATTCAGATTATGCCTCTTAAGCAGGGAAACCGAATGGCATGCGATTACTGCCCTTATCATGGAGTCTGCGGTTTTGATACGAGAATTCCGGGATACAGATTCAAAAGTTTTCCGGTTGTGGAGAAGGAACAGATATGGGAGAGAATGGCCGGAGAAGAAGGAGGTGCCGCAGGTGAAGTGGACTGAGGACCAGATGAAAGTTATTGAGACGCGTAATCGTAATCTGCTTGTGTCGGCGGCTGCGGGAAGCGGGAAGACGGCAGTGCTGGTGGAGCGTATTCTTCGGCTGATCAGCCGGAAGGAGGATCCTGTGGATGTCGACAGGCTTCTTGTTATGACCTTTACCAAGGCGGCGGCCGCGGAGATGCGGGAGAGAATTGCCCTGGCAATTGAAAAGAGACTGGAAGAAGAGCCGGATAATGAGCATCTTCAGGTACAGGCGGCTCTGGTTTCTCATGCGCAGATTACTACCATAGACAGCTTCTGCTTAAGCCTTATCCGCGATCACTTCAATCTGCTTGATATCGATCCGTCTTTTCGGATCGGCGATGAGGGAGAACTGACCCTTATGCGGGCGGATGTAATGGAGAAGCTGCTGGAGGAATATTACGGAAAAGATGACGAAGCGTTTGAGAAGTTTGTGGATACGTATGCTTCCGGAAAATCAGACGATGGCATTGAAGATTACATTATGCAGGTATACAGATTTGCCCAGAGCAATCCTTTTCCGGGAAGCTGGATTGAAAACTGTCGTGATGAGCTGAAGCTTGCGGAAGCCGGGGACTTTATGGAAACCGGATGGGCCGTATACATGATGCGCGATGTCGAAATGCAGCTTCGGGAGATGGCAGAACAGTACGAGATGATTATGGAAATCTGCCGTCAGCCGGATGGCCCGGAGGCATATATCCCGGTGCTGGCGGAGGAATACGCGATGCTTGGGCGGTTATCCGGAACGAAAACGTATGAGGAGCTTTTTGACGGACTTCAGACTGTGGGATTCGGACGTCTTCCCGCGGTCAGGGGAAAGGATACAGATCCGGTTAAGAAGGAGCAGGTGTCAGAATGCCGGAACCGCATTAAGAAACAGATTAGAGACTTGTGTAAAACGTATGGACAAGTGTCTCCTGAGGAAGTGATCGGAGATATGCTGGGAACAAAGGATGTAATCTTGAAGCTTCTGGAACTGGCGGAAGAGTTCTCCGCCAGGTATCAGGAGGCGAAAAAAGACAGGAATCTGGTGGATTTTAACGATCTGGAGCATTACGCACTTGACATTTTGGTAAAACAGGAGAACGGACAGCTGCAGTTTACCGAGACTGCGGAGGAGATCGGAAGCCAGTATGAAGAAATCCTGGTGGATGAGTATCAAGACAGCAACTATGTGCAGGAAATGCTGATCCAGAGTTTATCGGGAGAACGATTTGGACGTCCCAACGTGTTCATGGTGGGGGACGTGAAGCAGAGCATCTACCGGTTCCGCCTGGCGAGACCTGAGCTTTTTATGGAAAAATATGACTCCTATACTACAAAAGAAAGCCTGAATCAGAAAATTGAGCTGCGTCAGAATTTCCGGAGCAGAGAGCAGGTACTGGACAGCGTGAATGCCCTTTTTTACCAGATTATGACCAGAAAGCTGGGCAATGTGGAATATACCCGGGATACGGCTCTGTATCCGGGAGCCGATTTCCCGGAGTCGCCGGACGCTTCCGCGGAGCTTCTTCTGATAGATACGGGCAAAGATGCTGCGAACGCGTCGGATGAGGAGACGGCGGATTATACGGCCAGGGAACTGGAGGCAAAAATGACGGCCGTGAGGATCAGACAGCTTACGGACCTGGAGACCGGGTTTAAGATCTGGGACAGAGAAAAAGGCGAATTCCGCGCTGCGGGTTACGGAGATATAGTGATTCTGCTCAGGAGCGTTGCGGGCTGGAGTGAAGTGTTTGTTCAGGTGCTGACCAGGGAAGGGATTCCGGCTTTTGCCGAGACGGGAACCGGATATTTTGATACGATAGAAGTGGAGACGGTTCTGGCCATGCTGGCTGTTATCGATAATCCGATGCAGGATATTCCCCTGGCGGCCGTATTAAAGTCTCCGATAGCGGGACTTACAGATGAGGAACTGGCCTGGATGATGGCGCTTGGCGGACATTCTGCCGGTCCCTGTCAGGACAGAGGAATCTACAAAGCTTTTACGAAGATCCTGAATGATTCTGAGGAGGGGGCCGTACCTGACGGCGCTTTGGCTCTGGCCGGGAAGCTCAGAAGGTTTGCTGATCTGCTTGCGGAGCTGCGCAAGCAGGCTGCTTATCTGCCCATTCATCAGCTGATCTATCAGGTGTTCTGCCGTACCGGATACTATGATTATGCGTCCGCCATGCCGGCCGGGGAGGTCCGCAGGGCCAATCTGGATATGCTGATGGAAAAAGCGGCCGTCTACGAAAAAACCAGTTATAAGGGATTGTTCCAGTTTATCCGGTACATTAATCTGCTGAAGAAATATGATACGGACTTTGGGGAGGCTTCCGCTTCAAACGGACGCGGCGGCATGGTTCGGATCATGAGTATCCATAAAAGCAAGGGCCTGGAGTTTCCGGTTGTATTTCTGGCAGGCCTGGGCAAACAGTTCAATAAGCAGGATGTGAGAGGAAAGCTGGTTATCGATCTGGATCTGGGTATCGGCACGGATTATCTGAATCTTCAGGACAGAACCAGAGTCAGCACCCTGAAAAAACAGGTGCTGAAGCGGAAGATGGATATGGATAATCTCGGGGAAGAATTAAGGATCCTGTATGTGGCCATGACGAGAGCCAGAGAAAAACTGATCATGACGGGAACAGACCGGTCGCTCGGAAAGAAGCTGGAAAAGTGGCAGAATAATCAGCCGTCCGATCAGTCGTCCGGAAAGATTCCGTGTACGATTCTGACGACGGCTTCCTCATATCTTGACTGGGTGCTGATGGCCCGGCCGTGGAAAGATGATCTGTATCAGGTAAAGGAAGTTTCTATGGAAGAGCTGGCGGGAGAAGAAGCTGTTCTTCAGGTGCGCAGGCTGGCCTCCAGGGAAGGTCTTCGCAGTCTGAGGGACAACCGGGTCTGCGATGAGAAATTCCGCGATGAGATGGAAAGATGTTTTTCCTATGAATATCCGTACAGGGCTGATATCGCTCTTCATACTAAGATGACAGTGTCAGAGCTGAAAAATCTGAGTCAGAAGGTGGATGATTACCGGGGACTCATCCAGGCCAAAGAAGCGGAATGGCAGCAGAAAGCGACGGAAATACAGCAGAGGGATGAAAAAGAAAGGGAGGAAACTCTGCCTCAAAATGAAAAGAAAGAGGCCATGCGTCGTGCTGCCCGACGGGGGACCGCATATCACCGTATTCTGGAGCTTTTGGATTTTACGGATGGACGGCTGAGAAGTGATGTGGAGCGGCAGATGGACGGTTTCCTGAAAGAACGCAGAATCACGGAGGAGACCAGAAACCTGGTAAGACCCGATGTGATCTGGCGTCTGGGCTCTTCCTCCCTTGGACAGCGGATGAAGGCGGCCCAGGAGAAGGGATTCCTTCGCCGGGAGCAGCAGTTTGTCATGGGAATTCCCGCCAGGGAGATGGGACTGGCGGATTCGGACGAACTGGTGTTGATCCAGGGAATTATCGACGGGTATTTTCAGGAAGAAGACGGACTGGTGATCGTAGATTACAAGACAGACTGGATTCAGCAGGGCGATGAAGAGCGGCTGGCAAAACGCTACAGAGTCCAGCTGGATTATTATCAGAAGGCTCTGGAACAGATAACCGGCTGCAGGGTGAAGGAGAGAATTATCTATTCACTGGCGCTGCAGAAGGAGATAGCCGTCTGATAAACAACAGCCTGGCATGCGGATACAACATGATAATTGATAATACGCAGGAGAGAGGAGCAGCAAAATGTTTTTCATTATGGGAGTGACTCCGGGAAGCAAAGAAATTTCCTACAATGGAGCGTTGATGATATGTGACAAATGCGGCCGTTACGGCAGATATCAGATTTTCATGACGTACATGTGTCTGTCGCTGTTTTTTATTCCTACTTTTAAATGGAACCGGCGGTATTACGTAAAGACCAGCTGCTGCGGCACCGTCTATGAGCTGGACCCGGAGACGGGAAAGAGACTGGCCAGGGGGGAGCAGATCGTTATCACGCCGGACATGCTGACATTTGTGCGCGCGGGAAACGACAGGGCCGCCTGGCAGACCTCTGCCGCGAAGCGCTGTCCAAACTGCGGTTACGAAACCACAGAAGATTTTGAGTATTGCCCCAAGTGCGGACGGAGATTCTGAAGGGGTTGATCTGCCTCAAAGGATTCGCTGTCGTATTCCCTGCGGTAATTATTACACATTAAATCGGAACAGAATTACATCGCCGTCCTGCACCACATAATCCTTGCCTTCCAGCCTTACCAGGCCTTTTTCTCTGGCGGCGGCGTAAGCGCCGCAGTCCAGCAGGTC
>CANQBN010000113.1 GCA_947588855.1 uncultured Lachnospiraceae bacterium
ATTTCTCTCCCTGCACGATATTCAGTTGTCAATTTTCGGTTGGAATCTCATTCATTGAGATTCCGAGAAGTTATATATGCACAATCAACAAAGCCAACCTCGCAATTTCCATTATACTTGTTAAAAGTGCAAATATATAGGACAAAACGTACAGATTATAGAAAAATCGTACGAACTTTGAAATAAATTACTTTTTATATACAAATCCGTCTCTTCTGGCCGCTTTTCGGAAATTACTGGGAGTTGTCCCCACAACTGACCGGAAAACCTTAGAAAAGTAGTTATAATCTTCAATTCCCACCTGTTCCGCCACAGAAGAGATGGGAATATCGCTCTGAACCAGCAGATTTCTGGCGGCCTCAATTCTCCTCTGGGTAATCAGACTGGACAGCGTTTTCCCTCCTGACAGCTCTTTTGCAAGAGTACAGAGCTTCGTTCTCCCGATATGAAGCTGTGTGGAGATCGAATTGAGAGATAATTTCTCCATATAATGCTGATTCAGATACAACTCCAGCTTCTGCAGATCCGTCAGCTCTGTAGTCAGTATCATTCCTTCCAGCCGAATATAGGAGGCCAATGCCTCCAGTATCTCTGAATAGGCCTTTAGCTCCGCACCGCTGTACTGACGGAATCTGAAATACGCTCTCTTCAGTTCTTCCATATCTCCCGGCCACCAGTCCAACAGCTTCCGGCTGTTCTCCCACTGCTTTTCCAGAGGAGTGTCATCCAGCAGCTGACCGTAGACCAGATAGGCCAGCGGTTCCTGATCATCACCCGGCCGGATCGGCAGCACGGCCTCACAGATTCCCGCATGACATCGATATCTGTAGAATCCTTTCTTACCGGCGCTCTCATGAACAGCCCTTTCATCGCAATTGATACATCGCTCATGACCTTCCGGCCTGGCGTTCATCATCTCACAGAAGGGCGCATGATCTGTGGTGAGACAGATATCCCGCCCCTGCCCATTCAAGATATTGGCCCGGATGCCAGTCAAAGCGTACAGACTGGATACCAGATTCAAAAGCTGTTCCTGGTCGAAATGAACATTCATAATCGTCTCCCCTTACGAATAACATTCTGTAATTATGTCCGCTGTATGTATTATGTGATGCCAGGGTCAAAATACCTTTTGACCCCAACATCATTATATTTCTATTTGGACCTTTCTGCAACCGTCACAAAATCACATCACAAAAATGCGTGAAAAAAAGTTTTACAGAACCGCATTTTCATGGTATAGTAAGTAAACGGTCAGAAGGTTTTACCACTGTGCGCCTTTTCGGCGTTTTTATGAGATATATTTTCAGAGGAGGTTTTACGAATGAATCAAGCAATTAACCAGGAACTTCTGGAGAAATACAGTCAGGATTTTCGGTCCGACCGCGCCAGCAGAGTTGCATGTGACGCCGTAACCGGCAACGGGCTGTTCAAAAGCAGCGTAAATCCCGCTGTGGCCTGGAAGAATAACCATGAATTTTCTCTGACCTTAAAGCAGGGCGCCATCACTTCCCAGAAACAGAGCGGACGGTGCTGGCTGTTCGCAGCCATGAATGTTATGCGTGCCCGTATCATCCAGAAATGTAACCTTGACACGTTTGAGTTGTCGCAGAACTATATGATGTTCTGGGATAAACTGGAGAAATCCAACTGGTTCCTGGAGAATATTCTGGATACGCTGGAAGAAGAAAGCGGAAGCCGTCTTCTGTCCTTTTTACTGTCTGATCCATTAGGCGACGGCGGACAGTGGGACATGATGGCCAATCTGGTCAGCAAATACGGCGTCGTCCCCAAATATTCCATGCCGGAAACCGTAGTTTCCAGCAGTACCAGAGAAATGAATCGCACCATGACGGAACTTCTCAGAGGCTACGCCTGCAGCCTCCGCAAAGAAGCGCAGGCCGGAGCCAGCCGTGAACAACTGGAACAGTCCAAAGCCGACATGCTGAATCATATTTACCGCGTTCTGTGCATCTGCCTGGGCGAACCGCCCAGAACCGTAAATATGGAAGTTCGGGACAAAGAAGGCAATTTCATCCAGGAGTACGATATGACTCCTCAGGATTTTTTCAAAAAATACGTGGATATGGACCTGCACGACTACATAAGCCTGATCAACGCCCCCACCGCCGACAAGCCGTTCTACCACCGTTATACCGTAAAAATGCTCGGCAATGTAAAGGAAGGCGCGCCGGTCTGCTACATCAACCTTCCCATCGAGGAGCTGAAAGCCGCCGCCATCGCACAGCTGAAGGATGGTGAACCCGTATGGTTCGGCTGCGATATGGGTCCGCGCATCAACCGCGACACCGGTGTCATGGACCTGGATATCTATGATTTCAAAGACATTCTGCAGATCGATCTGTCCATGACCAAGGCCGAACGCCTGGACTACGACCAGAGCAAGATGACCCACGCCATGGTCTTCCAGGGCGTGAACCTGACCCCTGACGGCAGGCCAACCCGTTGGCGCGTGGAGAACAGCTGGGGCGAGGACGCCGGCAAAAAAGGCTACTACGTCATGAGCGACGACTGGTTCTCCGAGTACATGTATCAGGTTGTGGTCAATAAAAAATACCTGACGAAAGAGCAGTTGGCTGTCCTGGACACAGAAACCATTGTGTTGAATCCCTGGGATCCTATGGGATCGCTGGCGTAATCCAACGTAAAAATCAGGAGTGCCTTTACGGCACTCCTTAATTATGTGTCTATCCTTCCTCTTACACTCTTACTCCATTTCTTGCCTTCATTCCGCGGACCTCATTCTCCAACTTTGTTACCCGAAGAATCGTCATCTCTTTCTCATTCTCAATCCTCAACGCATCATCCAGTTTTCGGCTCAAATCCAGATGTCCCTCCGCAATGATATCAATCCTTTTTCTGACATCATTTTCCAAAATCAAATGAATCTCACTGACATTCGTCTGCAGTTTCGCCACAGCCTGCTTCTGCTCCGCCATATCGTCCTGCAGCTGAGATATCGCCTGCTTTTGCTCCGTCATATCGCTCTTCAGCTGAGATACATCCTGCTTGATCGGTTCTACAACTTCCAAAACTACACGGGCAATCATTTTCAAATCATTTTAATCCAATATGTGAAAAACTCCTTTCTGCCCGCCACTCGTTCATCCTTCCCACAAAATAATTATAGCATTATATCGCCCTAATCCCCAACAATTTTTCTTACGATTTCTCCAGGTTCTCCGAAAGGATATACGGAGTCACCTAATACTAATATGTGTAGTAATTTACCATACAGAAATTTTCTTTACTTTAATTGTTAACAAATTCAAACTTTCATAAGCTCACAGCTTCACTACCGTTCAAAAGCGCACTACTCTCAAACTATCATAGTACCGTGAGCTCAATGGGCAAGGTTTCACTACCATCCAAAATCACACTACTCTCAAACCATTCTCAACTGATTAGCCCAAGTCCCCTGGTTTCACTACCATCCAAAATCACACTACTCTCAAACTGTGATTCAGCTGTATGCGCTGGTCTGTCGGTTTCACTACCATCCAAAATCACACTACTCTCAAACTAAATCTATATCCAAACATGACGGCAAGCGGTTTCACTACCATCCAAAATCACACTACTCTCAAACACAGTCACAGGTTGACGCTTTCATTGAAGAGTTTCACTACCATCCAAAATCACACTACTCTCAAACTGTCATTAGAACGTCTACGGACTGGTATAAGTTTCACTACCATCCAAAATCACACTACTCTCAAACATGGAATCTGAATATGACTATATAGGCATAGTTTCACTACCATCCAAAATCACACTACTCTCAAACCTTAAAATCCCATGCAACTCACGCTCAGTAGTTTCACTACCATCCAAAATCACACTACTCTCAAACTGATCCAGATAGCTTTCCAGTTTGTCCCAGGTTTCACTACCATCCAAAATCACACTACTCTCAAACCGAAGGTGTATATAACAAGGATTGCAGCCGGTTTCACTACCATCCAAAATCACACTACTCTCAAACCCGATTGCCATTATAGAGGCGAAAGATAATGTTTCACTACCATCCAAAATCACACTACTCTCAAACTACTGGTAACGGAATACAAGTACGCAAAGGGTTTCACTACCATCCAAAATCACACTACTCTCAAACCTCAAATTCCACTTCGACAGGCCGAGTATATGTGCCACTACAACACCGTGATTTTGAATGGGTGATAATCAACTATTCCATGTAATCTCACAGGCATCGCTGTCTATCAGCACTGCTTTCGCGAAAATGCTTATATCAGCAGGCTGCCTGCTCTCTAATAATAGTATATGTACCTTTTGATAGCAAGAAAATTCGAACAATTTTTTTATCTCATATTCTGTTAGGTAAGAATAGAGATTCACGAATATAAAACAGCGAATCCCTAATATCCCGCATACCACCCGGATATAGTCAACCAATTGTTCAATCAGCGTCTCCTGCTCCTGCGCAAATCTGACATTCAGGGCCTTCAGCAGACTTTGAATATCCATTTGTTCTGAGTAAACTAATTCAAAATCTGAGCTCTGCAAAACCTGCATGATATAATTTTCCATTGATATTACCAGCTGATTATATCCGTCCAGAAGATCAGATGAGGAAATATCCTTCTGCAATATCCCATACAGCCCATGAAGCAGTCTTCTGTCATTAAACAACAGTAACAATGGGTTAACAACACACATCAGGTTATCTTTCTTACGAATCGGACAATCATGGTCGGATAATATAAATCCTCCGGTATCTTCCACGTTCTCAGAAGACAGTTCCCTTACAAAGGTGCAGAATAGCTGAGGCTGCTCAACAACCAGAAGATTCTGCTCATTTTCCTTAAATTCAAAGAAAAAATCAAAATCCTTATGCAGCAGTCTCATAGAATCACCAGCCTTTCGTCGCTCTGCAGAATTTCAGACTTATATTCTCCGGTGATTACTTCCATTTTCGAGAACTGTTTTTCCGTCAACGTAAGAAGCTGGATGATTCCTTCCTCCGGCTTATGTTTTCGCACGCCCTGAACAACCGCTTCTGCCACCGTAGCATTCAATGCCAGTTTGCAGTAAACAGATTCCTGGAGCATAAGAAACCCATTTTTTACCAGATATTTTCTAAATTGTGCATACGCCCTTTGATTGGCTGCCGTAACCGTCGGCAAATCAAAAAATACCATAACTCTCATATACCTATAACTCATTTTTATAAAACCTGATCAATGAAATATCCTGTTCATTTATGGCATCAAAAACGCTCCTGCAAAATATTTTAATCGCATTGTTCAGATAATTACGTTTCCCATCAATGATTACCTCTTTATTTAGAAGATCTACTATCTGCATTTTTTCATCATGCTCAAAAACTTCCGGCCGCATCCAGTAAACCTGCTCATCAACCAGACTCCGAAATGGCTCCATCAGATCTGAACCAAAATTAAATGCATTAAACATATTGTCGTGGAACAACCCCAGCTGCGTGACGTAACCGCTGGACACAATCTCCCGGTTACAGGCGGAAAGCAACAGTCCGTATCCATAATTCAGCGCGGCGTTACAGGGATTTTCAGCAGCACGGGAAAATGACATGCCAAAAAGGGCGTTAAAGTATACTTTTGCAGCGTGTCCCTCCCGATTCGTAGTGTCACCCGGCTGAATCTGATCTATATACTGATACAGCAGTGAACTCTCCGGTCTCCCAAGCCGTTTCAGGAAATCCGCCTGCTTGCGAATCTTTTCCGACACAATTTCTGTCCAGACCATCATTTTCACTTCTTTAGACCACTCGGCCTGCATTCTGACTTTTGCGCTTGTATCATGGCTCCCGTAGTAAGGAATCAGCTCCGAGGACGGATTCCTCTTTTCATCGCAGAAAATAACCTTTATTTTCCGCTTCATCAACTCGTTCAACAGCACGGCAGTAAGAGACACCTGTGTAGATTCGATCAAAAGTATCGATATTTCACTCAAATGTATCTTACGGATCTCTTCCTGCCGCACTACCAGATAGTCCAGCTTATAATCCAATTTGGCGCTTCTTGATATTACGACGGTTCTCCAGCTCATATCTTTAACAGGTCGATTACCTGCTCGTATATACCTGTCGGAGACTGATTTATCAATTTTATTGATTTACAGTTGCTAATCTCTTTTCCACTCTGAACATTGCCTGTATTTGGTGATGCACCAATTCTGGAAAGATCTGCTTTTAGCGGACGGCACTGGAACAAATGCAGGATCTCCCCCAGCACCAGACACTGTTCTTCTAGGGGCAGTTCTTCAAAGATTTGTTTCTTCTCTTTTAAGGTTTCTCCGGAATTCGCTGGCCTGTACCGATAAATACTGTTCTCTAACTTTTCGATAAACAACTCATACAGTCCCAGATTCTTTTCCTTTAAAATTCCATCGGCATCACGGATTTCCAGTAAACTTCTCCTATCCCGCCTCTGCGCATTCTCCTCCAGATATTTTGTCATCTTCTTCAGGTAACCTGCCTGATCCGCATCGATACATAGCTGCACCGCTCCCTGCAGACTCAGCTGTTTGCCTGTGCTGCTTTTTAAATGCATCGGAAAACCATTTATTACTAATTTGGCATTCTTCTTGATGCACGGCAGAATAATCCTCGGATTTTTTAGTCCGTAAAAATCTTCGCAGTATCTCACCAACGCCTGCGGTTCTTTTTCAGACTCTCTCCAGCGATAGAGCGGAACCGTTTCAATCGTGCGAATCTTCTTTCCCTTCTTTCCTTCCGATTCTACCAGCATGAAATGCGATGGTGTCACTGATGTATATCCTCCGTATTTCCAGGTTTCCATGCCTTTTTTAATCGGAACCAGAATCGCCGCCCTTTCTTTCTCTTCAGGAGCGCTTACCGGATTCTGGTCAAACAAGCCACCCCTATTGCAGTAGGCATAGCGGGTAAATAGGATATCATTCTTCCTCAATGTACCATTCACTGTCTTCAGACTGCCGTCTTTCCCCGTTTTCCAGACCTCTGTCCCTTTTATGCTCAGATTCCGCTTAAACATCTGATTCAGGCTGTACTCCGCGTGCGGATTTTCCTTCAGCCAGCGAAGCGGATTATTGGTAAACCTGGCAAAATAAACATTTCCCACAACGATGTTCAGATACGCATCCTTCGCATGATGATAATCATTCAGGTCCCTCACCTTTACATAATCCACCTGCTCATCCTGCCGGAAATCGGCCACCGCTTTCGCCTTCACATATACAATCTCCGACTTTTCATAGATTCTTTTTAAAAGAGTCGCTGCCACCTTAGAAGACTGCCTTGTTTCCACCAGCTGGCGGCTGATAAATCCGGCAAGCTCTTCCTCACTGAGCGGCGCTGTCCGAGTCAGGCGTTCATACTTTCTTCTGGAAATCAGTCCTTTATCCAGCAAACACTTCCAGGTCGGACGCATTTTCTGCTGTATTTCAGCGGAAATCATTCCATCCCCTTTTCTCGCATTCACACGGCGATCTACCAGAACCAGATTATCCAGGCTGTCATCCTTTGTCTTCGATTGAGGATAGATGTGATCCCGATCCCATATATTGGCATCATTCAGCTGAGACAGCTCGATTGGTTTGCCAGTGTACATACATTTCCCCATCTGCGTATAGTATAAGTACAACTTAATCGCCTTAAAGTCACCGTCCGCGTATTTCTCTAGCTCCTTCTTCCACTCTCGGGATTCATCCACGATATTCTCATATAATGCCTGCAGACGCTCTCTTCTGGAAATTTTCCGCTCCTTTTTCTCGTCCTCTCCGCGAGCCATCTCAATGAATATCCGTTTAGGTTCACAACCCATTACCTGCTTAATCTCTTCCGTCACCTGGACAGTCTGCCAGATGGCCCTCTTGACAGAAGGCGACGCCACTACATCCTTCATCAAATTCTCATATGTAAGCTCCTCTACATGATAGCCGCCGTTTTCCTTCTCAATCGTCTCCTGAAATGTGTATTGCTGACTTAACAGCTGCATCAGATTGTCCTGCGTATTTTTAAGTCCGGAGAGAATCGTTATACATTCCCCGGTGGAACGATCCGTCCCCTCTATTTCAGTCAAAAATCTCCTGGACAGACGGCCCCAGCCCTGAAATTTCAATTTGGAAAGGACCCTAATCTGACCATCGGTCAGTCTTTCTGAATAATGGTTGCGGATAACCCGGCGGAGCATTTGAGGATCTTCTCCATACAATGTAATCCACAAAATCAAGTTTTCCGCCATCTGTTGAACAGAATACTCCTCCAGCTGTTCTCCCAGTATCTTCTTCAATGAAAGATAAGAAGACAACGACGCCTTAAAATTACCATCAAAACCGGAAAGTTCTTCTTTTTTCACATCATATCCCCAGGACTGAAGATATTCCAGCAGCCTTTTTCCTGTAACCTGTTTCTGTTTTCTGAAAAGGTCACGTATAATCCTCTGCTTTAACTCCACGGGCAATTTCTCATCCCGAATCTTTACATTATTCAGTTCATTTAACACCATAAACTCCGAATAAAGCAGCGAATTTTTCGGTAAAACACTTTCATGAATCAAATACGTACATTGATTAGTCATTCTCCGAATAAACCGCTCAGCGGAACAATCCCGATCTACTCTCTCATCAAAATTCCAGGGACGGACTTCCCCCTGTGCCTTCCGTACCATCCAACAATTTTCGCCCTTCGCCGTATTTAAAGGACCGACATAATAGGGAATCCGAAACTCGAACAGCATGACAATCTTCTCACTGACCGTTTTCCCACACTCGGAATCGGTTTCTTTCAAAAATGGAAGATAATTTTCTGCATTTCGAAGAATCTGTTCCAGTTCGATTTTATTCACCTGATAGGGAATCACGCCATTATCTTTTGTCACTTGCAGTGGGAAAAGAGTTCCCATACCAAGCTCCCTCTTCATTTCAGCTGCCTTAACGTCGTTCTCCGGCATTTTATCCAGCATTTTTTTCAGGCATTTATAAAAATCATCCCGGCCGCAACGTTTTACCTGTTTCTTCTTTCCGTTCTTTTTATAAAACCCGACATACGCGCAGTAATTATCTTTGGATTCCGAAACAAAAAATTGATGATACTCCTCCGGGCAATATTTTCTCACCAGCGCCTTAAGCTCTCGCAGATCCTGACGATGTTTTTCATATAATTTTACTTTAGCGACGCTGAGAAAAGTTTTCCCTTCGTATTCACCGCCTTCCAGTACATCCGCCAGAATCACCCAGCTATACAGAGCATGCATGCGATCCACAATACCGGTCTTCTCCTGAATCTCATCATCCAGAGAAAGCCGAACCTCGTCATACCCGCTGTCAGAAAAACAGATCTTATCATGCTCCAATTCCTTCTCATCTTCATCCAGAATTACACTTAAGCTGGCGCTCCTTCCTACGATCAGTTTAATGATTTCTCTCAACTGGGAATTTGTCTTTTCAATATGGCAGAGCTCCTCCAGCTTCGCGCTCTTCGTCGTCTTTGCCATCGATTTTTCTTTCAAAATCGTCTCAAATTCTTCCTCCGAATCACATTCCAGCTCAATCCCAAGGTCATCTGTCAGGCAATCGCAAAAATCCTGAAATGTCGTATGAAATGAGGTTACATTTCCAATCTCTCCATGAAAAAGAAAATGCCCGCGGTTTTTCATCAAGTGATGGATTGCAAGATATACCAGTCGGACATCAAACGGCCCTGGCTCACAAATAAGCGCCTTCCTCAGATGATAGATCGTAGGATATGCTTTATGATATTGTTTATCCGAATAATCCGCGTCATGAAACAGAGAATAAATCTGCTGCTCCTGCTTGTCCTCCATCCAGAAAGCGCTGTCATCCATCCTCTGAAAAAAGTTTTCATCAATTTTAGCAATCTCTTCTGCAAACATCTCGCGAAGCAGCTGTATCCGCTGACGCCTTCTCTGAATCCTTCTCCGCCCAGTCCTGTGCATTCTTCTTTCTTCTGCAGTATTCGCCGCGTCAAACAGGCGAATCCCCCAAAGACTTTTTCCCTTCCTGCGCAGAATACGATACTGAGAGTCCGTTACCGCCCAGCCTACGGAATCCGTACCGATATCCAGTCCCAGAAAATACTCTCCTACTTTTTCATTTGTCATAATTTTTACCCTCCAATATTTCATTCGTCAATCCACGTTTCCTTCTCCAAAAAGCGTGAAGTGAAAAGTTAACTTCCACTTCTAAAGACTCCGGCAAAAAAGTTGCCGTTAGTGTTGCAGGAAAGGATA
>CANQBN010000114.1 GCA_947588855.1 uncultured Lachnospiraceae bacterium
CCTGGCAGCACGTTGCCGATAATGACGATGCTGTACTCCGATTCCAGCGTGTCTCCGCTGTTTAGGTCGCCGCGGTAAAACTGTCCCGTGGCCGCCGAGAGCTCCATCAGCTTTTCATTAAGAGCCTTCTCGCATTTGGAGGTCCGCTCCAGATCCTGATCCAGAAGACAGAGTATCTCAATCTCCGAATTCTCAGTGATCACATTGAGTATCTGAAATTCCTGCTCCGGCGTCAGGGGTCTTCCGGCAATGGTGAGAGTCATCTGAACTGAGCCCCAGAATTTAGCCGATTCACCGAATTTTTTCGCGATATCCGAAAGGAGCTGCTCGTATGGAACCTCGGGATCCAGAATAACCGTCATTCCCGATCGGTTGCTTTTGATTACAATGCTGCTTTTCATTGCACATTCTCCCTCTGTCTTGGTGTTAGTCTCCTACGACGATATTCGTGGCGTCAAGAGCACCCGTATTCATAATGTAATCCAGATCTGTGTATCCGTAGTAAAGAGAATACACATTCTTGGCTACCGCCGCGGCCTCTGATGAACTGTAACCGTAAGGAATGTTCACCGTCACGCTGATCTCAGGATGCTCGTAGGGACCATAGGAAATAAAGAACGCATGGTTTCCTCTTGAATTCTCCTGCGCCGTTCCGGTCTTGCCGGCGATATTTACCTGAAGGTCCCGGAAGATTCCTTTGATGGTACCCAGCGCCACCACATTTCTCATGCCCGTCTGAACCGTATCCCATGTGGTATCCGCCACCTGAACCTGATTGGATATTCTTGGCTCATATCCGTGAATCAGAGTACCGTCGGATGCCGAGACATGGTCTATCAGACTCAGTTCAAAAACAGTTCCCCGATTGGCAAGGGCGGAAACGTAACGGGCCAGCTGTACATTTGTGTAAGCGTGCGTTCCCTGTCCCATGGCGGACCGCTCAGGGTCCTCATTGGATATGCTTGGAGAATTCTCTTCTATTTCTATTCCTGAAGTATGATCCAGACCGAACATGGAAGCATATTCCTGGATGATTTTCAGTCCGGTATCTGTTGAATAAACATTGTTCTCATCCGTAGAAAGTCTGTGCGCCACCTCGTCAAAATAGTAATTGCAGGAATTCTGGATGGCTTCTTCCATATTGAGCTCCCCGTGGCGGCCGGGATAGATCCAGCAGCGAATCGGATTGGAGACCTCATCGTACCGTCCGGTACATTCAATACGATCATAGATGGATACGACTCCTTCTTCCAGGGCGGCGATAGCCGTAATCGGCTTGAATGTAGAACCTGGGGCCTTCAGGGCCTGCGTCGCGTTATTATAAAAGGGTCTCGACTGGTCATTGTTGAGCTGATTGAAATACGCGGCGTCCACTGTTCCGGACATCCTGTTATTGTCATAACTTGGATAAGTTACCATCGCCAATACCTTGCCCGTATGAACATCTACCACGGTGCAGCCGCCCGTACAGGGATCCAGAGCCAGCTGTGCCGGCGTAATCTCCAGATTGGTGATCTTCCTGAGCATGAAATCGAACGCGTAATCCGCCCCGTTTGATGCGAGAGCCGCCATCTCCTGCTCATCATAAGGAAGGATGTTCTGGGAATAGAGAGCCAGACAAAGTTCCTGACCGGTAATTACATCCTGATTGATCAGATACCTGTAAACGCGCTTAGAGAAATTCTCATCATTCAGAAGCAGCTCCAGCACGTATTCCTTCAGCGTGCGGAACGTATCATCAGAACTGGAATATCTTCTCTGGTTCTCCAACCGCGTGGCGTCCACCCAGCTTGCGGAAATTCCGGAATAAAGATAATCTCTCAGACTGATCGTTCCCTCGTTCCAGGCGATGGTTTCCGGGCTCTCGGCGTCAATTTTATCCTTCTGGATAATTCCGACGGATTCTCCCGAAAGCAGCGAGTAGATATAATTCATATACGCCCGCATGTCTTCGGGAAGATTCTCCATGGAAGGGGCGTTGGGATCGTCCAGCTGATTCTCAATGCCTTGAAGGATCTGTTCGCGCGAGTCGGAAAATTTCCGGAATATTTCCTGTTCCACCCCATCCGCCTCATCGCTCTCCATGTGGCTCAGAGAAAGGACATTGTTGTTAATCAGCTGAAAATACGCATCTTTTATAGGAATTTTAATTTTACTGGAGTCCCGGTTCTCTCCCTCCTCAACGTCTCTGTTGACCAGATGGGATACCAAAACGCCGGCCAGCTGCTGTTCCAGAAGATGGTAGATTCCTTTCTGAAGATTGCCGTCAATTGTCAGGTAGATATCGTTGCCTGCCGTCGGTTCCGTGGAATCATCTTCCACCTGCAGAATCTGGCCGTAGCTGTCTATATACATATTGGTGACGCCCTTCCTGCCATGAAGGACGGATTCCATGGAAGCTTCGATCCCGGTACGTCCGACTACGTCGTTGGCGTCGTAATACGGATCCTGTTCCTGGAGCGCTTCCAGCTGTTCGGTCTGAACCTTGCCGGTGTAACCGATGATCGGCGCAAAATAGACCGAATCATCATAAACCCGAACGGTAGACTGTGCAATGGACACACCGTTCATCTCTGCTATATGTTCGGACACATCGGCCACCGTCTCCTGGGATATCTCATTGGATACGGCGATGCTCTTATATTTCTGATAGGCAGTCAGCGCCAGGCCATAACGGATGTGAGCAATCTGAAGCGCTTCGCGGTCTGTCAGGACCACCGGATTCCCATCTTCGTCCTTGAGTCCTGCCAGGTCATAGCGGTCAGCTGACTTAATCTGCTCAAACAGTTCTCCCGCGGTAATCGTCGACGGATAACGTCCGTTGGCATCATCCAGCTTCTCTACGGAAGTCAACCCGTAGTAGTCTCTCAGGAAACGCTTTCTGGCCGCCTCGGAAGCCGACGTGTAGATAATCTCTCCGTTCTGATTGATATCCAGCTCCAGCTTGGGTTCCACGGTTTCTCCGTGATTTTCCAGAATATGGATCAGTCGGTAAAGCATAAGATTCATAGCCTGGTTGCCGCGGTAAGTTCCGGTATCCCGGATCATAACCGAATAGGCAAGCTCATTGTGAGCCAGAACATTGCCTTTCGAGTCGTAAATATTGCCTCTGGTGCCCGGAGTGTATACTGTCTCGTAGGTCTTTGACACGTATTCCCTCAGATACTGATTTCCATGGACGATCTGCATGTCAAAAAGCTTTACGGCAAGTACCAGGAACATACTCGTAAAGATAAGAAACATAAGAAATATTCTGGAAGTAACCACCCTCCTGACCGTATCCAGGAAGAGTTCCCAAATTTCTCTAAACAAGAGTCGTATCCCTCCTACTTTCGTACTCTTTCAATCTTCTGTCGACATACAGTAAAAACCGATAGAGGAACAATGTAGTCACGACTGTAAAAATGGTCTCCGGTATGATAAGTTCCCGGAGATAATAAAGAAAATCCAGTCTCCCGCGGAACAAAAAACGGAATACATAGACATAAAGATTATATGCCATCTCATTTGCCACGCTCAGGATCAGAGGCAGAGTGATATAATCTTCATAATAATATTTGGTACATATTCCGTTGACATACCCTACATAGATATAGAACAGGGTATAAAAGCCGAAAGGTCCGCTGTAAAAGAGATCCAGCAGAATCCCCGCGAGAATTCCATAAATCATTCCGGCCTTCTTGCCCTCGATGAAGCCGAAGGAAAACGTCAGTATCAGCAGAAGATTGGGTGAGGCGGAAAGAAAAGGAATTAACGGAAATATCCCGTTCTGGACCGTAAAAGCCGCAAGAATCAGCGCCAGATTAATCAAAGCACGCATCATCTCATTCCACCTCCGTATCGTCGGTTTCCTTCACATCGGTGATGATCAGCACTTCCCGCAGATTATTGAACTTCGCCACAGGAATCAGATAACCCGAACTGGTCAGCTGATTGCTGTCAAGTGTGATTTCCTTGGCGTACCCTATAAGAATACCCGGCAGAAAAGTGGAACTGATATTGGAAGTGACGATTCGGTCTCCGTCTTTCACATCCGCTCCCGGCTGAATCTCCGAAATGGAAAGCCGTCCGTCTTTATAAAGGGTCAGATCTCCGCCTACGATACACAAATCTCCCGACTGAAGGGCCATAGCGCTTACCCGGCTGGAATCGTCTATAATCGAGCGCACCGTGGCGTAATGCGGTCCCACATCGGTGACAATGCCGATCAGTCCGCCGTCAGCCAGAACATTATTGCCGGGCTGAATTCCATCCATGGAACCCTTGTCCACCCTGAACACCTGAAACCAGTCTCCTGAATCATTGGCAATGACACGGGCGGCCGTCTTCTCATACTGCATGTATTCCTGATCCAGGGCGTACAGTTCGCGGAGTCTGTCCAGCTCAAACAGCTCCGATGTCAGACGGTTATTCTCCTCCGTCAGCTCGGCAATCTGAGTCTTCAGCAGTTCGTTCTCATCAAGAGCCGTCTTCAGCTTTCCGTAATCCGTCAGTTCATCATATATGGATACGCCCACCCGGTTCACACCGGTCTGTATGGGAATCAGCACATATCCTACAGCTGTGCGCAGCGGCGCCAGCCACTGGTCATTAATTGACGTGACTGCCATCAGCGCCACACAGCATAAAGTCAATGCGATCAACACGTAACGATTATATCTTGATTCCATCTATATAATTCCTTCTTTTTTAAAGCTGCAGTAAACATTATCCCCGATTACCACATGGTCAAGCAGCTGAATGCCTATCAGTTCGGCGCCTTCTCGCACCTTGAGAGTAAGCTCATAATCTTCTCGGCTTGGCGTTGGGTCCCCGCTGGGATGATTGTGAACCAGTATGACTCCCACTGCCCTGTTCTTCAGCGCTTCAATAAAGATATTCCTCGGAGACACCATGGAAGAGGTGGCGGTACCCTTGGAAATCTGCACTTCCCTAATCAGTCCGTGCTTGGCGTCCAGAAACATGGCGTGAAGTTCCTCCTGTTCCATGTGCCGCATGTCTTCCATATAGTAGTTCACTACCGCGTCAGGATGATCATACCTGCTGATGCAGGCTGCGGCAGAATGCCTGGAAATCCGTCTGGACAGTTCTCCTATGCACAGAAGCTGTATGCCCTTGACCGTACCTACCCCTTCTACCTTCTTAAGTTCGGAAAGGGATAAATGACACAACCCCAGAATACCGTCCCTGGGATAATTAAGCGCCAGAATCTGCCTTGCCGTTTCCAGAGAGCTGTGATTGCGGCTTCCCGTGCGAATAATGATCGACAGTAACTCTTCATCGCTCAGCGCCTCCGCGCCAAAGCGCACGCATCTCTCATAAGGTCTTTCATTGGCGGGAATATCTTTCATCTTTCGGCTTTCCATAAAAACTCCTTGTCCGCGCGTCTCTCCAAGTGCAAACAGACAGGAAAACCTCATCAGAGGAAACAGGTATAGTTTACCATAAAACAGGGATGGTGTATACAAATTTTATAAAATCGTCAATATTTCTTCATATTCTTGATGCTGGGGTCAAAAGGTATTTTGATCCCTATGACGCAGGGTTATGATTCCGGCGTCGATCATGGACTGCAGTGACTTTAAAATCCCCAGTCTGGCATGATACCAGGTCAGGCCGCCCTGAAAATATACCGCGTATGGCGGTTTGATCGGCGCGTCCGCGCTCAGCTCGATGGACGACCCCTGCACAAAAGCTCCTGCCGCCATGATAACCGGGGCGTCATATCCAGGCATGTCCCACGGCTCCGGTTTCACGTAGCTGTCTACCGGCGCCGCGGCCTGAATCCCCTGGCAGAAGGCAATGACTCCTTCCGCGGATCCGAGGGTGATGGACTGAATAATGTCATGGCGCTCTTCTTTTCCGTCCGGCAGCACGGAAAAACCCAGCTTTTCATAAACATTTGCGGCAAAAATGGCTCCCTTCAGCGCGCCCGCAACTACCACCGGCGACAGAAAAAGGCCCTGATAGAGAGACTGATTAAGGCCCAGGCTGGCTCCTACCTCTTTGCCCAGTCCCGGGGCGCTGAGCCGATAGGATGCCTTATCCACACATTCCTTTTTCCCAACAATGTATCCGCCGACAGGAGCCAGGCCGCCTCCCGGATTCTTAATCAGGGAACCGACTATCATGTCCGCGCCGACGTCCGTAGGCTCCGACGTCTCCACAAATTCTCCGTAGCAGTTGTCCACCATGCAGACGACGTCAGGCTTTACGGATTTCACAAAGGAGATCAGCCGGCCGATCTGTTCAACCGAAAAAGTCGGTCGGACAGCGTATCCTTTGGAGCGCTGTATCGTCACCAGCCTTGTCTTTTCATTGATCGCCTTTCTGATATTCTCGTAATCAAAGGTACCGTCCGGCAGCAGATCTACCTGACGGTAGGAAATTCCATATTCTTTCAGGGAGCCGATGGCTTCCCTTATTCCGATGACCTCATCCAGCGTATCATATGGTTTTCCGACCGGCGACAAAAGCTCGTCTCCCGGGCGCAGATTGCCGGACAAAGCCACATGGAGCGCATGAGTTCCGCTCATCAGCTGGGGGCGCACCAATGCGGATTCCCCGTGAAAACATGCCGCGTAAACCTCCTCCAGAGTATCCCGGCCAAGATCATTGTAACCATATCCCGTGGTCGCCGCAAAATGAATATCGCTCACCCGGCAGTCCTGCATGGCCTTGATGACCTTCAGCTGATTATACTCGGCCCGGCAGTCGATCTCTTCAAACCGCGGCTTCAGGGCCGTTTCGGCCTCCATGCCGAACTGCAGCACTTCTTCACTGATTCCCAGGGATTTATAAATCTGATGTAACTGTTCCTGTATCATAATATGCGCTTCTCCTGAATCTTACGACAATATTTTTTACTGCATTCCATTTATGAAATCCAGTTCTGACAATATATACTGAATGATCTGTCCGGGATCGTGTTCAAACTCCCGGATATCGAGCCACCTTACATCTCTCTCCCGCTTAAACCAGGTAATCTGCCGTTTGGCAAAGCGGCGGGTGTCTCTTTTGATGATCCGGACGGCCTCATCCAGGGGATAAGCCCCCTCAAGGTATGCCAGAATCTCTTTGTATCCAAGGCCCTGCATGGATACCATATCGCGGCTGCAGCCCATGGCGGCAAGGCGTTTCACCTCGTCCACAAGTCCCTGTTGTATCATAAGATCCACGCGCCTGTCAATACGTTCGTACAAAGCAGCCCGGTCCATGTTCAGCACATAATAGTAGAAATCATAAGGTGATTCCCGGACCCTCTGCTCCGCGTTGTGGCCGGAAATGGTCTTTCCGGTCTGATGGTAAAACTCGATGGCCCGGATGGTCCGCTTGATGTTGTTGGCATGAATCGCCTGTGCCGATTCCGGATCGATCCTGTCAAGCATCTCATGAAGGTAACCGGGGCCTTTCTCTGCCGCCAGCTGCTCCAGTTCTTTCCGAAAAGCAGCGTCACCGTCATCCGCCGCAAAATCAATGTCATACAGAAGAGCCTGAATGTAAAATCCGGTACCTCCTGCGACAATCGGTATGTGGCCGCGCTCATAGATCCCTGCCATGGCCTCCTTCGCCATATGTTGAAACGTGACTACGTTAAATTCTTCCGTCGGCTCCAGCACATCGATTAAATGATGCGGCACGCCGTCCATCTCTGACTCCGTCACTTTGGCGGAACCAATGTCCATATGGCGGTAGACCTGCATGGAGTCGGCGCTGATAATCTCGCCTCCCGCTGCCTTGGCCAGCCCGATGGATGTTCTGGTCTTTCCGACTGCCGTAGGGCCGGTCAGGATGATAAGCGGAGGTTTTTTCATAATAGATTTGACTCCTTTCCCTTATCAGGTCTGGCTCCCTGAACTCAGACGATTCGCTTGAATTTCTTCTCCAGTTCATACCGGCTCATGGAAATGATCGTAGGCCGTCCGTGGGGGCAGGCGTACGGATTGTCCAGCTCCAGGAGCTCGTCGATCAGATGGTCCGCTTCCATGTGAGACAGCTGGTTATTGCCCTTGACCGCCGCCTTGCAGGACATGGTCGCCACACGGTCATAGATCAGTTCTGCCCCGCTCCTCAGGATATCATCGGACAGATCGTCCAGCATCTCCATCAGCAGATCCTTCTTGGCAATGGAAAACAAATTGTCCGGCACCGCCCGCACCGCGTATTCCTTTCCGCCGAAATGTTCAATCTCAAAGCCCAGGTCTGTAAAGTATTTCATATACTTCTTCAAAATTACCTGTTCCCCGCTGCCCAGCGTCAGAACGATCGGCGGATTCACCATCTGGGAAGTGTATTCCCGGCTTTTCAGCGACTTCATAGTCCGTTCATACAGAACTTTCTCATGGGCCGCGTGCTGGTCGATGATGTAGAGGTGGTCGTTAAACTCTACCAGCCAGTAGGTGTCGAAAAGCTGACCGATCAGCTTATGACGCTTCCGATTCTTCGGCTCCAGAAGTTTTTCCTCAAAGAAATCCAGCTGCCGGGAAACCTGGGCCTTTTCCTGGGCCTTTTCTTGAAGCTTTTCCTGAGACTTTTCTTGAGGTTTTTCCGGGGACTTCCCCTGAGCCTTTTCCGGAAACTCCTTCTGAGACTTCTGCACAGCCTTCTCCTGGGGCTCTTCCGGGGACTTCTCCCGCTGCTTTTCCTGGAATGTTTCCTGGGGCTGGCCGGCGTTGTACTCCGCCTGTTTTTCCGCAATCTGCTGATAGACGGAGCGGTCGTCATACATATACAGATTCTTTCCTATGCCAGCTCCGTTTCCGGCGTCCGCCGCAGGTTTTTCGCCCTTCTCCAGCCGGCTTCTTCGTTTCACTTCGAAGGGTTCCGGCCTGGGCTCCGCAGGCGGTTTCTTGTGGGTACCGGCGTGCTCCAGTTCCACCTGCGGAATCAGTTCCTTTTGGGCAAGGGCCTCGCTGACTGCCATATAAATCATCTGGTAGATCTGCTCCGGTTCCCTGAAACGAAGCTCCATTTTAGTGGGATGCACGTTTACATCCAGATACTCCGGCTCAATGCGGATGTGCAGCAATATAAAAGGATATTTATGCTGCATCATGAAAGGCCTGTAGGCCTCCTCAATAGCTTTGGCCACAACCTGGCTTTTCACATAACGGCCGTTGATATAATAGTTTTCAAAATTCCGGTTGCTTCTGGCGATAACCGGTTTCCCGGCAAACCCGCGAATCTGAAGAATCTCCTGCTCATATTCTACCTGCAGGAGATTTCCCGCGATTTCCCGGCCAAATACCGTATAAATAATATCCTTCAGGTTGTGGTTGCCGGATGTGTGCAGCTTATTCTGGTTGTTCTGGATAAAGCGGATGGATATGTCCGGATGGGACATGGCAATCTTCTCCACCAGATCCGCCACGTGGCTCCCTTCTGTCTGGGCTGTTTTCAGGAACTTCTGCCTTGCCGGGGTATTGTAGAAAAGATTCCTTACGAGAAAAGTCGTGCCGTCGGGAGCGCCGATCTCTTCCGTGGAACGTTCCTTTCCGCCTTCAATTACATAGCGGACGCCGGTCAGCTGCTCTGGCGTCTTGGTGATCAGCTCCACCTGTGACACGGCGGCAATGCTGGACAGAGCTTCTCCGCGAAACCCCAAAGAGGAAACCGTAAACAAATCCTCCGCAGACTGAATCTTACTGGTGGAATGGCGCAGAAATGCCAGAGCCACCTGGTCCTTTGGAATTCCGCAGCCATTATCGGTCACCCGGATAAAGGTGGTTCCGCCGTCCCTTATCTCAACAGTCACTGCTGTCGCCTGGGCGTCAATGGCATTTTCCAGCAGTTCCTTTACTACGGAAGAAGGCCGTTCGATAACCTCGCCGGCTGCGATTTTATCTATGGTACTCTGATCCAACACCGTAATCTGTGGCATAACGTTTCTCCCTTCCAAGTATCTCCCTCAAAACGGCTGTCGTGACAACTCCTGTCTCATCTCCGAAACAGCAGCGGCCGCATTACCAGCAGTTACTGCCACCGGTTTTTCAGCTTGCTCTGGAGGCGGCTTAGGATATTCAGCGCCTCCACCGGCGTGATTTCGTTGATCTGTATCTGTTCAATCTCTTTCACAATATCTTCGCTCTGCACTGCCGCAAACAGGGTCATCTGATTCAGATCCACCTCGTCCGGCCTGGTCACCGCCTTATGGGCCGGCTTCGCCGTCACATTGGCCC
>CANQBN010000115.1 GCA_947588855.1 uncultured Lachnospiraceae bacterium
CTGGCCCAACCTGGTCAGCGCCAACAGCCTGCTGCGCCGGGGGCTGGAATTGTTTGCCGCTGTCCGTCCCATTCGGATTCCGGAGAAGGGAATTGACTGGACCTTCTTCCGCGAGAACATCGAGGGCGAGTACATCTGGGGCAACAAGGGCATTCAGGTAAACGATGATCTGGCGGTGGATTTCAAGGTACAGACCGCCCAGGGCAGCGAGCGGATTGCCAGAATGGCCTTTGATTTCGCCAGAAAGAACGGCAAGAAGAACGTGACTATCGTCACCAAGGCCAACATCGTGAAGCTGGCGGACGGCAATTTCATCAAGGCGGTCTGCAAGGTGGGCGAGGAGTATCCGGACATCGAGATCCAGGAGAGACTGGTGGACGCCATGGCGGCCAAGATGCTGGATCCGGAGTTCAACAAGGGAATCGAAGTCATTGTCCTGCCCAACCTGTACGGCGATATCGTCACCGATGTGGCGGCGGAGCATCAGGGCGGACTGGGAACGGCTTCTTCCTCCAACCTGGGCAACAAGTACGCCATGTTTGAGGCGATTCACGGGACGGCTCCTTTCCTGATCAGTCACGGAAGAGGCGATTACGCGGATCCCTGTTCCCTGATCCGTGCCGCGGGCATGCTGATGGCTCATATCGGATACGCGGATCGGAAGGCCATTCTGGACCAGGCTCTTGATATCTGCACCGTCACCGAGCGGAAGAAAGTGGTCACCACGGATGTGGACGGAGCCAGCGCCGCGGAGTTTACCGATTATCTGCTGGAGACCATTGACGGTCTGAAGAAATAAGCTGTTTTGGTATATTTGAGAAGTTATCCATGAGAAGACCGCCGGGCGGAGCGCAATATCCGTTCAGCGGTCTTATTTTTTATAAAATAATTTTTGGGTATTGACATCCAGGAAATTAAGTGTTAATATTCTACCAACCTACACGGTAGGTAAATAAGTGAAAAGGAAATGAAAACCATGTCTGATTACAAATTTGAAACCTTGCAGCTTCATGTGGGGCAGGAGACCCCGGATCCGGCTACCGACGCGCGGGCGGTGCCGATTTACGCGACGACATCCTACGTGTTCCGCAACTGTGAGCATGCCGCCGCACGTTTTGGCCTTACCGATGCCGGCAATATTTACGGCAGGCTGACCAATTCCACGGAGGACGTTCTGGAAAAACGGGTGGCTGCCCTTGAGGGAGGAGTGGCTGCGCTGGCTTTGGCATCCGGCGCCGCAGCGATTACATATACTCTGGAGGCGCTTGGGCAGAACGGCGGACATTTTGTGGCGCAGAAGACAATCTATGGAGGCAGTTATAATCTGCTGGCGCATACGCTGCCTAATTTTGGAATCACGGCTGATTTTGTGAATATTCACGATCTTGCGGAGGTTGAAGCCGCGATTAAGGATAATACCCGGGCAATCTATATCGAGACGCTCGGAAACCCCAACAGCGACATACCGGATATTGACGCTCTTGCAGAGCTGGCGCATAAATATGGCCTTCCTCTGGTAGTGGATAATACCTTTGGTACTCCGTATCTGATTCGGCCTATAGAACACGGCGCGGATATTGTCGTTCATTCTGCTACCAAGTTCCTGGGAGGACACGGCACTACGCTGGGCGGAATCATCGTGGATTCCGGCAGGTTTGACTGGGCGGCCAGCGGAAAGTATCCCGCGATAGCGGAGCCGAATCCCAGCTATCACGGCGTTTCCTTTGTGGGAGCGGCGGGCCCGGCGGCGTTCGTCACTTATATTCGTGCGATTCTTTTGAGAGATACAGGCGCGACGATTTCTCCCTTCGCGGCATTTCTGCTTCTTCAGGGGATTGAGACGCTGTCCCTGCGTGTGGAGCGGCATGCAGAGAATACGGCCAGGGTTATTGACTTTTTATCCGGCCATCCGCTTGTGGAGAAGGTGAACCATCCGTCTCTTCCCGATCATCCGGATCATGCTCTTTATGAGAAATATTTCCCCAACGGGGGAGGTTCCATATTTACGTTTGAGATCAAGGGCGGGGAGAAGGAGGCCCATAAATTCATTGATCATCTGCAGATTTTCTCTCTGTTGGCCAATGTTGCTGATGTCAAGAGCCTCGTGATCCATCCGGCTACGACGACACACAGCCAGTTAAGCGCGGAAGAGCTGCTTGACCAGGGAATCAAACCTAATACGATCCGCCTTTCCATTGGTACAGAGCATATTGATGATATTATTGCCGATCTGGAAAAAGGTTTTGCTTCGATCAGGTCTTTGTGATACAATAAAATCAATTATATTTCGAAATGAGGTAGAGGATTATGAAAGTTTATCAGAGCGCGGCGGACATTATCGGAAGGACTCCGCTTTTGGAGCTTACGCATATTGAAAAGCAATTTAATCTGAAGGCGAAGGTTTTGGCCAAGCTGGAGTATTTCAATCCAGCGGGTTCCGTGAAGGACCGTGTGGCGAAGGCCATGATTGACGACGCGGAAGAAAAGGGGATTTTAAAGCCAGATTCCGTTATCATCGAGCCTACCAGCGGCAACACCGGCATTGGTCTGGCGTCTGTGGCTGCGGCGAAAGGCTATCGTATTATCATCGTTATGCCCGATACCATGTCTGTGGAGCGCAGGCAGCTGATGAAGGCTTACGGCGCCGAGCTGGTGCTCAGCGAGGGGGCGAAGGGTATGCCGGGAGCGATTGCCAAGGCCGATGAGCTGGCAGCTGAGATTCCCAACAGCTTCATTCCCGGGCAGTTTGTGAACCCCGCTAATCCCAGAATTCACAGAGAGACGACAGGTCCTGAGATTTATGAGGATACGGACGGTACTGTGGATATTTTTGTGGCCGGCGTCGGTACCGGCGGAACGATTACCGGTGTGGGAGAGTATTTAAAGGCTAAAAAGCCCGGCGTTAAGATTGTGGCCGTGGAACCGGCTTCCTCCGCCGTACTTTCTACCGGTAAGGCAGGTTCCCATAAGATTCAGGGCATCGGCGCCGGATTTGTTCCGGAAGTACTGAACACGGATATTTACGATGAGATTATCCCTGTGGAAAATGACGATGCCTTTGCGGCGGGAAAACTGATCGGCAAGAGCGAAGGCGTGCTTGTGGGAATTTCTTCCGGAGCTGCCGTTTGGGCGGCCGTTGAATTGGCGAAGCGTCCGGAGAATGAGGGAAAAACTATCGTTGTCCTGCTTCCGGATACCGGAGACAGATATCTGTCCACACCGCTTTTCGCGGACTGAGAAAGAACGTTTACATCAGGCCCGGGCCCATTTTGGGGTGCCGGGCCGTTGTGGAGATATTCCGTAAGCCGTGCCGGTACCGGCGGATTGGGAGGAATTCATAATGATCTCAACAAAAGGCAGATACGCGCTTCGGGTCATGATCGATCTCGCGCAGAATCAGGGAGACGGCTACATTCCCATGAAGGAAGTTGCCCATCGGCAGGAAGTGTCGCTGAAGTATATGGAACGGATACTGCCTGTTCTGGTAAAAGAGGGTTTGGTGGAAGGCGTCCATGGAAAAGGCGGAGGATACCGCCTGACCAGAGCCCCTGAGGACTATTCGGTCGGAGATATCCTGAGAGTCGCTGAAGGCGATCTCGCTCCGGTCGCCTGTCTGATGTGCGGCGCGAAACCGTGCAGCCGGGCGGAGTATTGCAAAACGCTTCCCATGTGGACGGCGTTATATGAAACGATCAATCATTTTTTTGATGAAAGGACCCTCGCGGACCTGTTGTGATCAAAAACCGCCGAATGATTGACAAACCTTGCTTTATTCCGTATAATGTATTTATCTTTATCTTTGGAAAGGCAAGGTGATTCCCGAATGGACGGGGACAGTTGGATATCCCTAATCCTGATTTTTGTGTTGCTTATCATGGGCGCGTATTTCGCCTCCAGCGAGATCGCCCTCAGTTCAGTCAATAAAGTTCGTATCCGTCTGCTGGCGGACAAGGGCGACCGCGGCGCGAAGAATGTTCAGTATATTCTGGACCACTTTGACCAGGCCCTGTCCACCATCCTTATCGGCAATAATCTTTCACACATCCTTTCATCTTCCATTGCTACTGTTTGGGCGACAAGAATGTGGGGCACCAATGCCGTGGCTGCCATGACGCTGGTGCTTACTGTGATTGTGTTTTTTTTCGCGGAGCTCCTTCCCAAAAGTATCGCGAAGAAATATTCCGAGCATTTTTCTCAGGGAATCGCCGGTTCTCTGATTATTTTCATGCGCGTCTGTACGCCTTTTTCCTTCCTTTTGACGGCTCTGGGCAATGCCGCGGCCAATATGCTTGGCGGCGGAGGCAGTGCCGTGACGGAGGATGAATTTTATGATATGGTGGAAAATATCGCGGAGGAGGGCGGCCTGGAAGCCGAGAAGAGCGAGCTTGTGCAGTCCGCGCTGAGCTTCGGCAACCATACGGTAGATGATATCCTGACTGTCCGCGTAGATGTGGAGGCCATTGATGATACGGATGGAATAGAGGATATTCTGGAGCGCGTCCGCACAGTTCGTCATTCGCGTATGCCTGTGTATCACGATTCCATCGATAATGTGGTGGGCGTATTGTCCTGCCGTAAATTTGTAAAGGCTTATTTGAAAAACGGTGACCAGGTGGATATCCGCCAGATCATGGACCCGCCGTTTTTTGTACATGGCAGTGTGGAGATTGCCGATCTTCTGCCGGCCATGAACCGCAGGAAGGCCAGTATGGCTATCGTCACCGATGATTATGGCGGCATGGAGGGCGTGGTGACGGTAGAAGACATGCTGGAAGAGCTTGTGGGAGATATCTGGGACGAAGACGATGAAGTGGTGGAAAGCTTTGTGCAGGTAAACGATCATACCTGGGATGTGGACGCTTCCATGAGTATCGATGACTGCTTTGACCGCATGGGTTATGAAGACTACGACAGAGATGAGGTGGCCCACAAAAATATGGTCAGTCTGGCCTACGCTGCGTTTGACAATATTCCCCGGCAGGGAGACAGCTTTACATACCGGGATCTGCGCATAACCGTTCTTAAGATGGAGAAACGGCGCATTTTGGTACTCCGGGTAGAGAGGGAGGAGGCGGAGAAAGCATGACCACTATCGTAATTTACAGCTTCTCTATCGTGATTCTGCTGGCCTTTTCCGCGTTCTTTTCCGGCTCAGAGATTGCCTATTCCGCCGTGAACCGGACGCGCCTTGAGGCCAGCCGGGGTTCTGCCGCGAAGCATGCGCTTTATATCTGCGACCGGTTTGACCGGGCCCTTTCAGCGATCCTTATAGGCAACAATCTTGTGAATATATCCGCGTCCAGTGTCGCCACGCTGCTGGCGCTTTGGGCAGCGGGAGCTGACGCATCGAAGACCCTTCAGGATCTTTATACCTCTGTCGGTTCGATCCTGCTGACCATTCTTGTTCTCATCTTCGGTGAGACCATGCCCAAGATTATCGCCAGGCGGGATCCTCAGCCGTTCGTCCTTCGCGTGGCGCTGCCTCTGCGTTTTCTGATGACCGTTCTGACTCCTGTGACATGGGTTATCTGCAGCATGGTAAATCTGATCACCGCTCCTTTAAAGGGCGAGAAACTGGGTGAGGATGAAGAGGCGGAAGCGGCGGAAGAAGAGCTGATTGATCTGATTGAGACTTCTGAGGATGAGGGGATCATAGATGAGGATAAGTCGGAGCTTCTCCAGAACGCGCTTGATTTTTCTGAAATTTCCGCGCAGGAGGTCATGACGCCGCGGGTGGATATGGCGGCCCTGGAGATTGACGATGATCCTGAGGAAGTGAGGCGGCAGATCGAGGAGGCTACCTTTTCCCGCCTCCCGGTCTACGATGATCGGAGGGAACGGATTCTTGGCGTGCTTTATCTGAATCATTACTATCGGGCATTGCTGGATCAGCCTGATCCGGATATTCAGAGCCTTTTGATTGAACCGTGTTTTGTCTATAAGTCTACAAAGCTGCCGGCGATTCTGACTATGATGCGTCAGCGGAAGACCCATATCGCTATTGTTACCGATGAGTATGGAAGTACCATCGGGATGCTGACTATGGAGGATGTGCTGGAGCAGATCGTCGGAGATATCTGGGACGAAACGGATGAAGTGATCAATGATGTGGTGGAACGGGGCGAGCATGAATATGAGGTCAGCGGAGATCTCTCCATCAGTGAGTTTTGTGAGCTGATGGGATGGGATGAGGATAAATTCGAGACGGATTCTGTTACCATCGGCGGTTGGATGCTGGAGAACTTTGGCGGCTTCCCCAAGGCAGGAGACAGTTTTGAATATGAGAATATTACGGTCACGGTTCTGGAAATGGACGATTTGCGGGTAGGAAAGGTTCTGATCACCGTGCATCAGCCCGATAAAGAGTAATTTATGAGAACCGATACTGCCGCAGGAGAGTTTCGGCGGCCTTTCAGGTCATGGGAAGGCGCGAAATGGATACGTCCTGCGGCAGTTTTGTGTTTCCATACAATTTCTCTGATAATTACTATTGAAATCAGGTATTGGACGAAGAAATTTCTGTTTAATATAATATAATCATCAAGAATTGCCGGGAACGTCGCCATAAAGAAGCGGAAAAACATAGGACGGCGGCGTCTCAGGATTGCAGAAAATCATTTAAAATCAGACCAGTCAAAATTTAAAGCCAAACGGAGAAAGGAAAAAATGTCATGAGAAAATTCAAAACTGTATTTATGAGAGGCGGCACCAGCAAGGGATGTATGTTCCACAAGGAGGATCTTCCGGCGGACCGGACAGAATGGGACAGTATTTTCCTGCAGGCCATGGGAGATCCGGATCCCAAACAGATCGACGGCCTGGGCGGAACCGTATCCTCCAACAACAAGATTGTTATCGTCTGGAAGAGCGAGGAGCCGAATGTGGACGTGGAATATCTGGTAGGCCAGGTCATCGTGGGAAAGAGCCAGGTTGATTATAAATCCAACTGCGGCAATATGACCGCGGCTGTGGGTCCCTACGCGGTGGAAGAGGGCATGGTGGATATTGTGGAGCCCATTACCACCGTCCGCATGCTGAACCGCAACACAGATAAATACATCAATGTCACTGTTCCCATCGATTCGGAGACGAAGACCTTCGCCCAGGACGGGGACTGCGCCATCGCAGGCGTGGACGGAACCGCAGCTGAGCTGCAGGTGAATTTCTTAAATCCGGCAGGGGCCAAGACCGGAAAACTCCTTCCTACAGGCAATGTGCTGGATGAGCTTATGATTCCAGGATTCGGAACGATTGAGGCCACTATTGTGGACGTGTCCAATCCCATGGTGCTGGTACGGGCCGAGGATATCGGCATGAAGGGGACGGAACTTCCCGAGGAGATCAACGGCAACGCCAGAGTTTGTGAGCTTCTGGAAAAGATCCGCGGCACGGCGGCCTGCATGATGGGCTTTGCCAAAGACCTGGAGGACGCTACGGCCAATTCTCCGGCGGTTCCCAAGGTGGGATTTTTCACGAGGCCGGTGACCTTCACGGATATCGCCGGGCAGACGGTAAAGGAATCGGACATGGATATCTGCGCCAGGGTCATTTCCGTCTTCAAATGCCACAAGGCTTGTCCTCTGACTTCCGCCAGCTCCATTTCCGTGGCGGCGTTCCTGGAAGGATCCCTGCTGTACAAGACGCTTGGGGTTCCGGCAGAAGGACAGAAGACGGTCCGCATCGGCCATCCCAGCGGCGTCATGACCATGGTTCCCTACATAGAGAAAGACGGCGATGAGATCAAGCTGCCCAGCGTGGCGGTGCAGAGAACGGCCAGAAGGATCATGGAAGGAACCTTATATATCAGAAATTAACCCAGTGTGAACAAAGCACCAATGACGCTTTATTTGTATTGCATTGGTATGCGGGAAGAGAAGGGTGGATGAATCATATGGTAAGATTAATGGATCACGGAGTGTTTCTGGATGAAAATTTTCAGGTGATAGAGTGCGCCGCTGGCGGTCGTGATATCGCGGAAGGCTGCGCCCGGACCATGGCTTATGGGATCCTGAAGGCCCACAATCAGAGCGGTGACATGGAGAATCTGCGGCTGAAATTTGACGCTCTGGTTTCTCCGGACAATAACTATGTGAATATCCTGCAGACAGCTCGGGCCAGCGGGATCAGGAAATTTCCGGTGCCCTATGTGCTGTCCAACTGCCATCATACCCTCTGCGCCGTGGGCGGCACCATCAACGAGGACGACCATGTCTTCGGTCTGGGCAACGCGAAGAAATACGGCGGGATCTTCGTGCCTCCCTACCGGGCGGTTCTTCACCAGTATATGCGGGAAATGATGGCCGGCGGCGGAAAGATGATCCTGGGTTCCGACAGTCACAGCCGTTACGGCGCTCTGGGAACCATGGGAATCGGAGAGGGCGGCGGAGAGATCGCCAAGCAGCTTCTGGGCCGAACCTATGACGTAAAATATCCGCCGGTCGTCGCCGTGAAGCTGACGGGAAGTCCCAGGCCCGGAGTTGGTCCCCAGGACGTGGCCCTTGCCCTGGTGGCGGCCACATTTAAGAACAATTTCAATAAAAATAAGGTGCTGGAATTTGTGGGAGACGGTATCCGGAACCTGTCCATGGAATACCGCATGGGCATCGACGTGATGACCACGGAGAGCGCTGCGTTGTCCAGTATCTGGTGTACCGACGAAAAGACCCGGGAGTATCTGGCGGAGCATGGCCGGGAGACGGATTATGTGAGGATGCGTCCGGCAGCGGGGGCGTACTACGATGCCATGATTGAGATTGATCTGTCCTCCGTGGAGTGCATGATCGCCCTGCCTTTTCATCCTAGCAACGCCATGCCTATCTGGGAGTTTAAGGAGCGGATGCCGGAGGTTCTGGCGGAAGTGGAGGCGGAGGGCAACCGGATCAAGGGAGACAGCGGGGAGCCATTCTCCATCATGTCCCACATGAGGGACGGAGCCTTTTATCCGGACCAGGCCCTGGTCAGCGGCTGCAGCGGCGGCCTGTTTGAAAACATCGTGGCTATGGCGGATATTCTGAAGGGATATGGGATTCCGGGAAATAGTCTGGCTCTGGGGGTCAACCCGGCCAGCCTGCCGGTGATGGAAGACCTGATGAACCAGGGGATTGCGGCGGAGCTGGCGGTCTGCGGCGTAACCATGCGCCCGGCCATTTGCGGTCCCTGCTTTGGCGTCACTGACGTGCCCGCCAACAACCAGGTCAGCATCCGCCATATGACCCGGAACTACCCCAATCGGGAGGGCTCCAAGCCCGGCCAGGGACAGATGGCGGCGGCCTGTCTTATGGACGCCCGTTCCATTGCGGCAACTGTCCGAAACGGCGGCCGGCTGACGGCGGCGACCGAACTGGACGTGGAGTATCGCAGCTTAAAACACCACTTCAACAAGAAAATCTATGAGAACCAGGTATTTGATAATTACGGAAAGGGCGATGAATCCGCAGAGCTTGTCATGGGGCCCAATATCTCCGACTGGCCTAAGATGCAACCTCTCAAAAAGCATCTGCTTCTGAAGGTCACCGGCTCCTACCATGGCTCCGTGACTACGGATGAGCTGATTCCCTCCGGTGAGGCATCTTCTTTCCGCTCCAATCCGGAGAAAATCTCCGGCTACATGATGATCAGCCGGGACCCAGAGTACGTGGGTCGGGCCAAGGCAGTGCGGGAGCTGGAGAGAAGAAGGATAGAAGGGGATGCGGAGAAGGAACAAGCAGGCGGATTAGGCTGCGGCAATGCGACTCTGGACGCCCTTCTTGAGAAGCTGGCCGACCGGTGCGGCTGCGATGTCTCGGACATCACCTTCGGCGGTCTGATGGTCAGCGACCAGATCGGAGACGGCTCCTCCCGGGAGCAGGCGGCCAGTTCCCAGAAGGTTCTGGGCGGCTTTGCCAACCTGGCCAATGAGTACACCACCAAGCGGTACCGTTCCAACCTGATCAACTGGGGGCTTCTGCCCCTCAGGACAGAAGAGAAGCTGGAGATTTCGGTGGACACCTGTCTGTTCATAAAAGATATTCATTCGATCATCGCCGAGGG
>CANQBN010000116.1 GCA_947588855.1 uncultured Lachnospiraceae bacterium
GGTTTAGTATACCGCATATTCTCCTCTTATGCAAGTTATCTGGCGAAATAAATATCAAAGATATTTCTGGCAACAGGAGCCGCGGCCCCTCCCCCGGAACCGCCTTCCTCCACAAGCACCGTCACGACCAGTTTGGGATTGTCCGCCGGCGCGAATCCGGTAAACCAGGCGTGAGTTTCTTTTCCGGATTCAAATTCCGCCGACCCCGTCTTCCCGGCCGCCGCGTAGGCGTCCGTCCTAAGAGCCGAACCGGTTCCGATCTCCGCTACCTGCCTCATCATGGCGGCAAGACATGCCGCCTCCTCAGCGGGGAGAAGATTTCCGTACACGGACGGCATAAATTTCCGGATCTGATCGCCTCCCACATTCTCTACCCGGTCGATAAAATAGGGATTCATAAGCGTTCCGCCGTTGGCAATGGCCGCCGTCAGCAGCGTAAAATGCATAGGCGTGATCTGAGTACGGCCCTGGCCAATGGATGTCTGAAGAATCTCCCACAGATCCGCGCCGGAATCCATCACATAGGTGCTGGGACTGCTGGCGATGGAAAGAGGCAGCTCTTTATTAAACAGAAGCTCCTCCGACGCAGCCTTCAGTCTCTCCAAATCCAATTCCTTTCCGAGGACCGCGAAAGCCCCGTTGCAGGAGTTGGCGTAGGCCTGAATCAAGGTCTGGCTCCCATGGGCGTTGCCGTGATAACAGCGGATCGTATATTCTCCGTCCTCATACGCGCCGTCGCAGTCAAAGCTGAAATCCTCCCATGTACCCGGATTCTCACGAATGTACTCCAGAACCATAATGGTCTTAAATATGGAGCCGGGCGGATAAAGCCCCTGAGTCGCCCTGTTGAGAAGAAGAGCGCTGCTGTTGCCCTCCGCGGTCAGGCTGTCCCAATCCTGCACCAGCGTGTTGGGATCAAAGCCCGGCCTGGATACCATGACCAGCACCTTGCCCGTATCCGGTTCCATGGCGATAACAGCTCCCCTGCGGTCGCCCAGGGCATCATAAGCCGCCTTCTGAAGTTCCATATCCAGAGTAGTGATTACATTATCGCCCGGATTCTTCTCTCCAATCAGCTGCCGGAAACACTGCTCGATCAGATTGATATGGGAAGTCAGCAGATAAAAATGGGCTAATTCCTCCAGACCGGTTTTTCCCATAGTGGAATAACCTATCACATTGGAAAACAACCGTCCCTGAGGATAATTTCTCGTCTCATTTCCATCCTCGTCCACCAGAGTCTCCGCAAGTACCGTACCGTCGCTGCTCAGTATGCTTCCTCTGACCACACGTTCCGCGAAGCCGTCCAGCCGCGCGTTATAGCTGTTGTTGATAACGTCCTCTCTCTTTACGGCAAGGAACCAGCCTTCATAGGCGATCAGACACACAAAGGCAAACACCACAAGATATGTCAGCCGCATCATATCCCGATTGGAGCGGTCCGTATAATCCTCCGATTTTCTTTTTTCGCGAAATAGCCTGTCAAACAATTTCATGTTCCGTCTCCCTACCGTTTTTCTTCTCTTCCGACAGTCTGGGGATGCTCCTCCTCCCAGACCTCCTCTTCTTCCTGCCGTATAACGATATACAGACCCTGGATCACGCCAAACAGAATAAACGTGCTGAGGACAGAGCTTCCCCCGTAACTGACCAGAGGCAGCGTGACGCCTGTCGAGGGAATAAATTTGATGACGCCTCCCACGGTCAGAAAAACCTGTACGATGTACATCACGCTCAGCCCAAAGGCAATCAGCTTGTAAAACAGCGCAAGCATCTGTCCCGCAATCATAACAAACTGCAGAAAGCACCCCAGGCAGATGAGGATAAGGCACAGCGCGAACAGGGCTCCCAGTTCTTCGGAAATCGCGGCAAAGACAAAGTCCTTCTCTACCACGGGTATCTTTTTGGGCATACCTTCATATAACCCCAGTCCGAACCAGCTTCCGGTTCCGATGGCAAAAAGGGACTGCGTGATCTGATAGCCCGTATTATCAATATCCGCCCAGGGATTTCTCCACGCCGACACTCTCTGACGCACATGGGCAAACAGCCGGTAAGCTATAACAGCCGCGGCACATCCGCTGACGGCTCCCAGGCCGCACAGCTTCCAGTCTGAAGTCGCCACATACAGCATAAAAATATACGTGGTAAAGAAGATCAGCGCGCTTCCCAGATCTCTTGAAAGAACCAGAATCAGCACATGAACGGCAGCCACCGCCGTGGTTATCAGCACCTGCTTCATATCCGTGGAGCGGTTGAACATCGTGGCCACGAAAAATACAAACAGGATTTTCACAAACTCGGACGGCTGCACGGACACGCCATGGATCGTCAGGGAAAGCTGAGCGCCGAAACTGGTGTTGCCGGCAACGCACACAACAGCCAGAAGGATTATTCCGGCAATTCCGTAAATCCAGGGAATCTTTTCCAGAAGCAGAACCTTATCGATGATAAACGGAATGATCCAGGTGACCGCCGCCGCCGCAATCACGATGAGAAACTGCCTCACCGCTCTGTCGAAATCAAGCCGGGTCAGAATAATAAAGCCCACGCACAGGAGCATGCACATGTTGTTGACCAGTATTCTGGACACATGCCTGTAAAAAACGCGGTACAGAAAGATATAGCAGACAAAAAAGATTACCTGCGCGCCATAGAACAGAACCGTTTTCACATCCCGGTTATGCGCCAGAATAACGCAGTAAGCCAGCAGATGAAGAAGAAACATATACCGGATCTGCCTGCCGCAGATCGCCAGCTTCTCATCTTCATCCACCCCGAAATACCGGAAATTCAGGTAAGTATACATGCCCATGAAAAACAGCATGAAATACCTGGAACCGTCTGTAAACATTTTCAGCAGATTTTCTTCTATGATCACTTACTCTACTCCTCTTTTCATATGTCCCCGGGTATATTCCCCCGCCGGTCCCCCGCTCTTTCTTCCTCTCAGGAACGAATCGCCGTAAGCTTTTATGACGGCCGACATCTCCTCCGGCGTCTCATTCAGAAACTGCAGGCGAAGCGCGGAAGGACCAATCCGTTCCACAGAGGCTTCCATTCCCAGAAGAGCCAGCGGGGAGGGGTTATATATCACATTGTAACAAAAAGCGCAGTGACATACCGCGGGAAGCATCTTGCCGGTGCGGTCTCTGAGTTCCAGAATCTCCTGTGAGAACGTACCCCTTATCCCGTTCTCCGCGGAGTCCCTCCTGCAGACATCCGCCGTTTTCCTGACGCACTGGGCCGTAACCATGACAGGAATCTCTCCGTAGACTATGAGTTCCGTTTCCTGTTCCAGCCTGCCCGACAGTTCCCGAAGCTCTCCTTCATTCAGTTCCAGAGGATAAGTCATGCGGCTTATTCCATGGTCGGCCAGAAATCTCTCCGCCTCGTGATTGAACATATAGAGCGAACAGTCGCTGTACAGAGGCGTTCCCGTACGGCAGCTGAATTCCTCCAGATACTTTGCCTCCTCCAGAGCCCTCAAAAGAACCGCATCGAACTTTGCTTCTTCAAGCTCTGTCCGGCGTCTGTCAAAAAATGCCTTTGCCTGCGCTCTGAAGATGGCCGGCATAGCCAGAACGCATGTCTTTCCCGCTTTATGACACGTTTCCGTCAGCCGCCTCCATTTCTTCGGGTCAAAGCCGTCTGCCTCAATCTGAATCTCCGCCGCGTCCGGCTCATCAAGCGCCCGGTCAAACTGGGCCTCTTCGGATACCAATACATGGAGTTTCCATCTCCGGGCGCGGTTTTCTTTTTCCCCTGCGCCGCTCCCGGCGGACGCGGCATGAAATTCTTCTCTTGCGCCGTTCCCGGAGGACGCGGCATGAAATTCAGAAGACGCTCTGCGTCTGTAAGGCAGTAATATGGCCTTTTTAAGCTGTTCTATTCCTTCACGCCGCAGCTCGTTGATATCCTGAACAGGAATGAATACATTTCCCTCCACAGACGTCTCAAGCTTCACAAACTCAAAAGGAGTATCTCCTGTCTTTCGTATCTGTTTTTCCATCCTTTCGACCGTTACCGGCTGGTTCCGCGCCGTCTGCGCAAACGCTCCCTCGACAGCCGCGCAGACGTCTTCTCTGTCTTCCAGTCTCAGCGATAACTCCATAGGATGCTGTTCCGAAACAGTCAGGCGGCCGGAAATCTTCTCCTTTTTCTCCGCATCCACAAAGGTTTTATCCAGATAATCGAACAGCTTCTGGTCCGCCTGCCGGAATGCGGACTTCTCCTTCAGAATAAGCATGTCCCTGCCATTATGCCGGTGATAATATCCTTCCGTCTGACCGCCCCGGTCAAACAGCTCCAGAAGCATTCTTCTGTCATCATCGTCAACCTGATATCCTTCGCGTCCGTGCTTCAGATACATGTCCACATACTTTCGGTATACACTGACCACCCCGGCCGTATACCGCGGACTCTTCATGCGGCCTTCTATCTTCAGGGAATACACTCCGCTCTCCAGGATATCCGGCAGAATATCCAGCGTACACAGATCCTTCAGGCTCATAATATACTGCCGGTCCTTCTGATTCAGCCGTTTCCCGGCCTTAAACACGTCGTAGGGCAGACGGCAGGGCTGCGCGCACCGTCCGCGGTTCCCGCTTCGCCCTCCGATCAGACTGCTCATAAGACACTGGCCGGAATAGCAGTAGCACAGGGCCCCATGGACAAAGCTCTCAATCTCAATATCCTCCTGATCGTGAATCCTTCTGATCTCTGCAAGAGACAATTCCCGGGCCGTCACTACCCGCGATACTCCCATTTCCTTAAGAATTCTGGCTCCTTCCGCTCCGGTGACCGTCATCTGGGTGCTGGCGTGGACATGCATATCCGGGAACCACCGTCTGACCGAAGCGAGAACTCCATAATCCTGCACGATCACCGCGTCCAATCCGCTCTCATAGTATGGCAGCAGATACTCATACAACTCTTCCAGTTCCCTTTCCTTCACAAGAGTATTTACCGTCATATAGAGGGACACGCCGTGGAGATGGGCGTAATTGATCGCCTCGATCATGTTCTCCTGATTCAGATTATCCGCATAGGCCCTGGCCCCGAATCTGGCTCCGCCGATATAGACGGCATCGGCTCCGGCGCAGACTGCGGCTCTCATACTATCAAACGATCCTGCCGGAGCGAGGACTTCAACTTTCCGCTTTTCTTTTGCCATTGTGCTTCACCGCCTCCTTTTCCGGTTAAGCCAAAAGGACGCCTGTCCCTCCTTCACAGACGCCCTCAATCATATTGTACTTTTATCGAAGATTATCTCCTGTTATTATTATACTGTCCATGATACTGCTTTTTCTCTTTTTCCAGGCTGATTTTCGTCTCTTCCAGCTCTTTGCGGACAGCTGCCGTCTCTTCTCCGGACTTTTCCAGTTCCCTGCGGACAGCTGCCGTCTCTTCTCTGGATTCCTCCAGTTTTTTTCTGAGATCTGCCAGTTCCTGCTCTTTCCTCTCCAGGCTCATCTGAGTGGTCACCAGTTCATGCTTCAGACTGTAGCTGTCGCGTTCCATCGCGTCACGCTTCCTGTCGCTGATTTCCGCCTTATCCAGAGCTTTAAAATAGTCATCGGCTATATTCAGCTCCACCATAACCGCCTGGTACTCCTGACTCTGCTTAAGAAATCCCTCCTGACTCTTCAGCTGGGCCGTCTTCTCACTGAGATAAGCGGCAACCCGCTGGAGATACTGCTGATCCTCCGCTCCGCTGAGAGAATAAATTTTCCCGTCGATCAAAACCTCTGAATACTTTTTATTTTCCATTGTCAGTCAGCTCCTTCCGTAAGATTCCCAGATGCCGGTAAGCATTCTCAGTAGCCACCCTTCCGCGGGGCGTCCGATTGATAAGACCGTTCATCAAAAGATACGGTTCATACACATCTTCCAGTGTCCCCGCATCTTCGCCGAGAGCCGCCGCCAGAGTGTCGAGCCCTACCGGCCCGCCCGAGAATTTTTGGATGATTGTCAAAAGAATCGTCCGGTCATTGTTGTCCAGGCCCAGCCGGTCCACGTCCAGAACATCCAGGGCAAAATCCGCGACCTCCCTGGTAATATTCCCATCATATTTCACCTGGGCAAAATCGCGCACCCGCTTCAGCAGCCGGTTGGCAAGCCTGGGCGTTCCTCTGGAACGTCTCGCCAGCTCCATGGCGCCCTCATCGTCAATCGTCACTCCCAGAACTCTGGCGGAACGACAGATGATCGTCTTCAATTCCAGTGGAGTATAAAAATCCAGCTTCTGAACCACTCCGAAACGGTCTCTCAACGGAGCGGTCAGAAGTCCGGCCCTGGTGGTAGCACCCACCAAAGTAAACTTCGGCAGTTCCAGTCTGATCGATCTGGCGGAAGACTCCTTCCCCAGCATGATATCAATAGCAAAATCTTCCATGGCAGGATAAAGGACCTCTTCCACCTGCCGGTTCAGCCGGTGAATCTCATCCACAAACAGCACGTCGCCTTCCTGCAGGTTGTTGAGAATAGCGGCCATCTCTCCCGGCTTCTCAATGGCCGGACCGGACGTCACTTTCATGTTCACGCCCAGTTCATTGGCGATGATCCCGGACAGCGTGGTCTTCCCCAGGCCAGGCGGACCGTAAAACAGCACGTGATCCAGCGTATCTCCTCTGGACTTCGCCGCGTCAATATACACTTTTAACGTGGATTTCAGCCGTTCCTGTCCGATATAATCCTTCAGATACTGAGGCCTCAGACCGGACTCTGTCTTCTCGTCCTCCGGCGTAATCTCCGTGTTGATGATTCTCCGTTCCATATAAATCTACCAGCCATTCATCTATTATTTCAAAATGCCAGATTCCTCAGCGAGGCCTTCAGCACATCCTCCGCAGTCATCGTCTCCGTGATCTCAACTCTGCGTACCGCCCTGGCCGCTTCCATGGGAGAATAACCGAGTCCCACAAGGGCGTCAATGGCGTCTTTTCCGGCCTTGCCGATACCGGCAGCCTTCATCTCGGCTTCGGCAGTCTCATCGGCCAGGGAAGGAAGTACCTCCTCCATATTCACTTTATCCTTCAGGTCAAGGATCAGCCGTTGGGCTGTCTTCAGACCGATACCCGGCGCTCTGGCAATCGCCTTGGCGTCTCCGGAAATAATCGCCAGCCGCAGATCGGCCGGACTTAAGGCCGACATAATGGCAAGACCGCCCTTTGGGCCGACGCCGTTAACTCCCAGCAGCTGCTTAAACATCCTGAGGTCCTGACGGCCTGCGAACCCGTACAGCGTCATGGCATCCTCCTGCACCCGCAGATATGTATAAACCTTTACCTCGCTGCCTAAGGGCGGAAGCGACTCAAGAAAGGACAGCGGCACATGGATATTGTAACCCACAGCGCCCGCTTCCACTACAATTACATCTTCATCCGCTTCCATAAGCGGTCCCCTGATATATGATATCACGTCCGATCCTTCCTAATCCGAAACATTCCACAAAATATAGTGCTCTTACCTGGTTATCTTACCATAGGTTGCGCTTCTTTGCAAGAAAAAGCAGGGAAATATTCCGCCTCCCGTTTGACTTCCTTTTCCGGCTCCGCTATAATGGGATTCAGAATATGACTGGGGAGCGAAATTAATCATGATTACCGCAGAAAAAAATATCTCTCAGCCGGACGCATATCCGCTGAGCCGGTTGGGAAAACCGGATGAACTTCTGTTTTTTGATATTGAAACTACCGGATTCTCCGGCGACTATAACCGGATCTATCTTATCGGCTGCGTCTGTTTCCGGGACGGAAACTGGAGGCTGATCCAGTGGTTCGCGGACAGGCCCGACGCGGAGGAAGATCTGCTCATCTCCTTTTTCACCTTTCTTAAGGGATTTACGACCCTGATTCATTTCAACGGAGACGGCTTTGACATTCCGTTTCTCCTGAAACGGTGCCGCGCCTATGGTCTTCCCTACGATTTTTCTTCCGTAAAAAGTATAGATATCTATAAGAAAATCCGGCCGTACCGTTCCCTTCTGGAGCTGGACAGCATGAAACAGAAATCTATCGAGCGGTTTCTCGGCATTAACCGGCAGGACAGGTTCTCCGGCGGACAGCTGATCGCAGTCTATGAAGACTATCTGGCCACGCGCGAGGACCGTCTTTACGATATGCTGATGCTTCACAACAGGGAAGATCTGGAGGGCATGCCTCTGATCCTTCCCATCCTCTATTACCCGGACTTTCTGGAAAGCGGATTTTCTCTTGAGGAGCAGAAGATCACCGAACAGGAAGACCTGTTCGGCGGCAGAGAATTTTGCCTGACTCTGACGCTCAGGGGCTCCTGCCGCCTTCCCATCGACATTGCCTGGGAGGGAATGCTCTGCGGCAGACCCTATCACGCGCAGACCTCCGGCAGCTGCCTGAGCGTCACCGCAGAACTGCTTTCCGGTTCGCTCAAACATTTCTATTCCGATTACCAGAACTACTACTATCTTATCTACGAAGACACCGCAATCCATAAGAGTGTCGGTGAATTCGTGGAGAGAGCCGCCCGCAAAAAGGCCACAGCCCAGACCTGCTACACGAAAAAAGAAGGCCTTTTTCTCCCTCAGGGAGAATCTATCTGGGAACCTTCCTTCAAGCAGGATTATAAAGACAAATTCTTTTATACTCCTTACACTGCGGAGATGTTTGAGGATACGGAAAAACTGAACCGCTATATCAGGCAGCTTCTGAACTGCTCACACGGACATTGAGCTTCCATGCAAAACGCGCTTCTGTCGTCCTTTTCTCCATCATAAAAGGAACTGCCGCAGAATTGCCTGCAGCAGTCCCTGATCAGATCAATCAATCACATTGCGTATCCTGTACGGCGTCCGGTAGTTCCATGTTGAAATACGGATGCCGCTTCTTGTGCTGGCCGCATGGACGATCTGTCCGTTGCCGATGTACATGGCCACATGATTTACTACCTTCTTGCTGTTGGTGTAGAAGATCAAATCTCCCGGCCTCATTTCACTTGAAGTAACCGCCCGGCCCGCATTCGCCTGGTCTCTGGATACTCTGGGCAGGTAAACGCCGAAATTCTTAAGCACCGACTGGGTAAATCCGGAGCAGTCGCAGCCATTGGTCAGGCTGGTGCCGCCCCACACGTAACGGTTGCCGACGAATCTCAGGGCATAATTGACGATCTGGGCACGCCTTGCCGCCTGCTGATTGGCAATCTCCTGAAGAGGATGGAACTCAATAGCCTCCTCCAGAGCATAGCGGACTTCCACGTTATTATCCCTGGTAGAGATGAAAGCGCCTTCTCCCTCGCTGTCCTCATCGCCAGTATCCAGTTCAATCTGAACCCAGCCGTCCAGCTGCTGGATCACCGGATACCGCTCCGTCTTGGAAATCTGAGTCCAGACACCTGAATCCGTGGAAGGCTCCTTGCGGACATTCAGCTTGTCCGTAGCAACCACAGCCATAAGAGACGCCGTGTTCATGGCGATATCCACAGCCTCCTGGCCGGTCGCTACCAGACTGGGATCCGACGACACATATCCTGTAATCTGGCCGGACTGAATCTTATACCAGCCGTCTTCCGTCTCCAGAATCTCGGCAGCCGCCTTGCTGGGCAGTTTTCCGATAATATTGTTATTGCCTTCATCGGCAGGCGTCTCCCGGACGTTCAGATAATCCGTCACCTTGGAAACCAGAATATTATTATAGCGGCTGATGGCCATGGCCTTCAAATCCATCTTCCTGGCCTCATTCAGCGCCAGGCGCACATCCGCGTAATCAGATGAGATATAACCGCTGGCAATCTTCACCCAGCCGTCCAGCTGCTCCTCCACCACATACCGCTCATCATTCAAAGCCTGTCCTACAATATTTCCCGGATCCATCTCGGGAGCCGAACGGATATTCAGGCTCTCATCATCCC
>CANQBN010000117.1 GCA_947588855.1 uncultured Lachnospiraceae bacterium
ACCCCTTCATTCCCGGTGCCGGATTCGGGAGAAATGTTATCGTCATCGGCACCGGGAATGAAGGGGTTGCGGGAGGACACGTATCGGGCATTTTAACTGAGGGAGAACCTCAGGAACTGGAATTGTCCATATCCTCTTATGAGACCGAGGTCAGCGTTCAGCTGTGGAAGAATTATGCGGATGAATTTCAGATTGCGGTGGTTGCGCCGGACGGTCAGGTGCTGGGGCCGCTGCCTCCTGTAATCGGCCCTCAGACCTGGGATTACGGGGATACCAGAATCCTTCTGTATTACGGGGAACCCAGTCCCTACAGTCCGGCCCAGGAAATTTATTTTGACCTGCTTCCTCTTCAGGGACAGAACCTTCCGAGCGGTATCTGGAAGTTCCGCCTGACGCCGCGCAAGATTCTGAAAGGCAGGTACGATCTGTGGCTTCCTTCCGCGGCAGTGCTGAACCGGTCTACTTTTTTTCTGACGTCCTCGCCGGATACGACGCTGACGATTCCTTCCGCGGCGGGAAAAGCGATCTCCGTGGGAGCGTATAACAGCGCATATGAGTCTTATGCCGATTTCTCCGGAAGAGGTTTTACCAGGGAGACGAACCAGGTGAAGCCGGATCTCGTTGCCCCCGGAGTGAATCTGATGGCCCCGAGAAACGGCGGAGGTTATGAACCGGTGACCGGCACATCCTTTGCCGCGCCGGTAGTAACGGGAAGCGCGGCCCTTCTCATGCAGTGGGGGATTGTGGACGGCAGCGATCCGTTTCTCTACGGAGAAAAGCTGAAGGCTTATCTGCAGCGGGGCGCAGGGCAGCTTCCTGGCTACGACAGCTGGCCCAATCCTTTGGCAGGCTGGGGAAAGCTGTGTCTGCGGGACAGCCTGCCTGTGTGATGCGCCTCTTGCTTAAAAGATAGAAAAACCGAGTGACTTTATAGGAATATAGTGGTAGAATAAAAACTGGGACAGAAGTTGCTTATGACAAATGCATTGATTTGCGGAAGGGGTGAAGTCATGGACTGTCAGAACAGTATGGCGGAGAATAGGAAGGTCCGCATGGCCCTGATCGGAACGGGAGCCATGGGGCGGAAATATGCGGCCATGATCACAGAGGGAAGGGTTCCTCATATGGAACTGACCGCCGCAGTCTGCAGAAGCGAGGCTTCACGCCGGTGGGCGGAGAAGGAACTGCCGCCGGGTACGGCTGTGTTTGACAGCAGCGACGATCTGTTTGCCAGACCGGATCTGTTTGACGGAGTTCTGATTGTGACGCCCCATGATTCCCACGCCAGGCTGGCAGTGACAGCCTTTCGGGCGGGAAAGCATGTATTCTGCGATAAACCGGCCGGGATTTCCCTTATGGAGGCTCGTCTCATGAGCCGGGAAGCGGAGAAAGCCGGAGCAGTGTACGCCATGATGTTTCATCAGCGGCTTTACAGCCGATATGTAAGAATAAAGGAGATTCTGAACAGAGGAGAACTGGGACGGCTTCTTCGGATTTCCATGGAGAATACGGAACCCTACCGAACCAGCGCTTATCATCGTTCCAGTCCGTGGCATAGTACATGGGCCGGAGAAGGCGGCGGCGTCCTGATCAATCAGGGACACCATCTGCTTGATGTCTGGCAGTGGCTGTTCGGAATGCCGAAGGAAGTGTACGGAGATATCCGTTTTGGAAAATATAACGATTTTACAGTGGACGATGAAAGCCGCATTCTTATGGATTACGGAGACGGGCTGAGCGGCAGCTTCTTTGTGACTACTGGAGAAACGGTCAGCCGGGAGAAGCTGGAAGTTGTGGGAAGCAGGGGTACGCTGATTCTGGAAGGAGATACGCTGCGGATTGTCGCTTATGACCAGGACAGTATGGAGTACGGAAGGAACTCTTCCTGCCAGAACAGAACCGGACTTGGATTGTCCATTGCGGAGGAAGTGTATCCGGTTGAGAAGAATTATGAAGGGATGCTTGACAATTTTGCCATGGCGGTCCTGACCGGCTGCGCGCTGATTGCGCCGGGAAAGGAAGGGGAACGAGCCATGGAGCTTGCCAACGCCGCCTATCTTTCCGCCTGGACCGGCCGGCCGGTGGCTCTGCCCCTGGACGGAGAGTCCTACCAGGAGCAGCTGCAGGCTCATATCCGGACCGACCGGAAATTCGGGAGGAACGGAGAATCGAACCGGCCGGGAATTTAGGTGCGGAGAAGTTTGACTGCCTGGAAATTCGGCCGGGATGGAGAGCCGGGCTGACTGGAAATCCGGCCGGACGCCGGCCGGGACCGGCACCAGGCATAAATTTGTTTTCGGAAAATATACATAGAGTAGAGGAGTGGTGTCTATGTCGATCAGAGAAGAGATGGAGGAACTGGAATATCAGACGCTGAGTCCCTGGGCATCCTTCAGCAGGGAGACCAAGGGCCGGGACCACAAGGAACCTCTGTGCGATATCCGTCCGGAATATCAGAGAGACCGGGACCGGATCATCCACTGCAAATCTTTCCGGCGGCTGAAGCATAAGACCCAGGTATTTCTGGCACCGGAGGGGGATCACTACCGGACCCGCCTGACCCACACGCTGGAGGTATCCCAGATTGCCAGGACCATTGCTAAATCCTTAAAGCTGAACGAGAGTCTGACGGAGGCCATCGCCCTGTCCCACGATCTGGGACACACGCCATTCGGTCATTCCGGAGAATATATTCTGAATCAGATTTCTGAGGATGGGTTTTCCCACTATAAACAGAGCGTCCGGGTGGTGGAGGTTCTGGAGAAGAACGGGAAGGGACTGAATCTGACCTGGGAGGTGCGGGACGGTATCCTGAATCACCGTACGAGCGGCCATCCTTCTACGCTGGAGGGGGCCATCGTCCGCTACTCGGACAAGATCGCTTACATTAACCACGATATCGACGACGCCATCCGGGCTAAGATATTCGAGGAGAAGGACCTGCCGAAGGAGTACACCCAGGTGCTGGGCGGAAGCGTCCGGGACCGTCTGAACAATATGATTCATGATATTATAGGCAGCAGCTGCGGCAGACCGGAAATCGTCATGTCTCCTGATATGGAGACGGCCATGCAGGGCCTTCGAAGGTGGATGTTTGCCAATGTGTACAGCGGAAGCGTGGCTAAGGCGGAGGAGAAAAAGGCTCAGCAGCTCATCGAGATGCTGTATCATTACTATATGGACCATGAGGACAAGCTGCCGGAGGAATACCTGCGGATGAAGGCGGAGCGGGGCGAGACGAAGGACCGGATAGTCTGCGATTATATCGCCGGCATGACCGACCATTACGCCATCGCCATGTTTGAGGAACTGTTCGTGCCGAAATCCTGGAAGCCGCTGTAGAGACGGGGCGGCAGCGGGAAGACAAGCAATGGAGAGGCCGGTAGTCGGGAGACAGGCAGCCGATGCAACTGGCAGCCGATGCAACCGGCGGCCTGCGCCTGCATGGATAATGGATCGATTGGAAATACGATCAGAGGAGAGGAGGAAACTGCCATGTACTATCCGGAAGATGTGATAGAGGAAGTGCGGTCCCGCAGCGATATCGTGGATATTGTATCCGGATATGTGAAGCTGCAGAAGAAGGGCAGCAGCTATTTCGGGCTGTGTCCTTTCCACAATGAGAAATCTCCTTCTTTTTCCGTGTCGCCGGGCAAGCAGATGTACTATTGTTTCGGCTGCGGCGCAGGCGGAAATGTATTTACTTTTCTGATGGAGTATGAGAATTACACATTTTCCGAGGCGCTGAAGACCCTGGCGGACCGGGCCGGGGTAGAGCTCCCCAAGGAGGAATTATCAAAGGAGGCCAGAGCCCAGGCGGATTTGAAAGCCACTTTGCTGGAGATCAACAAGCTGGCGGCCAATTATTTTTACTATCAGCTGAAGCAGCCTTCTGGAAAGCAGGGGTACGATTACCTGACCGGCCGGAAGCTGACGGACGATACCATACGGCATTTCGGTCTGGGATACGCGGCCAGGACAGGCAACGGCCTGTACCGGTATCTGCGGAGCAAGGGATACAAAGATGAGATGTTGAAAGAAACCGGTCTTGTGACCATTGAGGAGAGAGGCAGCAGGGACAAGTTCTGGAACCGGGTCATGTTTCCCATCATGGATGTGAACAACCGTGTGATCGGCTTCGGCGGCCGGGTCATGGGCGATGGGACGCCCAAATATCTGAATTCTCCGGAGACGAAGCTGTTTGACAAGAGCCGGAACCTGTACGGCCTGAATTTCGCCAGGACATCCCGGGAGAAATGTCTGCTGCTCTGCGAGGGATACATGGACGTGATCGCCATGCATCAGGCTGGTTTCACCAATGCCGTGGCGTCTCTGGGAACGGCCCTCACTTCCCAGCATGCTTCCTTGATCAAGCGCTACACGGATCAGGTAGTTCTCACCTACGACAGCGACGGGGCCGGCGTGGCGGCGGCGCTGAGGGCTATTCCCATACTGAAGGAGGTGGGAATCTCCTGCAGGGTGCTGAACATGAAGCCTTACAAGGATCCGGATGAATTTATCAAAAATCTCGGCGCCGACGTGTTCCGCAAACGGATTGCCGAGGCGAAGAACAGTTTCCTGTTTGAGATCGATGTGCTGAAGCGGAATTACGATCTGGAAGATCCGGAGCAGAAGACCAGATTCTACAATGAGACGGCCAGAAAGCTTCTGGAGTTTCCCGAGGCCCTGGAGAGAGACAATTACATCCAGGCTGTTTCCAGAGAGCAGATGATCAATTATCAGGACCTGAAACAGCTGGTGAACCGGCTGGCGGCCCGGATCAGTCCGGGGACGGTCCCGGAAAGACAGCGGCCTGTCTCTTCACGGGAGAAGCGAAAAGAGAAAGAGGACGGCCCCAGACAGTCCCAGAGGCTCCTTCTTACCTGGCTGATTGAAAATCCGGAGCTGTTTGATAAGATAGAGGGCATCATTACACCGGAAGATTTCCGGGAGGAGCTTTATCACCAGGTAGCCCTGATGGTATTTGAGGGACATCACTCAGGACTTCTGAATCCGGCGCAGATACTGGACCATTTTATCAACGATCAGGATCAGTATAAAGAGGTTGCCGCGCTTTTTAACGCCAGTCTGAACGGACAGCTAAACAGCGACGAGCAGAAAAAGGCTTTTACGGAGACTGTGATAAAGGTGCGCAAAAATAGTCTGGATGAGGCCAGCAGGACCGCTGATATTACGCAGCTGCAGGAGATCATCAGGGCTCAGAGCGCGCTCAAGACACTGCATATTTCCTTTGATTAAGGAAAAAATATATGCAGACTACGGAAAGGTAGGACCATATGGACGAGAAAGCAATGGGATTTGAAGAAAAATTGCAGCAGCTTTTGGCGGAGGCCAAGAAAAAAAGAAACATTCTGGACAGCCAGGAAGTAGCGGATTTCTTTAAAGATGACAATCTGGATTCTGACAAATGGGACAGAGTATACGAGTTTCTGGATGCCAACCGGGTTGACGTGATTCATATGGGAGCAGATGACGATCTGGACTTGGACCTGTTTCTGGAGGATGGCATCAATCTGGAACAGGAAGAGGAAATAGACCTGGAATCTATCGACCTGTCCGTCCCGGAAGGGGTGAGTATTGAGGATCCCGTCCGTATGTATCTGAAGGAGATTGGTAAAATTCCGCTTTTGTCTACAGACGAGGAGATCGATCTGGCCAAGCGCATCGAGCTTGGGGATGAGGAAGCCAAAAAGCGTCTGGCGGAAGCCAATCTGCGTCTGGTGGTCAGTATTGCCAAGAGGTATGTAGGCCGGGGCATGCAGTTCCTGGATCTGATCCAGGAGGGCAACCTGGGCCTTATCAAGGCCGTAGAGAAATTTGATTATACCAAGGGATATAAATTCAGCACTTACGCGACCTGGTGGATCCGCCAGGCAATCACCAGGGCTATCGCGGATCAGGCCAGGACCATTCGGATTCCGGTCCATATGGTGGAGACCATCAACCGGCTGATTCGCACGTCCAGACAGCTTCTGCAGGAACTGGGAAGGGAGCCTCAGCCGGAGGAGATCGCCGAGAGGCTGGAGATGCCCGTGGACCGGGTGAGGGAGATCATGAAGATTTCCCAGGAACCTGTGTCTCTGGAGACTCCGATCGGAGAGGAAGAGGACAGCCACCTCGGGGATTTCATTCAGGACGATCATGTGGCCGTTCCCGTGGACGCCGCTACCTACACGCTGCTTCGCGAGCAGCTTCTGGAGGTGCTGTCGACCCTTACGGACCGCGAGCAGAAGGTGCTGAAGCTCCGGTTCGGACTGGATGACGGAAGACCCAGAACTCTGGAGGAAGTGGGGAAGGAGTTTAATGTGACCAGGGAGAGGATCCGTCAGATAGAGGCTAAAGCCCTGCGGAAACTCAGACATCCCAGCAGAAGCAAAAAATTAAAGGATTATTTGGACGAATGAATATGAAAATGTCGGACAGGCTGGAGCTGGTCGCGTCCTTCGCGCGCCGCGGCAGCCGGATAGCTGATGTGGGAACCGATCACGGGTATGTGCCGATTGCGCTGGCAGCCCGTGGAATAGCGGAAGCCGCGCTGGCCATGGATGTGAAGCCGGGACCCTTGAGCCGGGCTGAGGAGAATATCCGCAGGTTTGGTCTGGAAGAAAAGATCGCCGTAAGGCTCAGCGACGGCGTGAGGGAGCTGAGACCGGGGGAAGCGGATACGGTCATCCTGGCCGGTATGGGCGGAGAACTGGTTATACATATTATTCAGGACGGGAAAAGACTGTGGGACGATATTGAGCACTGGATTTTGTCGCCCCAGTCTGAAATCGATAAGGTGCGCCGCTTTCTTCAGGGAAACGGGTTTCGCATTGATGAGGAAGCCATGATCTGCGAGGACGGGAAATACTATACGGTCATGGATGTGGTCCGTGGTGTGATGGAACCTTTGGATGAGCTTCAGGCCCTTTATGGCCCGGTGCTTTTAAAAAGAAAGGATCCGTGTCTTTGCCGCCTGCTTGAGAGGGAAAGGCGGGTATACGGGCAGATACTGGACGGCCTTGCAGGTCAGGAAGGTCCGGCGGTCGCCGCGCGCCGGGAAGAGATAGAGAGGCTGCTTTCTCAGATAGAAGGGCAGCATTGGCTGGAATGACGAAAGAAGAGGTGAGATTTGATGGTTTGCGGAGAATGGATAGAACGGCTTAACCGGCTGGCCCCGGAGCGGTATGCGTGCGCCTGGGATAATCCGGGATTGATCGCCGGACGGAAGGATAAAGAGATCAGGAAAGTATTGATTGCCCTGGACGCTGTCGATGAAGCGGTGGACCGGGCGGCGGAGGAGGGTGCCGATTTGATTCTGACGCATCATCCGCTTATTTTTTCGCCCATGAAGAAGATCAACGATCAGGATTTTATTGGAAGAAGGCTTCTGAAACTGATCGGACATGATATCTGCTGCTATGCCATGCATACCAATTTTGATGCCGCGCCGGGCTGTATGGCCGATATTGCGGCGGAGGCCCTGGGAATTCTGGATGGAAGACCGCTGGAGATCATGGGACAGACTGAGGACGGCATAGAATATGGCATTGGGAAATGCGGCACGCTGGCTGCCCCCGTTACGCTGAAGGAACTGGCCGGGCGTGTGAAGCGGGAGTTTACGCTGCCGTTTGTGACTGTTTACGGCGCGGACCATATAACCGGGCCGGTGGAAAGGGCGGCTGTCTGCCCCGGTTCCGGAAAGGGAATGACTCAGGCGGCTGTCGAAGCCGGAGCGCAGGTACTGATTACCGGCGATATGGGGCATCATGACGGAATCGACGCGGCGGCCCAGGGGCTGGCTGTGATTGACGCTGGTCACTACGGGCTGGAACACGTTTTTGTGGATGTTATGGCGGATTACTGTGCGGAACATATTGATCCAGGCGCGGTTATTGTAACGATGCCCCTGAAGTTCCCTGTAGTATCCTGGTAGAGAATTCAGTAAAGGAGGCATGCAGGTTTGATAAAAGCGGTTATTGACGGGCAGGAGAGAGAATATGAGACCGACACCAGACTGTTTCAGATCGTGGACGAATTTCAGTCCGGCTATGAGTATGATATTATACTGGCCAGCGTCAACGGAAAGCTGACGGAGCTTCATAAGAAAATAAAGAACGGGAGCCAGATACATTTTATCACGACGGCTGAGAAGCCCGGCATGCAGGCCTACCAGCGCACGGCCACGCTTATGATGCTGAAGGCTTTTCATGAGGTGGTGGGGGATGACAGAATTGAACGGCTGGCAGTTGATTTTTCTGTAGGAAAAGGCTTTTTTGTGGAGCCGAGAGGCAATTTTGAGATAACGGAAGAGCTGCTGGCAAGTGTGAAGGCGAAGATGAGAGAGTATGTGGACCAGAAGCTGCCCATTATGAAGCGAAGCGTCAATACTCAGGAGGCTGTGGAGCTGTTTGATAAATACGGAATGCACGATAAAGCCAGGCTGTTTTCCTTCCGGCGGGTTTCCAGGACCAATCTGTACAATCTTGGGGGATTTGAGGATTATTTTTATGGATATATGGCGCAGAATACCGGCTATATCAAGTATTTTGACCTGGTGCCCTATGAATATGGATTTGTGCTGATGCTGCCTTCCATGGAGAATCCTTCTGAAGTACCGGAATTCGTGCCCAGCAGAAAGCTTTTTGAGGTGCTTAAGGAATCTTCCGACTGGGGAAGAAAGATGGAGATTGAAGATGTAGGAGCGCTCAATGAACAGATCTGCCGCGGCTATGCCACTAAGCTGATCCTGATTCAGGAGGCTCTGCAGGAGAAGCGGATTGGTCAGATCGCGGAGATGATCGCGGCGCAGCCGGACAAGAAATTTGTCATGATTGCCGGCCCGTCTTCATCAGGCAAGACTACGTTTTCTTACCGGCTGTCCATTCAGCTTCAGGCGCTGGGACTGAAGCCCCATCCCATTGCCGTGGATGATTATTTCGTCAATCGGGTGAACAGCCCGAAGGACGAGAACGGTGAATACGACTATGAGGCGCTGGAATGTCTGGATATCAGACAGTTTAATGAGGATATGAACCGGCTGCTTGCCGGGGAGACCGTTGAGCTGCCTCAGTATAATTTTATCACCGGCGAGCGGGAGTATAAGGGAAAATTCCTGACTCTCGGCAGGGGAGATATTCTGGTGATCGAGGGGATTCACTGCCTCAACGATAAATTCTCTTACGCGCTGCCGAAGGAGAGCAAGTTCAAGATCTATATCAGCGCCCTGACTCAGCTGAATATCGACGAACATAACCGGATTCCTACCACCGACGGAAGGCTGATACGACGGATGGTCCGCGACGCCAGAACAAGGGGCGCCACAGCCAGGGATACCATAAACCGCTGGCCTTCCGTCAGAAGAGGAGAGGAGAAGAATATCTTTCCTTACCAGGAGGAGGCGGACGTTATGTTCAATTCCGCATCGGTCTATGAGCTGTCGGTGCTTAAGCTGTACGCGGAGCCGCTTCTGTTTCAGATTCCCAGAGACTGCCCGGAGTACGGAGAAGCCAAGCGGCTTCTGAAATTCATGGATTATTTCCTGGGCGTGGACAGCAGGACCATACCCAATAACTCCATTGTCCGGGAATTTATCGGCGACAGCTGTTTCCCGGTGTAAGGCGGCGGTCCGGCTCAGCCGGGCGGTTATAAAGAAAATGTAAGAATAAGGCAATAAAAAATGAATTGGAAAAATCTATGATATATGGTAGAATAATATCTGAGCAAGACAGGTGATCGCTGCCGCTGAGGCCGAAAGGCCGCGGGAGAGGAAAGTCCGGGCTTCACAGGGCAGGATACCAGATAACGTCTGGCGGAGGCGACTCCAG
>CANQBN010000118.1 GCA_947588855.1 uncultured Lachnospiraceae bacterium
ATTGTTCCGACCCTGTGCGTGGGAGCTACCTTCGGCTGTGTCCTGGGAACTGTTTTCGGCTTTTCCCCGTCCCTCTGCGCGGCCTGCGGCATGGTGTGCCTGTTTGCCGGCGTTACCAACTGTCCCATCTCCAGTTTGATTATCGGCCTGGAAATGTGCGGTGCGGAAGCCATGCCTTACTTCGGCATTGCCATAGCGGTTACTTTTACGCTTTCCGGCTACTATGGTCTGTATAAGAGCCAGAAATTCGCTTACTCCAAGACCAGAACCGAGTACATAAACCGAAAGGCCAACTAGGCGCAGGTCTGTGGGGGCTGATCTGTGAACCTGCGTTATAAATCCATGTTGGACGGCGTTTGCTCTGCGAGTCCGCATTATGAATCCGCGCCGAACGGCGTTTCCCGGGGGACTTCATCTGAGGTTTTCCGGGATTTCTTTTCTTCGGCCACGGTTTCTTCGGATACGGATGGTTTTGCGGCTGTGTCTGCCGATGGGGCCGCAGGGCCGGCCGAGGCCGCCGTATCAGACAGATACGGGAGGGCCTGTAAAGATTCCTTCTTGGCCTTAAAAAGGCTGCAGCCCATGACGATGATGATGACAGCCGCGATCAGCTGGGAGATGGCGTCTCTGCCCCGATAAAGGATTGTGAAATCTTCATCCGGGAGCCCAAGGCGGGTAAAGAGGGCCTGAACCATCTCGTAGGCCCCGTTCCACGCCACGCTGACACCCAGAAGAAGCAGGGCAATGCCGATGTATTTTTTGTAGCGTCCGCAGAAACCCCTGACGTTCTCCGGGCTCATGGACATGAAATAATCGTCCTCCAGTGCGTAGAATTCCTCGTCCGGCAGGCCGTTGATGTTGTTGGTGTGGAAGAAGCTGTAAAACCACAGGACAGTCAGCAGGTAGAGAAGCTGGGGAATCAGGGCGCCAAAGACCACCATTCCGCCCAGAAACAGGACCATAATGCTGGCGCCGCATTTGTAAAATCCCAGATACATTTCCCCGGCCCCCGGCATCAGTGAGATTAAAAATGTCATAAATCTGCTTTTCTTTCTAGTCATTGAAAAATACCTCCATATCGATTGGTTCGCTTATGAATGCTCCTGCCCGCTCGGAAAATTCCATGAGAGAGCGGTGAAGCCGGTCGTGAAGGGGAATCCGCTGGGCTTCTCCCTGTCCGTCGGCGAAATCGGATCCGGAAAGATCTGATTCGGAAAAATCCGATGCGAAAAGAGCCGAACTGGAATGATCCGATCCGGAAAGAGCCAATCCGGAAAGATTGAATCCGGCGAAATTCCGGGTGATCAGAGGCGCCGCCAGAATCAGGCCGATGGAACAGACTACGGCGGCACCGACCTTCAGGCCGTAGAAGAACAGTTCTGCCTGCCTGCCCAGATGGTTGGCCTCGGCAATCATCTGTACATCCATCTGGCGGCTTCGTTTTAGGATAGCGGATTTCAGGTTGGCAGGAGCAGTCATAAGCCCCTTGCTTTCCACCAGATTCGCCAGACGTTCCGCCTGGTATTCATTGAGATAAGTGGGATGTTCTGTCTTATCCATCTTCCAGATCCTCCTTTCGAAGCATTTTCCGCAGCATGGCTTTGGCGCGGTAGATATGTGTCTGCAGGGTTTTTATATTTTTGCCGGTTTTCGCGGCCATCTGCTGAATATCCATCTCATAGTAGTAATAGTCCAGGGCCGCTTCCCGGTAAGGCGATTTCAGCTGCATACAGCATGCATACAGCTGCTGCCGGATGTCTTTTTCTGTCAGGGACCGTTCCGGCGGGGGAGAGGAATCCTGGTATGTCAGGAAAAACCGGTCGTCGGTGGGAATCTGCCTCCGGCCGTTGGCCTTCAGGTAATCCAGGCATTTGTTGGAGGCGATCCGGCACAGCCATGCCCGGGGATTGTGACCGTCAAAGTAAGAGGAGCATTTGTAGGCGGAGAGGAAGGTCTCCTGGGTCAGATCCTGGGCCTCAAAGTAATCTCCGGTCATCCGAAAGCAAATGGTATAGATCAGATTTTGATATTCGTCAATCCACTGTTCAAGCTGTTCTGAATGGTTGATTCCCCTCACCTCCTTCCTCATCTATTATAACGACGGCCTTTAGGATTTGTCTTCAAAATCATAGATTTTTATCTGAAAGTATGGTAAAATAATGAGGGAAGATCAGTTTATTTATCTGGCCGGCATTTCACAGAAGCAAAGGAGGGGAAGCATATGATTGAACTTGGAAGAGAAAAACGGCAAAGTATTCAGTCAATCTGCGAAGGCAGCAGGGATGTGCTGCTGCGGGGCGCGGCAGAAGGCACAATGGGCCGGGTATGGGTTCCCAGTCTTACAGATTCCCCTTATTGTCTGGTGGTAGTAGGCGATTTCGCCTATCTTTTGGGACTTCCTCCCAAGGGAGAACAGGCGCTTGAATTGAAGAGTCAGATCTATCAGTCGGCCGATCAGGCGTTTCTTTATCCGCAGAATGAGCGGTGGGCTGACTGGCTTGAGGACGAGTTCCTTGGACTGATACGCCCTGTGAGCCGGTACGCGCTGAAGAAAGATGAACATCATTTTGATCTTGAAAAGCTTCGCGGCTATATGAAAGCGATTCCTGCCGGGATAAGGATTAAGCGTATTGACGAGAGACTGTACCGACTGGCGCTTAAGTCAGAATGGAGCCGGCCTCTGTGTGTCAACTTTGAGAGTTATAAGCATTTTTCCGGCTGCTGTTTCGGCTATGCGGCTATGAAGGGACGGGAGATGATTGCCGGCTGCTCCGCGTATGGCGTCAGCGAAGGCTGGATGGAGATTGAAGTGGATACCAGAAAGGACTGGCGCGGGAAGGGACTTGCCCTGGCCTGCTGCGCCGCTTTTATGCTGGAGTGTCTGGAGAGAGAGCTGACGCCTAACTGGGACGCGGTAAATTATCAGTCTGTGGGACTGGCCGAAAAACTGGGCTATATATATGAAGGCGAATACCGGGTGTACCGCCTGAAGGATCTGGAAGAACGCTGATATGTATAATGAGGCAGACAGGGAGAGACGATTTATGAAGAGAGAAGAGATTTTTCGGGCAGTGGATCATACGCTGCTGGCCCAGGGAGCTACGTGGGAAGAGATACGGCAGATCTGCGACGACGCTGTCCATTATCAGACGGCGTCTGTGTGTATTCCCCCGTCTTATGTAGCCAGAGCCAGAGAATATCTTGGGGACAGGATGTCTATCTGTACGGTTATCGGTTTCCCCAACGGATATAATGCAACGGCAGTAAAGGTCTATGAGACCAGGGACGCTCTGGAGAACGGCGCCGATGAGATCGATATGGTTATCAACATCGGAGATCTGAAGGATAAGAACTATGAGAAGATACTGGAAGAGATCAGGGCTGTCAGGGAAGTCTGCGGAAGCCATATCCTGAAGGTGATCATTGAGACCTGCCTTTTGACGGAGGAAGAGAAGATAACCATGTGCCGTCTGGTGACAGAAGCCGGAGCGGATTATATTAAAACTTCCACCGGATTTTCCAAAGGCGGGGCCACCTTTGAGGATATCGAATTGTTCAGCAGCCATATCGGACCGAATGTAAAGATGAAAGCGGCCGGCGGTATCGCTTCCTTTGAAGACGCGGAGAAATTTCTGAAGCTGGGCGCTTCACGGCTGGGAACCAGCCGGATTGTGAAGCTGGCCAAAGCGGAAGAAGAACGCGGACAGGCCGAAGCAGAGGCCGCGGATAGTCAGAAGAACAGAATGGGAGGATGAACGGATATGGATAAGCGGGAACTGATTCAGGCGGCTATTGACAATCTGCCGAACGCCTATGCGCCTTATTCCCGTTTTCATGTATCGGCGGCGCTTTTGTGTGGTGACGGCAGCGTCTATACGGGAGTTAATATTGAAAATGCGGCGTATCCCGCTACAGTCTGCGCGGAGAGAAGCGCGTTTTTCAAGGCAGTCAACGATGGAAAAAGGGAATTTGAGGCCATTGCCATATGCGGGGGAAAAGCCGGAGTGATTACGGATTTCTGTGCTCCCTGCGGTACCTGCAGGCAGGTTATGCGCGAGTTTTGCGAGCCGGAGCATTTTCGGATTCTTCTGGCGAAGAGTCCCGATGATTATCGTGAGATGACTCTTGAGCAGCTTCTGCCCTTTGGATTCGGTCCCGATAATCTGCTCTGATAAGGCCGCATCATGTCATTTAGAGGAGGATGTCCGTATGCGCATGTATGATCTGATTGAGAAGAAGAAACGGGGCGGCGTGCTGAATCGTCAGGAGATCCATGAGATGGTTTCAGGATATGTGGCCGGTGAGATTCCTGATTATCAGATGTCCGCCATGATGATGGCTGTCTGGTTTCAGGGCATGAACCGACAGGAGACTGCAGATCTGACCATGGAGATGGCCTGCTCCGGGGATACGGCGGACCTTTCCTCCATCGAGGGTATTAAGGTGGATAAGCACAGCACCGGCGGCGTGGGAGATAAGACGACGCTGATAATCGGACCGCTTGTCGCGTCTCTTGGCGTGAAGATGGCCAAGATGTCCGGCCGCGGTCTGGGGCATACAGGCGGCACCCTGGATAAGCTGGAATCCATCCCTGGCTTGACTACTGTTATTCCCGGAGACCGGTTCTGCAGGATCGTCAATGAGGTAGGCATCGCGGTTATCGGCCAGTCCGGCAATATGGTTCCTGCGGATAAGAAGCTTTATGCCCTTCGCGATGTGACGGCTACCGTTGACAGTCTCCCGCTGATCGCTTCATCTATTATGAGCAAAAAGCTGGCGGCCGGAAGCGACGCCATCGTTCTGGACGTAAAGACCGGAAGCGGCGCTTTTATGAAGACCCTGGAGGATTCCGTCGCTCTGGCCCGCGAGATGGTTGCTATCGGCAATGGAGCCGGGAAAAAATGCTGCGCGCTGATTACGGACATGGACGTTCCGCTGGGCAATGCAATCGGTAATGCCATGGAAGTTGAGGAGGCGGTTCAGACCTTGCGGGGACAGGGACCTGCTGATCTGACGGAGATATGTCTGCAGCTGGCTGCCAATCTGCTTTTCCTGGCCGGAAAGGGGACGATCGAGCAGTGCGGTTCCATGGCGGAGCAGGCCATGCGGGAAGGCAGAGGCGTGAGAGTTCTGGCGGATATGGTGAAAGCCCAGGGAGGAGATGAATCCTGCATCTATGATACAGGGAAGCTTGCCAGAGCCCCCTTCAGGCGAGAGGTATTGGCTCCTTCCGACGGGTTCATTATTCATATCGATACGGAGGGCTGCGGGATCGCTTCGGCCATGCTTGGCGCGGGCCGGACGAAGAAAGAGGACTCCATTGATTACGGAGCCGGCATCTTTCTTCACAAAAAGTACGGGGATGCGGTGAGAGCGGGCGATGTGCTGGCGGAGTTCTTTGCTTCCGATGAGAGGCTGTTTGACCAGGCGGAAAAGCGGTTCCTTCAGTCTTATGTCATAGGCGGATTGCCTTCAAAGGCCAGAAAACTGGTTTACGCGAGAGTGACGGAAGAGGGCGCGGTTTACTTCTGACCTGCCGCGGCTCTTGAAATTTTTGCCAACAGTTTTCGCAAATATCTTATTGAAAAATAGAGCATGATATAGTATAATAAATCCTGTAAACATCAGGCGGCAATCATGTGATGATTATTGAATATGATATTGTGTGATTCCTGGGATGTTCGACAACTCCTGCTTTCTTTGAACCTACATTATGACAGAAGGGATTCCAATATTTTCCGGTAGATGTCAGGCCTCCGTTTGCAGTGGAAGGCAGAAGCCGGAGTGCGGTTGCCCACCTAGCTTGGCTAGGCGTCAAATAGCAGGAACCGGCATTTTGGGAGTTACAAATGAGAAAAGCAGCGAGCAATCGCTGCTTTTTTAATGTATGCTTGTCTGTGCCGAAAAATTGTGATACTCTATTTACAGAAGAATTTATGTAACATAAGAGGCATAAGATGAAAGAGAATAAATCTCACAAATTTATATATTGGGGGATCACGGCGTTTCTTGTGATTCTGCTGAGTATTGTGGTGGTCTGGGGGTTTATCCGCTGGAATACGGTGAGAAACGCCATAGACGCCTTGAACGGGATCCTGGCTCCTATCACGTATGGAGCTATTCTGGCATATCTGCTGTCTCCGGTATATAACCGGCTGCGCGGCTGGGCTGCCGGGCTGCTGTCATGCGTGGTTAAGAAGGAGAAAAGCCGGCGCTTTTTTTCTAAAGCCGTTGCCACCGTCGGAAGCCTGATTTTCCTCGTCGCTATTATTTCGGGGCTGATTTCCCTGATCATTCCTTCCGTGTGGAGCAGTATTATGGGGATTGTCAATTCTGTTCCCGCGTATGTGGAACGGATTTCAGGCTGGATTGAGACGGCTCTTGTCAACAATCCTTCTCTGGAGAGTACGGTCATGTCCCTTTATCAGCAGGGCGCTGACCAGCTGATCAGCTGGACCCAGTCCACATCCAACTGGATGCCTAATGTGGAGATCGTAGTGACCGGAGTATATTCCGGGATCATGGGCGTCTATAATTTCGTTATGAACAGCCTGATCGGCGTTATCGTTATGGTTTATCTCCTGAATATAAAGGAGACCCTGATGGCTCAGGCCAAGAAGATCGCTTACGCGCTGTTTCCCCTGAGGCTGGCCAATCAGATTGTGGAAAAATGTCGTTTCGTTCACAGGGTATTCGGCGGTTTTATCATAGGCAAGCTGATCGATTCACTGATTATCGGAATTTTGACATTTGTGATCCTGACGGTGATAAAGATGCCCTATGCCATGCTGATCAGCGTGATCATCGGCGTCACCAACGTGATTCCGTTTTTCGGTCCTTTTATCGGAGCGATTCCCAGCGCATTGCTGATTCTGCTGGTAAGTCCCAGACAATGTCTGATCTTTCTGCTGATTATCCTCCTGCTCCAGCAGTTTGACGGGAATATCCTGGGGCCGAGAATTCTTGGAAATTCTACGGGGCTTTCCAGCTTCTGGGTGCTGTTTTCCATTCTGTTTTTCGGCGGAATCCTTGGCCCTATCGGAATGATCATCGGCGTACCCACCTTCGCGGTGATCTATGATCTGATTTCCGAGTGGGTGGAGATGAAGCTGAGGAAGAAACAACTCCCGGCGGAGACTGAAGAATATGTGAATCTGGATCATGTGGATGAGGAGAAGAAAACATTTATCAGGTAGGAGCTCATGAAGCATAGAACAAGTTTATTGTGGATGATAGGGGTTCCGGCGGCGGTGATTCTGCTGACCGCGGTTATTATCTGGATGGAACCGGAGCACAAAGGAATAACGAGGGCCGCGGTCTGTAAGGCTGCGGCTCTTGCTGTAATCAGTCCGGATGAATGCGCGGCTGAAGCCGAAGAGAACGAGTCGTATTTCTCGGCCGCGGACCGGGATCAGTGGTATGTAAAATATGCCGACTGCCTGTACCGCCGCGGGATTCTGTCAGAGGAGACGATGCCTGCCGATTCTGGAACGGCTGAGGGGAACCTGACCTTTGAAGAGGCGGATCAGGTGATAACCGGACTGCTCCGCTTCCTTTCAGAAGAGGCAGGCGGGGATAATCCGGAGCGGGAAGAGATGGAAAAGCTCTCCCGGCGCGTCAGGGATCAGATCAAGGCGAATAAGAGAAATGCAGACAGGCCCTTTCCGGAAAACCGGTGGCGGCAGATCTACGGGGATATCTGCGCGGCGCTGACTGTGATGTCCGGGCAGAGCGGCGGGGAGGAGCAGCCTCTGATAACGGAAAAAGTGCTGCAGATTTACGGAACTCCGGATAATCTGCCGGAGGCAGCGCCCTGGACCGCCTATACGAATGACGGCGTATACGGTTTTGAAGGCCTGGGTCTGGACCGTTACATAGACATGGAAATAAAGGTTCTCGCAAGGGAACGGGAGATCATTACCGTGTCGGAACTGGTTTCGCAGGATATCACCTGCCGCAATCTGTGGATTGCCGGTGTGGGAGAGGATGAGATCACATGTTACGCGGGAGAAATCGTCAGGACATTTCCGGTGGATTTAAAAATAAAGAACGCGGAGGAACTTACGAACCAGCTGGCGGATGTGCGTCTGTCCGGCGGAAAAGTGGAGAAGATCACTCTTAAGAAGGAAAGGATAACGGCCAGGGCGCTGGCAGTGAGGGAGGACGCCATTGAGCTGGAAGGCTACGGGGAAGTGGAGCTTGACGACAATTTCGCTGTCTACAAGACATATGGACAGTTTGAGAGGGCGGATTTATCGCAGATATTGGTAGGTTATGACACTCAGGAATTCATAGCGGCTGAGGGAAAGCTGTGCGCGGCCCTCATTGTAAGAACATTTGATGCGGAAACGATCAGGGTACTGCTCATGGACAGCGGATTCCGCTCTGTTTTTCATGACAGAGTCGAGCTTGAATTTTTAAGCGACGGCTTTATGGTCCAGGGTGAAGAGGAGACGGTCTTTCATAAAGGAGAGACTGTCATTCTTGAGCCAGGGGATTCCCGGATGAAAAAGGGCCGTCTGATATTCCGGCCGTCTGATGAGAATGCTGGGATCCGCTTCCTTTCTCTGGATAGAGATGGTGGAAAACAGCCGGATTATCCGGGCAAGTTGGAAATTATTCAGGCGGATGAAGGGCTTGTGGCGATTAACGATCTGTATCTGGAAGATTATTTAAAAAGAGTGCTGCCCAGCGAGATGCCGGTCAGTTATGAAAAAGAGGCGCTGAAGGCTCAGGCTGTCTGTGCCAGGACCTATGCCTACAGACAGATCCAGAGCAATTCTTATATGGAATACGGAGCCCATGTAGACGACAGCACCAGGTTTCAGGTGTATAACAATGGCGGCAGCGGAAATGCCGCGGATGAAGCGGTCGATGAAACGTACGGTGAGTTTCTCATGTACGGCGATGATGTGGCTGACGTCTATTATTTTTCTACCTCCTGCGGCCACACGGCCGATGTGACGGCCTGGGGGGAGGACTTGGCCAAAGCTCCCTATCTCAGCGCTAAAGCTGTCCGAAACGGAGGAGGGAGGCTGGATCTGACCACCAATGACGCTTTTGGGGAGTTTATCAAAAGCAGACCGGAAGGATTTGAGTCCGATTACGGCATGTATCGATGGACCGTGACGGTGACCGGGAAACAGTTGGAGGAGAAGATGCCGGAACTCGGCGCGATCACAAAGATTGCCATGGCGGAGAGAGGAGAAGGAGGGATTGGAAAAGTCCTGGTGATTGAGGGAATAGAAGGAACGAGGGAAATCCGGGGAGAAGGACAGATTCGTTCCACTCTGGCAGTCCCGGATATGGAGATTCGAAGGCAGGATGGAAAAGTGCTGACAGGCTGGACCTCCCTGCCAAGCGCGTTTATTGCCATCGACCAGTGCCAGCCGGAGGAAGGCCAGGGAACCGCCTTCAAAATCTATGGCGGAGGATATGGCCACGGCATCGGCATGAGCCAGAACGGAGCTCAGGCTATGGCCGAGCGGGGCTGGAAGTATGATGAGATCCTGGGATTTTTCTACGAGGGGACGAACCTGCATACTTGGTAAGAATCTGATAAGCGACCACCAGGATCTAGCCTGCGCCCGTAGCTGCTGCCACGCCGGCCAGTCCCATGGAGGGAACCAGGGCCCAGGAGAGAATGACGCGCAGGGTCAGATGCATGGTGGTGCCGACGAAAGGCACCATGACCCTGCCGACGCCCCGGAAATAGCCGACGAAGTTATTTCCGATAAAGCACAGGACATAGAAGGCAGAGATGATTTTCAGGTAGGAGACGCCGTGGCTCATGGCTGCG
>CANQBN010000119.1 GCA_947588855.1 uncultured Lachnospiraceae bacterium
GCCTCCCGCGCCGGACATACGGTTGATCCTGCGGCTGAACCAGGTAGCCAGAAGGATCAAAGGCAGGAAGGGCAGAATCCAGTTGGTAAGAAGATATTCCAGCACGCCCTGTTTCTTATACACACGTCCGAAGCTGACGCCGGCGTCCTCCAGGCGCTGAACGATAGCGTAATCCTGGGGAATGGAATTGGTCTGATAAAGCTTTTCATCCTTATCGATAAAATAGATCTGCTCGTCCTCCAGCTGAACCGTGGCCAACTTTCCTTCTTCCAGCATGTTGATAAAGGTTCCGTAATCCACATTCTGGATCTGAGACTCCAGCAATGCCGGGAAAAGGAACAGATTCAGCAGAAGCATGATCAAAATGACAATGGTATAGGAGACAAAAAACGGCTTTCGCTGTTTGCGGTGCTCCTGATTCGGATCATTTTGTTTCATGTAAATTCCCTCCTTCGTCGGTTAGATATGTTATCTCCGTATTTCCATTTATCATACAGCGATGGCGGTTTTATGTCAATCTCCCTCTGCTTTTTACAGTTTGTGGAAACTCAAGTCAGCTTCTCATCTTCCTAAAAGCTCCCTTGTAACCTCCGCCACATCCCGGTGACGGATGGTTCGCGGCTCAAAATGAATCAGGGAGTAGACCAGCTGCATGACAGCTCCGGCTCCAAAAGTACTGATCAGAGTGCCGATTCCCACAGGCCCGCCCAACAGCCATCCAGCCAAAAGAACTGCGGCCCACAACAAAATCTCCACAACGCCGATAGGTATCCCCGGCATACGCTTTCCAAGACCTACCAACAGGGAATCCCTGGGACCGCAGCACTGGGCCGCCTGCATATAGATCCACATGCCCAGGGCCATAAAAACGAAACCCACCAGCATAATCGCGATTCCCAGCCACATATTATGATTTTCCGGCAGCGGGTCGATACTGTTGTACATCTGCACCAGATTTCCGGTCAGCAGCGCGTCGATAATCGTTCCATATCCGATCCGCTCATGAAGCAGCAGATCGACGGCAAGGATAACCAGACCGATTGCGGTCATGGCAAGACCGTAATTTAACGGCGTGTGATAGGAAAGTCCCATTCCCAGGCAGTCCCAGGGCGCAAGGCCGATATTGGCGTAGATAGTTAAATGTACTCCAAAGGCAAATACCGCCAGCCCCGCCGCAATTCGGCACCACTGGAGTATAATCTTTTTTCTTCCCAATCTCTCACCTTCTATCGCTTTTCATAAAATCATATCACAGTCATTTTCCGCCTGCAATATTTTACGCGCAAATTTTGTACGCGGCTTCGTACAGTTTTGTACGCAAAAAGGCTGCCGGAACCGGATTTGTCCCGGTTACCCACACCAACCGGAAATCCGCTTTACAGCAGCCTCTTCTTTCTTGTTTTAATCTGTCATACGCCGCAATGCGGCGCAGCTGCCGGCCTGCTACTCCTCGTAGGCCACAGCCTTGTCGAACAGCTCCTCCACTTCTTTCTCCGGCTCTTCCGTGACCAGAGAGACAACCACCGCCACGATCAGGCTTGCAGCAAAGCCGGGAATGATCTCATAGATTCCAGTGGAAGCCAGGAAAGCCAGCCAGCCCATGTCCACCACAGCGCCTACCAGGATGCCTGCCACAGCGCCCTTGAAGTTAAACCGGCGCCAGAACAGGCTCAGCATAATGGCCGGACCGAAAGCCGCTCCGAACACGCCCCAGGCGTTGGACACCAGATCCATGATGGAGCCGGCGTTGGGATTGGAGGCCAGAAGCAGGGCCAGAACAGCGATTACCAGAACCACCAGACGGCCCGCCCAAAGCATTTCCTTATCGGAAGCCTTGTTCTTGCGGAAAACCGGCTTATACACGTCGCTTGCAAATGCGCTGGCCGCGGAAAGCAGCTGACTGTCTGCCGTACTCATGGAGGCCGCCAGCACTGCGGAAAGCAGGATTCCGGAAATCAGTCCCGGGAAGATCCGGCGCACCATCTCGATGAACACCAGGGAATTTGTGTTGATATTCTCGTCAAAGCCCAGGAACATACGGCCTACAATACCGATGATGGCGGAGAAGATCACGATAATCACCGTCCAGGTGATACCAATCTTCGCTGATTTTTTCAGATCCTTCTGGGATTTCAGGGACATGAACCGGATGATGATATGGGGCATTCCGAAATATCCCAGGCCCCAGCCCAGTCCGGAAGCGATGTCCTTCCAGTTGGCGAAAGCGTTCCAATAACCTTCCGGCATCTCGCCTACAGTGGAAAAATCAAGGGCCGCGGCCGCGAAAATCGGAGCGATCAGCATGGCTCCCAGCATAAGCATTCCCTGGAAGAAATCCGTCCAGCACACGGCGGAGAAACCGCCCAGGAACGTATAGCCGATAATGATGACGGCAGCCAGATACATGGCTGTAGTGGCATTGATACCGATTACTGTGTTAAACAGCGTTCCGCAGGCCTTGATGCTGGATGCCGCGTAGATGGTATAGGCCACCAGGAACACCACGGCGCAGAGGATCTGCAGAGCCTTTGATTTGGACAGAAAACGGTTGGTCAGATACTGGGGAATGGTGATGGAGTCGTTGGCTACGATGGAGAACCGGCGAAGCCTTGGCGCTTCGTAGATCCAGCTTAAGGTGTAGCCGATGGCCAGGCCCACGGGAATCCACACCTGACCGAGACCCAGCGCATAGATAGATGCCGGAAGTCCCATCAGCACCCAGGCGCTCATATCGGAAGCGCCTGCGGAGAGGGCCGTCACCCAGGGACCCATCTGACGTCCGCCCAGGAAATAAGTCTTCTCGCCGCCGGTCCGGTTCTTCACGAAGAACCAGACGCCGATGCCCAGCATGAAACAAAGATATACAATAAATACAATTACTTCTGAAATTCTCATTAAAAATCCTCCTGACTGCTTGCAAATTCACGGGTTCTAATATATCATAGGAGTCATAATTACAAAAGCGAATATTTCGCATGATTTGCATGAGAATTTGTCATGTATTCATCCCGGCGCTGCGGCCGGATGCCAAAAAAGATGTCTGCAGGCGACTGCACGGCACGTTCTCTGCCGTTTCGGTAAAAAGGGATTCGCCTGAGAAAAGCAGACACTGCGGACAGCGAGATCCGTCTGAGAAAGGAAGAAATGAAATGGACATCAACATTCAGAAATACATGGCCTTTATCACTACAGCGGAATACGGCAGCTTTACCAAAGCCGCCGAGATCCTCAATTATTCCCAGTCCGGCGTCAGCCGCATGATCCACGATCTGGAGGCCGAATGGAACGTGTCCCTCCTGGAGCGGGGCCGGGCCGGCGTCCGCCTTACCTCCGACGGCACCCAGCTTCTGCCTTACGCCAAAAAGGTCTGCGAGGAATACCGGAATCTGCAGCTGCAGGTGGACGAGATGAACGGCCTTCAGTCCGGTCTGATCCGCATCGGCACCTTCTCCAGCGCCGCCACCCACTGGATTCCCAATATCATTGAAAAATTCCGCAGACAGTACCCCCGCATCACCTACGAGCTTCTCATCGGCGATTACGCGGAGATTGCCAACTGGATTATGGAAGGCCGGGTGGACTGCGGTTTCCTGCGGCTTCCCACTGCCGCTCCCCTGGATGTGACATTTCTGGAAAATGACCGTCTCCTGGTGATTCTTCCGGAAAATCACCCTCTGGCCGGCTGTGACGTCTTCCCTCTGGAGCAGCTGAAGGAGGAATCCTTTATCCTTCAGGGCAAGGGACTGAAGGCGGAGGCGGAAGATTTCTTCGAGACCTACGATATCCACCCAAAGGTTTACTGCACCACATGGGACGACTACGCCATCATGTCCATGGTAGAACGGGGCGCAGGCATCAGTCTTCTGCCGGAACTGATTCTGCGGCGGGTGCCCTACCGAATCGTGGTGAAGGAACTGGACATCTCCATCCGAAGAGATATCGGCTTTGCCGTCCGGGACCAAAAAACCGCCTCACTGGCCGTGAAGCGGTTCATGGAATATCTTCCGTATCGGTAAACAAATTTTGATTTCCGGCAATCATTTCCCTACAACAATATGGTTGTCTCTTTCTCACCTGCAGGCAGCAGGAAGCTTCGGATGCTTTCCTCCTCATAAATCAGCAGTTCTGTTTCCGGAAGGGCTCTGTCCGATTCGATTCGAATCCGGTCTCCCCTTCTCAAGGCTTTTATCACTGCCGTGATGCTTCCATCCATCGCCGGTATACGGCATACCGCCTCTTGTCCGTCTTCCGGCTGATAGAACCGGAGCCGGAAACCGGACCAATAATCATAATCCGGTCTGGACTCCACCGCGCCGACAGGCAGCAGGGTATTTTCCCGCACATAGAGAGGCAGAGAAAAATAATCGTAAGTGTCCCTGTACCAGAGACCTCCAGCCTGCACCTGCCCGGAAAGCAGATGGGTCCACCGGCCTTCCGGCAGCCAATAGTCGCAGCTTCCATCCTCGCTCATTACAGGAGCCGCCATCAGACGGTCCCCCAGCATATACTGTCTGTCAATGTAAGCGGCCGCCGGATGGTCCATAAACTCAAATACCATGGGACGCATAACCGGGATTCCTTCCTCATGGGCTTCAATGGCCTTGTCATACAGGTATGGTATCAGCCGGCATTTCAATTTCGCAAAGAATGAAGCCACCTGACAGGCCTCCTCATCAAAAAGCCAGGGGACCCGGTAACTTCCGGAACCATGAAGACGGCTGTGGGTGGACAGCAGGCCGAATGCCAGCCAGCGCTTATACAGGTCCGGCGAAGCCGTATTTTCGAATCCGGAAATATCATGGCTCCAGAAAGCGAAACCGCTCATGGCAAAGGACAACCCGCCTCTCAGTGTCTCCGCCATGGAAGGATAGCTGGCGGAACAGTCCCCTCCCCAATGGACCGGAAACTGCTGGCTTCCTGCCGTCGCGCTTCTGGCGAAAAGAACAGCCTCCTTCTCGCCCTTTACCTCCTGCAGCAGCTGAAATACTGCCCGGTTATAGAGAAATGTATAATAATTGTGCATGGCGCGGGGATTGCTTCCGTCATGATAAACCACATCAATAGGAATCCGCTCGCCGAAATCCGTCTTGAAGCAGTCGACTCCACAGTCTAAAAGTTCACGCAGCTTATCCGTATACCATTTCACAGCATCCGGATTTGTGAAATCCACCAGCCCCATACCGGCCTGCCAGTGATCGGTCTGCCACACGCCGCGGCCGTCCGCTCTCCTCAGCAGATATCCGTGCTCCGCGCCCTGGCGGAAAAATTCCGTTCCCTGGGCGATATAGGGATTGATCCAGACACAGATCTTCAGTCCCTTTTCATGATACCGTGCAAGGGTTCCTCTGATATCCGGAAAGCACGCCTCATCCCACTGAAAATCGCACCAGTGAAACGCCCGCATCCAAAAACAGTCAAAATGGAATACGGACATGGGAATATCCCGCTCCGACATGCCTTCAATAAAGGAACTCGTCGTCTTCTCATTATAATCTGTAGTAAAGGAAGTCGACAGCCACAGGCCGAAGGACCATGCAGGCGGAAGCGCCGGCCGTCCTGTCAGGGCCGTATATCTTTTCATGATCTCTCTGGGAGACGGACCGTAGAAGAAATAATAGGACAGCAGTTCCCCAGGAACGGAAAATCCCACATATTCCACTTTTTCACTGGCCACTTCAAAAGATACATTGTCTGTGCTGTCCACAAATACGCCGTATCCCCGGTTGGTTATATAAAACGGAATGCTTTTGTAGGCAATCTGCGACGAGGTTCCGCCGTCTTCATTCCAGGTATCAACGGACTGACCGTTTTTTACAAAGGGCGTAAACCGCTCTCCCAGCCCATAGACGCATTCTCCCACGGAAAGCGACAGTTCATTGACCATATAAGGCCGGTAATTCTCCGTCAGATAATTATCCTGAGGAAACATTGTCGAAGGCTGTCTGTCCCACCGGATATATCCCAGATTGCGGAATCCGCAGGTCGTGAGTACCCGGTCATCCGCCTCGAAGGAATATGCGAACTGTCTCCGGTTCACTCTCACTTTCAGCAGCCCTGTATCAAGGACAGCCTCCTCTTCCGTTATCTGAACGTCCGGTTCGATTCGGTCCTCCGCCTTCTCAAACTGAGGAAGATGACCGTCATACCCCTCGTAGTGCCATGCGCGGACCGAAATGGTTCCCGGTCCGCACGCCTTAAATTCTATGGTAATCACAGGCAGATTCAGCGTATCTCCTCTGCCCGTAACCGGCGCTACAGGCGCCAGCAGACGCATTCCGCCCGGAATCGGTTCCGCATCATAGACCTGGGCCGCAAATAAACTGTTGGCCCTCTGGCTTTGCAGCCAATAGCCCTCCGTAAATTTCATTCTGCGCCTCCTTCTGAATCCGCAATATGCATGTCCTTATTATTCCTGCTGCATCCGTTCTCTTAATTCTGTCAGGGCTTCTTTGAAATATCTGGAAGTGGCAGAGGGATTGCCCCGCAGCAGACTGCGGCTGTACCCGCTCATGGCAGCCTGAGCCTGGCCGGCGCGCTCTTTCAGCGCGGCAAGCTTCTTTCGCAGACTCTCCATCTCTTCCTGATACTGAGCAAGAGTTCCTCTGTTTTCTTCCATCCGCTCAACCGAAGCCTCCAGCCGTTCTACAGCTGACCGTATACGGAAAGCCACGGCATCCCTGCGCTCTTTTCGCTCTTCCTGAGCATAGGCCAGAATCACATCCGCACGGCGCTGCATGACCTCCAGCTTCTGGCGGATTTCTTCCATATTGACCAGCATATCCCGCACTTCCAGAGCTGCCTTCACGGACAGAGTTATGTCTATGGCAAACAGAAACGTGACCACATGGCTGATGATGGACGCCGCCTGGTAGGGCAGAGCCAGTACAACGCTTTCAATAGGCTTGTGGATCACGTAAACCATGAGAAGGGTCAATCCTCCCCAGGCCAGAGTGGAGGAAAGACAGATCTGCCCCTGAAAATTGAATTTCTGGTTGCTGTAATCCCAATACCGGACCTTAAACAGCCGCTCCATGGTCACTCCGGTCACATATTCCAGTGCCGTTGCGGCGATACAGCCGGCAAGATACACCAGCACGGGGTTCTGCTCCACAGGAATGGACACAAAAAGCATAAGAACCGCCCCGCTTCCATACAGAGGAAGAACAGGTCCCCGCAGGAACCCCCGGTTCACCGGATGCTTCTTCTTCAGAGACACGTAAACGCTCTCGAATATCCATCCGCAAAAGCTGTAAATGTAAAAAAACAACAGCCAATCGGTTGTATCATAGGTGAAAATCGCGTGATTCATTGGAATTTCTTCTTCTCCTTCTTCATCATAATAATTGTTCCAATTGCTTTATCAAAGTCGGCAGCTCGTCAAACACAACATCAGCAATGATATTCCAATTTGTTCCGTCATAATCATGAACCAGCCGATGCCTTACACCGGCAATCATTGACCACTGTATCTCACTATGAGCCTTTTTATAAGCATCCGATAAATTATAAACATGCTCACCAATATTATACAATGGCGTTGTAACAAGCCACTGCAACGAATATTCCTTCAGCAAATCCTCTTTACTGATCTTATGCCCGTTGATATATTCATTTAGTTTCACTGCATTTTCATATATTTTATCAATGCGTTGCTAATCCGAATATTTCATACCACAAGCAACCTCTCCTTCATAATTTTATCATAAAAATCACTATCCTTATTTATCTCGTGAATTTCAAATACATCTACATCCTTACTCATTACTTCCCGCAGTTCCTCTGCAAGTGAGAAAATCATCGTAAGTTTAAAACTCACTCCGCCATATACCAGAAAATCCAAATCACTATCCGCATTGGCCTCTCCTCGGGCATAAGAACCAAATAAATAGACATTCTGAACCTGATACTTTTCAGCAATCGGTTTCACAAGGCTCACTATGTTTTCCATTGATAATATTTTGGTGTTCATGGCATGGCCTCCTTCCTGCCGGTTCAGGCCTATAAATCATCAATTCATATCATATCAAAAATAAACGATTTCTTCAATTGTTTCACCATCTTTGTATCACTTTTTATAAAAATACTCCTCCTGTTTCCTATTTTACTTAGAAAATTCAGGAGGAGTATTCGTTTGTCCTTTTTATCAATAGTCAGAACAATAGTCTGACGCCTTCATACTATTCCGCCTTCACAGTCTCCCTCATTGCCCTGGAAGCAATCTCTTCCTTCAGTGCAGCGATAAATTCTGCCGTATCCTTCTGACCCTCATCGCCTGCGAAACGGCTTCTGACGGAGATCACACCCTCGTCGGCCTCCTTCTGGCCTACGATGACCATGTAAGGAATCTTCTGCATCTGGGCCTCACGGATCTTGTAGCCGATTTTCTCGGAACGCCCGTCCATCTCCACTCGGATTCCGGCATCGTCAAACTGCTTGGTCACTGCCTTGGCATACTCCTCAAACTTATCGGAGATAGGCAGCACCTTCACCTGGACAGGCGCAAGCCATGTTGGGAAAGCGCCGGCGAAATGCTCGATCAGGATGCCGATGAACCGCTCGATGGAGCCGAAGGCCACCCGATGGATCATGATGGGACGATGCTTCTCTCCATCAGCTCCCTGGTACTCCAGTTCAAACCTCTGCGGAAGCTGGAAATCCAGCTGGATGGTGCCGCACTGCCAGGTCCTTCCGATAGCGTCAACCAGGTGGAAGTCAATCTTGGGACCATAGAAGGCGCCGTCGCCTTCATTAACCACATAGTCCAGTCCCAGCGCATCCAGCGCCGAGCGCAGGCCTTCCGTCGCCATCTCCCAGTCTTCATCGCTTCCCATGCTGTCTTCCGGCCGGGTGGACAGCTCCACATGATATTTGAATCCAAACAGAGAGTACACCTCGTTGATCAGGCGGGCCACTCCCATGATCTCATCCTTGATCTGCTCCGGCGTCATGAAGATGTGGGCATCATCCTGGGTGAAGCAGCGGACCCGCATCAGGCCGTGAAGCTGGCCGGATTTCTCATGGCGGTGAACCAGGCCAAGTTCGCCCATTCGGAGGGGCAGGTCACGATAGGAACGGGGTTCCGAGGCGTATACCAGCACGCCGCCGGGGCAGTTCATGGGCTTGATGGCGTAATCCTGATCATCAATGACCGTGGTATACATGTTATTCTTATAGTGATCCCAGTGTCCGGAGGTCTCCCACAGGCTCCGGTTCAGGATAATGGGGGTGGAAATCTCCACGTATCCGGCTTTCTTGTGGATCTCTCTCCAGTACTCCAGAAGCGTATTTTTCAGCACCATGCCCTTGGGCAGGAAGAATGGGAATCCGGGGCCTGCGTCGTGCATCATGAACAGTCCCAGTTCACGGCCCAGTTTCCGGTGATCACGTTTCTTGGCCTCCTCCATCATGGTGATGTAAGCGTCCAGCTCTTCCTTCTTTCCAAATGCCGTGGCGTAGATTCGGGTGAGCATCTTGTTTTTCTCGCTGCCTCTCCAGTAGGCCCCCGCAATGCTGGTCAGCTTGTAAGCCTTGCCCACATCCCTGGTGTTCATCAGATGGGGACCGGCGCACAGATCGGTAAACTCTCCCTGCTCGTAGAAGCTGATTTCCTCGCCCTCCGGCAGATCTTCAATCAGTTCCACCTTGTAGGGTTCTTCCTTCTCCTTCATAAATGCAATGGCCTCTTCCCTGGGCAGCGTGAAGCGCCTGAGAGGCAGAGCCTCCTAGGCGCTT
>CANQBN010000120.1 GCA_947588855.1 uncultured Lachnospiraceae bacterium
CCGCCACATTGGTTCCGGCAGTCCCGGGGGGAGATACGGTTCCAATCGTCAAAAGCCTGATTATCTGCACCAACAGAAACAGTCCCACAGGCAGCATCCAACTGCGCAGCTTTTTATCTCTCCGCATCAGCGCCGTCAGCAGAAACAGCGGAAGAAGCACCATATAACGCTCATGAATAAAACAGACGATAAAATACAATCCGCAGCCGGTCATGTAATATACTTCCGATCCGCTCTGTCCGTTCAAATATAAATACAGACAATATAAAATTCCGACAGCGGCCCAGAGAGCCAGACTCTCCATAAGTCCATTGACCTGCGCAATCTGATAGTAAGACATCCTGGAAAGCAGATACAGGATTCCGCAGATAAGGCCGATCAAATGATTATCAGACAGCCGTCGGGAAAATCGGAACACAGTATAAGCTATTAACCCGTTTATAATGATATTGATCGGAACAAACCACGATATATGGCTGCCCACAAACGCCAGCTCTAAATAAGACGCCAGGTAATAGATAAATCGGAATCTGGTGCTCCCTATGGGAAAAACAAACTGCAGGAAAGACTGCTCTCCGAAGCAGGACCACAGATACAAATCATCCATAAAAAGTCCCTTTATCTGAATTCCTGCATTGATAAAAAAGGCGAACACCATCAGAAAGCCTGCCGCCAACACTTCATTTTTCCAGTGGTACAACCAGACCACAGAGCGTTTTCTCTCCATATATAGTCCTCCTGAGTCAAACGAACTGCCCGTTCCGCTTTCTCTAAGACTCATATTCTCCGTATGCTTTCTTATAGAAGAACATCAGCGCGTCAACCACCGGCCGCGGCCAAAAACGGCTGAACATATACCGTTCCTCGCGTTCTCTCCGCTGATCCTTAATCCATGCACTGGTTGTCGCTCCTCCATGGACCCGGTAAAACAGCAGCGGTTTCTCCACACAGATGAAACGCCCGGGCCATTTGGCCAGATCCACCATGCAGTCCCAATCCAGGGCATATCGGAGTTCTGAGTGAAAGATAGGGTCCGGAAGATAATTCTTTCTGTACGCACAGGAAGGACACATAACAGGATTTCCCAACTTAAGGGCACCCAGTTTGATCCACTCTCTGTCTGACAGACTGCGAAACCGCAGCGGAAGACGAAGACACTTCTTTACCAATTCCTTCAGGCTGAGCCGCTTAAGGCATCCGTGTCTGATCGTGACGGCATCGCTCATAAAAAGCGTCATATCCGGCCAACGGTCAAACGCATCTCGCAGTTCCTCCACATAGTGCCTCTCATACATATCATCCTGATGGGCAATGGTCACAAACTGACTGTCCGCCTGAGACAGGGCAAAATTCCAGTCCGCCTGGATATCGCTTTTAGCTTCCCGGACAATTACAGGAATTCCATATTTTCCCATGATCGCCGCAATATAAGCGTTGGGAGTCGATGTTGTACACAGAATCGGAGAGCTTACGGTCTGCCCTATCAGGGAACGAACGCAGGACTCCAGATACGGCGATTCTTCAAAGGCACTGATAACAAATGTATGAAATATCATATCGTTTTTGTCTCCTCAGAAGAAGTATTCCTCCAGCTCCAGACAGAGTGCGTGATAAATCGGAAGATGCAGCTCCTGAATTTTGAATGTTTCCATCTCAGGCACAATGATCGCCGCGTCAGACACATCCCTGATTCTTCCGCCGTCCCTGCCCGATAATTCAATCACACGCATTCCCAAAGATCTGGCAACCACGCAGGCTTTATATATGTTAGCCGAGCCGCCGGACGTAGAAATACCCAGAAATACATCTCCCTTCCGACCATATCCGTACACCTGCTGGGCAAACACGCAGCTGCCATCCACATCATTCAGAAAAGCGGTGGAAAGGCCAGGATGTCCGGTGAGCGCAATGGCGGGTAAGCCGCCCTGAAGCTTTGCCGCCAGCTCGGCGCCGCAGTCAGCGTCAATTTCTGTCATTCTTCCGGCAGCTTCTTCCGGAACCGGCCTGGGCTTTACAAACCCCTTCATCAGTTCGCCTACAATATGCTCCGAATCAGCCGCGCTTCCTCCATTACCGGCCACCAAAAGCTTATGCCCCTCAGCGAAGCAGTCTCTCATCATTTCATACGCTTTATACACCGGTTCTCTTACCGGTTCAAGCTTTGGATATCTATCAAAAAGCTCTTCCAGATATTTGTACTCTTTCATAACGTCGTTCTCCCCTTTATATCTGTCTTCTTTCTCTCGCGATAATATATTCTGCCGCGTCCACAAGAGTTTTCGCGTAAAAATCATAGAAAGGCTCCTCCCCTTTCTCATCGGACTCCTCTTTCAGTCCAGCTCCGTATCCCGTACCGACCAGAATCGAAAAGACACCGTAATTTTTACCTGCCTGAATATCCAGACGCTTATCTCCTATCATATAAGAATGTGCCTTATCCACCTCAAAGTTCTCTTCGGCTTTCTCAAACATTCCAATATCTGGCTTTCTGCAGCGGCAGACTTGCCTGTAGATGCCGACGCCATATTCCGGATGATGGGGGCAATAGTAAAACGCGTCGATCCGCGCTCCTTCTTTTTCAAGCAAATTATTCATATATCTGTGCAGATTTTCCACATCCTCACAAGTATAATATCCTCTGGCCACACCTGCCTGATTGGTGATAACCACGATTTTAAAACCCGCTTCCCGCAAAAGCCTGACAGCCTCAGGCACACCGGAAAGCAGTCGTAAATCTTCCTGACGGTACAGGTAGTGTACCTCCTCATTGAGAGTACCATCCCTGTCCAGAAAAATCACTTTATCCATGATGCCGCTCCTACACCGGAAATTCATAAATTCCATTAGTCGTATGAACCTTCACCTTATCATATCTCCAGCGGGCATCATCCGTAACCCACGATTGAGCTCCCCGGAGCTCAAACACCCAGTCCGTCAGCTGGCCTCCGGCCTGCTCCAGCCGCTCCGCCACTTTATGTCGGACGTTGTAAGGACAATACATAAGAAGATAGCCTCCGCCTCCGGCACCCAGGATCTTTCCCCCCAGGGCTCCGGCCCGGACCGCCTCCTCATAAAGTTCATCGATCTTCGGATTGGAAATCTTATTACTCATCCGCTTCTTGCTCTGCCAGCTGTAATCCAGAAGCTTCCCAAAACTGTGAAGATTTCCCTTCAGCAGTTCATCCTTCATGGCGTAGGCCAGGGCCTTTACCTCCCACATGGCGTCAAACGCGTCTTTCTTCTGGTAATTGCTGACCTGATCCTTAATAATATTGGCGGACACATGGATACCGCCGGTATAACACAGAAGCAGATTGTACTGCAGTTCATGATAAATATCCTTCCTGATCCGAAGAGGATTTACCACTACATCATTTCTTCCATGAAACTCAATAAAATTGAATCCGCCGAAGGCAGACATATACTGATCCTGGTATCCGCCGTCGATCTTCAAATCAATGCGTTCCACCCGATAGGCCATATCCGCCAACGCGTAATCATCCATCTCAATACCCTTCCAGCGGCTCATGGCCGTAAGCAGGGCTACAATTACCGTGGAAGACGTACCCAGACCTGAACCGGGAGGCGCATCGCACTGAAGATACACTTCACAGCCCTGATGGATATCCATAGCCTTCAGAACCGCCGTCACCAGATCCAGCCTGCCATCGTAGACATAATTTTCCCTGGTATTATATTTTACCGTCATATCAAAATCCAGAGAGTGGACGATAATTTCATCATCTTCCCTGGGAACGATGGAACAGTAGGCATATTTGTTGATCGTACTTCCGATGATTGCCCCTCCCTGCTCCTCGCAGAAGGGAGCCACATCTGTTCCTCCTCCGCCAAAGCTTACCCTGAGAGGAGCTCTTCCTCTGATTACCATGCAATAACCCCCTTCTCCACATCATCCATAAACCGGTAGTAGTCCTCCGGCACTCCGATATCGATAAAATATCCGTCATTAACGAATCCGCCCAGACGTTTTCCTTCCGAAAGCCACTTGGGAATCATATCGTTCTCAAGGGATACTTTGCCGTCGGGGATCTGACGAATCAGTTCTTTCGTCAAAAGATAGACACCGCCATTGATAGTCCCGGTCCGGGGAGTACTGGATTTCTCATTAAATTTCACCAGCAGAGAATCCTCCAGGACCGCCTCGCCGTACCTGGAAATATCCGGTACCTGCCGGAGGACCAGGGCCATATCAAGCTGCTTCTCCTTTTTCAGATCTGTCAGCCTCTTATAATCAATCCGATACAGCGTATCTGCGTTCAGCACGTAGGTTTCCAATCCGGTCATCATGGAAGAAGCGTTTTTTATAGCTCCCGCCGTACCCAAGAGCGTCTCCTCATAAGCATAATCCGCACGGATACCGAACCGGCTTCCGTCGCCAAAGTACTCCTCCACCATAGACCCCTTATAGCCTACGGCAAAAATAATCTCATCAATCCCCTGGCTTTTCAGCTCGCGGATCACGTATTCCATAAAGGGTCTGTCCCCAATTAGCGCCATGGGCTTGGGACGGTCGCTTACCACGCTTCTTAAACGGGTTCCCAGACCTCCGGCCAGCAAAATCGCCTGCATATCTGTCAATCCTCTGTCTCTCTTAAAATTTCAATGCTCAGAACTTGCGGCTCCCGCCTCCGTGAACTCTGCCGCCGGATGAATGATGGGTAGGAGAACTTCTTGGACCCATCCCTCCGTTTCTTCCGGAACCGCTTCTTCCGGCTGCCGCCGCAGCGCCTGCCGCAATCAGGCTGGTAACCACAAAGGTATCAATGAGCACGTCATTTTTGTCCGCAAAATCAAACTGGCTGTCCGCCCGGTAGACCATATTGGCGTTGGCAAGCTGCCTCTCATCCGTCTCCATCTTATACTGATTCTTCACCGTGACCACGGCGCCGCCCGCCACAATAGCTGAAACAGCGGCGGCCATCAACAATTCATACCAGCGGATACTTCTGTGAACGCTGACTCTCCCGGTCTCCGTATCGTAATTGTACTGTCCCGACACGATGCCTGCCGCGGCATAGGTCTGAACATCTTCCAGAAAACCGGCAGCACTTTCCTCATAGTCTCCATCCGAAACATATTCATATACATGATCCAGCATGGTCTCGACTCTCTCATAGGAAAAAAGCCGGATCGCCGTTCCCGCTGTGGAAAAAGTCAATTCCCGGTTATCCATATCGATCAGATACAGGATACCACTGTGATCGTTCCCGACGCCAAATCCTCCTGTATCATAAGCGTCGTCGGCATAAGCCTGAGACTTCTTTCCCTCCGCGTCCAAAGTAGTCATAATCACCACATCAAACTTTGCGTCTTTCTTTACCCGGGCAGCCTTTTCTTCCAATTGCCGCACCTGATCCTCATCAAAAAGTCCGGCGTAGTCATAGATGGACCGGCCGTCTTCCTTCCGTATCTCCGCCCCGTAGACAGTCTCAAAACCGCATCCGAATATCAGCAAGACGCCGCAGATTATGACGGCTGCCAATACCCGCAGGCCGCCGGCAGCTGCACGGAGCGGCCATATGGATTCTCTTTTCCCGTCTCTCATCATATGAAATACCCCACAATCATCAGCACGATAAACAGCGGTACGAAAATTTCCGCAAAGAAAGCAGCCAGCTTTCCCTTATCAATGGGCAGTACTCCGCAGACTTTGCCGGTCTGACCATTGCAGGCGAAATAATAGATCTTATCGCTGGAATTATCCTTGTATGTAAGGGTCCACACAGGCATCAAAGCATAGTCCCATCGGCCGTCCTTAAGTTCCACCGACTGGTTCTTCACCTGCACGCTAGCGTAATCCGTCACACTGTTCATCAGGCTGTTCGCCGCGTAACTGCGGACTTCCTCCTCTACCTCAGACGCATATTCCTGACTTTCGGTATCCCTTTTCTCCGCATAGAATCCAGACAGATAGCCCATGGAAAACGGCTTTAAATCCTTCATTTCAAAAGGCATGACGCCCTCCACCAGCTTCCGGTCCGCCTTTTTAAGAGCATTGCGGGTGACATTTTCTATGCTCATCCTGCCGCTTCGCTCAATGCGGAACTTCTGGCGGTCCGTATAACGAGTATTTCCAACCACTCGGCTGCCCTGATCCCGGATTCCCTCTGCCTCCAGCCTGCCGTCTGCCTGACAGCTGTAAAGCCAGTAAGGAAAATACACGCCTGTCATCTTCTCAATCTGATCCGGCGAATAAAAATCTTTTGGAACAAACCGTTTCTGCTTCAGCCAGGTCAGGAAAATATTCTTTGCCTTTTCCTTATCCACCTCAAAGGGCAGAATATAACCAGGCTGATATCTGCCCTCCAGTTTTCCCTGCAGGATCACCGGATTATGGCAGTAGAAGCAAAAGGCTGCAGCCGTAGTCTCGTCGGTTACAATCTCCGCCCCGCAGCTGGGACAGTTGTAAATGACAGCGGCCTGCTGTACCGCTTCCGGCGTCCCTCCGTTCGGTTGCTTCGACGCCGCTTCAGGGTTTGCTCTTTCCAGTTCCTCCTGGCAAAAAAGAGAAAGACAATACTCGCACTTATATTTCTGGGAGGCGGGATCAAACTGAAGACCGCCTCCGCAATTCGGACATTTTAATGTAACTGTTGCCATAATATTCTCCCTGAACAGATTCACTCTCTTCCGAATTTCGCAGACAGAACCCTCTACGGTCTGGGCTTGCCGCACTCACTGCAGAACTTGCCTGTATTCACATGACCGCAGGAACAGGTCCAGGAAGAATCCGGAACAGGAGCGGGTTTCCCGCACTCGCTGCAGAACTTGCCTGTATTCACATGACCGCAGGAACAGGTCCATCCGGCTGCCTGCTTCTGCGCGCCCACCGGCGTATATGCCTGCTGCTGCGCTGCGCCGTAAGGCTGTCCGCCCTGCTGAGGCTGTCCCATTCCGGGCTGCATACCCTGCTGCATCTGCATTTGCTGCATATTGGCAGCAGACGCTGCGCCCATGAAACCGCCTCCGGCATTCATACCCATACCCATGCCCATAAATCCGGCCATGGCACCGTTAGCATTAGAACCGGCCGCCTCCATACCGCGTGCCACAGCTCCCTGGACATAACCCTGGCGCGCAGACGGATCACTGAGCATAGCGCCCTGATTGCGCATATTGATCAGCTTCTGAGACTCCTCATCGTAGGAAATGCTGGCAATTCCTACAGACTGAATCTCCATGCCCCGCATCTTCTTCCAGTCTTCATCCAGCGTATCCGCCATATACTTTGCCAGTTCGCGGCCCTTGGAAGCTACGAAAGAAATCCTGGTGCCATCTGCAGACATCTGATTAATGGAAGACTGAAGAGCTTCCAGGAATTCATCCAGGTACTGTTCATTAATAGAATCGATCTCCACCTTGTCCGCGTTCTTAGGAATCACTTCCGCGTAGAACAGAAGCGGATCCGTAATCTTGATGGAATAGGTTCCATGAGCCCTCAGGAACAATTCGGAATTATAAAACATATCAAAATAATTGATCGGATTGCGTGTCCCAAACTTAATCCCCTTAATCTCCTGAAGATTGATATAGTACACTTTCTGGGATACGGGAGTAACGCCGCCGTACTTAATTCGGTTAAACGATTCCTTCAGCGTCTCTCCAAACTGCCCGTTAAAAAGAGAAGGCAGGGAAGAATTGTTGACTGTATAGTAACCTTCTTCAGCCGTATAGTCGATCACCTTGCCGCCGTCCACCAGCATCATAAACTGATTAGGGTAAACATGAATCACCGAGCCATTGGACACCGTATTATCCGTTCCTTTCGTATTAGAACCTTTGCGGATCTGCACCCCCCTGGCAAATACCGTCTGATCGCCCATATTACCGGGCTCAATAACTTCCAGCCACTGATCCGCCAGCGCGCCGCCGACTGCCGATACTCCAGCCTTGATAATTCCCATGAAATTCTCCTCCTTTTGTCCAAAATCATTTGTATTATTATAACTTTAAAATTCCTTCAAGGCAATACCTTTTACCGTTTTCGCCGGGAACGCCTGCCTCTCGTTCCCAGGCTCCTTACCGCGCCCCATAAAAACAACGCTGATAAAGCCAGCTGTACAGCCGCGCAGCGGACCCACCAGTAAGTATCCGCCAGACCATTCTCTCCGGTCCGGGCAATTCTGGAAAACAGCACGGACAGGCCAAAACCTTCTCCCATCTGTCTCACTATAACCGACTGAAACATGGCGGCAGGGTTGCATAAAAGAAGATAAATCGCCCTGTCTGCCGCAGGATTTCCAGCAGCCGCCATCATTTCCGCAAAACCGTCCGCTATATAATTAACCGCAATCGTTCCTATCACTAAAACGGTCACCAAACCATAAGCAGATACTGTCGCCATGGTCGTCCGCCGGGAAACTGCTGAACAAAACACACCGATGCTTCCCACAAGAAGCGCGGTCACTACATAACACAGCAGCAAAAGTCCTACATCCGCCGCTGTAACGCCGCCGTAAATAAAAACCAGTCCCAATATCGGGAAGCTGGAAACAATCAACAGAAAAATCGTGGAAAGCGCGGATGCCAGCTTTCCAAACACAATATCCGCCGCCGTCAGTCTCGTAGTCATCATTAAATCCAGTGTCTGTCTCTCTCTTTCCCCGCTAATGCTTCCCGCGGTAAGACCGGGAATAAAGAACAGCAAAAGCACGAACTCCGCCGTAGCCGCAAATACATAGAGCCCCAGAAAACTTGAATACTGCAGTTCTGCCGTAAGCCTTACCTGAGTGATCATACTGTACATATCCAGAAGCGCCACCCCGGCCAGAACACAATTAAATATCAAAACTATAAGCGGCAGTTTAAATGACCGGGCGCTGACCCTGGATTCCTGCCGGTATACCGGATTAATAGTCTTCATGAATCAATACCATTCCTTCCCTGCCATGATCCGTAATCTGCATGAATACAGATTCCAGATTGCCTCTCTCTCTCATAAAACTATAAACCCGCACCTCAGCATCTATCAGCTGCTGCAGAAGAGCTGCCTCCTCCTGTTTGTCTCCGCTGAAGCTGACCATGATATCCTCATCCCGGATTGTAATTGTCTCTACAGAAGGATGACTCCGCAGAATCTGAAGCGCAGTCTGTTGTCCCGATGCAACAGAGATCATCAGCGGGGTCGTCACATTAATCTTCTCGAGAATCTGGTCCAAACTCCCCTCCGCCACCATGCGGCCCTGATCTACGATCCCGACATTCGTGCAGATTTCCGCCAGCTCCGGCAGAATGTGAGAACTTATAAGTATTGTTTTGCCCTGACCGCATAATTCTTTCAATATCTCCTTAAATTCATAGCGGGTTCTCGGATCCAGTCCGGCCGTAGGCTCATCCATAACCAGAAATGACGGATTGTGAATCAATGCCCGCGCCAGACACAGCCGCTGTTTCATCCCTCTTGACAGGCCCTCCACATAAAAATCCGCCTTATCCTCCAGTCTCACCTGTTCCAGAAGCGCCTGACAGCGCGTTCTGGCCTTCAAACCAGTCAACCCATAACAAAGGGCAAAAAACTCCATATACTCCGACACTTTTAAATTATCGTAACTTCCGAAATTATCCGGCACATATCCCAGGTCGGCCTGCACTTTTTCAGGATTATCAGTCACATCAAATCCATTCACAAGAACCCGGCAGCCATCGGGAATCAGCAATCCGATAATCATCCTTATCGTAGTGGTTT
>CANQBN010000121.1 GCA_947588855.1 uncultured Lachnospiraceae bacterium
GGCACCTCCTTAAATCTGCTTTTCGACGGCTGCTTTCATCACCGTCTCCACGGAAGCGGAATAAATTACCGCATCGTCACAGCCCATAGCACCCGCAAAGGTATAAAGGCCAGTTGTTACCAGAGTCTCCTTCGGTCCCAAGGCACCCGGTCCCTGAACCACCACGCTGTGGTCTCCCGCAGCGCTGATCTGAGCTCCGAAATCAATGAACTTGGAAAGGATCCCTTCCTCCGCCGCTTGGATGTAATCCTTACTGGTGGTCGGGCACACTGTCATGCGGAATCCGTAGACCAGCTGTTTTCCTTCAATGAGCGCGGCCGCTTTCCGAAGCTCCTCGATGGTTCCGCCGGTGTATCCGCCGATCTGTCCTGTCCTTATGGCTGTTCCGGCGATCTGACTCAGCTTCTGGATCCGAGCTTTTCCCTGATCCTTCCGGTCGCCGCAGGGCATCATGACCATAGGTTCTACCTGAGACAAATCCAGGCTTCTGGCTCCTTCCGCATCGCTCTCCGAGACGCTCGCCGTGTAGGCGCCGGTCAGGCAGGCCATGCTGCAGAGTACTTCCTTCTCATGTTGGTCCAAAGTCGGGCAATAGAACTCTACCGCCTTTCTTTTCAAATCTCCGTTCTCGCTCAGGAAAGCAAACGCCGCATCCATCACACTGATGCCTTCGTCCAGCGTTCCCGTCACATTCACAAAAACAGTCTCCGGAACCACGATGCTGTAACGCCCTGTCTCCACCACTCTGGCCAGCTCTGGGATGCTGACGTTGATTCCCAGGGCTCCCTTCGCCCCAAAGATACTTCCATGGGAACCGCCGCCGATGATGATCTGCCCCGGCTTCACCACTTCGTTAACCATGTACTGGTATCCGGTTCCCTGCGCCTGAATGTAGGGGCAGCCGTACTGCCTCGCAAATGCCAGGTTCTTTCTCAGGATCGCCGCGGCCTCCGGTCTTCCCGTGGGAACGTCGTGGTCGTAGATGACCAGAACCTTCTCCGGAGCCGCCACTGTGGAGATGTCATCCACAGCTCCGTGGGAAACGCCGTCGTTGATCACGATGTAGTCCGGTTCTACCGTCACTACCGTACCGGCGCATCCGCCTAACAGCCTTTCTGCAAATGTACCCATAACTTCTCTCCTTGCCGCAGAAGCTCCTCTTCCCCAGAAGCCTCCGCTGTTGTCATGATTTTGTTGCTTTGATACCCTTAATTCGTTTTGCTGACTTTTCACATGATGCTCTTAGTTTAACGTATTAGTAAAACGTTTATCTTACGTTTTGTATTTTAGTATAACGTTTTACTTTTGTCAAGAACTCTTTTTCGTTTCGTTATTATGTCAAAATTTCTGCTTTAATTTTTGTGCATTTTGGTTAATCGTCAAAAACATTCTCTTCATTAAAAATATGTACCGCCAGATACACCGCTTAAAAAGCCACAGTCCAATAGTAATTACAGGACTGTGGCTTTTAATCAATTATTCTAAAAAATAGTTTTTCAAATTATTTATGAACCGTTTTTCCCACTCCAAACCAGATATCCAAAACCTCTGCCGAAGGCTCCGGCGTAGCTAAACTGAAGATAACCATTGCGATTGCCGCAATTATAAGGCTTGGAATAATAGCGTTAACGCCAAAGGTAAGAGCCGGTACCGCAGTAGACAGGAAATAATAACCTACACCTCCTATCATAGAAGCAATACAACCAAACACATTAGCCCTCTTCCACCATACTCCAAACAGCATAGGCACAAAGAATGCCGCCGCACCGCCTGCAATAGCAAAATTGTTAATCACACCAATTAATGCCGGCGGTTTAATTGCAATCCCTACCATCAGAATTATCATTATTACGGTTACAATGGAATTTGCCTTTTTAAGCTGATCATCACTGGCCTTTCCTTTCATAATTTGTCCGTCAATCAGATCCATAACTATAACAGAATTAATCGTCAACATATTAAAGGCCAATGTAGAATGAATCGCTGCCGTAACGCCTGATACCACAATGCCCGCAAAAACGGGAGGAAGCACTATCATGGCAGAATATGGAATGATGGAATCTGACGCCACATCAGGAAAAATAGTTTTTCCAATAGTTCCAAGCGTTGGCATAACCATGGACCAGAAGCCTACAAAAATAATCGTCATAATCGTAGATCTGTGATAAGATTTACTGGAACCCAGCTTTGTAGCCTGAGCCACGTTATTTGTACCGATACTTCCACTAACACCAGTCTGGAACAGATAAGATCCTAAAATCAAATAGCTGAATCCGGCTATAGGAGAAAGAATGCTTGGAGATGTTTCTGCAAGATTAACAAAAGCATTCTCCAGATTTCCCCATGTCCCGTTTACATATCTCATGATTCCTATTACCAGGGCTACTGTTGTGATAGTCATTACACCACCCTGGAAAATAGACACCACCGACTGTCCTTTTGCCCCGCTCAGCAGCGTATAAGCCAAAAGCACTAAAGCAAATATAACCAGTCCATACGTATATGGAAGACCAGTGACTGTTTCCATCAGCTTGGCACCTGATGTCATCTGTTGATATAAGAATAGTCCACTGAATATCATAATAGAGAGGGGCGTATACCATCCGATAAAAGCATTATCTCCATAACGATGTTTCAAGGCAGTTCCCAACGATACCGCATTAATACGGCCACAAACAATCCTCAGTTTTTTATTGATGATAACACCAGACAAGGTTGCGCCAAAAACTGTAAAAAACATGGCGATAGGCCACATAAGACCCCAGCTGTGTCCCAAGCCCGGATTAGAAAGGAAAGTTCCGCCGCTGCAGGCCGCGGAAGCAAGCATCATTCCAGCCGCAAGCCAGTGCATATCTCCTCCGCCAGCATAAAAGCTTTTCCCGAACCCCCCCTTTCCTTCTGTTTTTCCTGCCATATTGCCTAAAACGATACAAATAACAGAATAAGCAATAAAAGTAACTATCGTCCAGATTCTTACACCTGCAGTAATTTCTGTCATTTCCTCTTTCCCTCCTTATAATCATATTCAGGGTCATCCGAGTCCAAAGATACATCAGCGAACTTTTTCGCAAGCATATAAATACAAATACCCATAAATATCAGCTGAATTGCCGTACAAACTATAAACCACAGAGGGAAACCTAATAAATACGTATATTCCTTTGGATCACCGTTGCCTAATATGTAAGCTGCCCCCATCATTAATACAAAAAAAATGCACCAACCGACAGCAACAATAACCGCATCTTTTCTCAAAGGCGCAAACCGGCTGTCTTCTACAAATTCTTCTTTGCCTATTTCATTTTTCTTATCGTTCATGCTTTCCTCCTTCATTCATCCAACCCAGTTCAACATTTTTTGAAGAATCTTATCAAGATATCCAAAATCTGCTTTATCCTCATCAATTTCCTTCTGATAGTCGGCTCGGTTTCCAGCAGCTCTGGCGAAATTTTCGTTCATTTCGCGGCTCATATGTTTTTCAGACCACACCTGATATATGGCCGGTTTTCCTATGGCCTGCGAAATTTTGCCGGGCAGATTAGAATCTGATTCTGGATCAAGCCTTCCATTCCCGCCAAATATTGCCTGAAATTGTTCTTTTCTGCCGGAATCATGATCCATCAACCACTGAATATCCAGATACCCATTGACAGAAAATACTTTTGAAAAACTTTCTGAATATTTCAAAGCCAAGCGAACCGCCCCAAAGCCGCCCATTCCAATTCCGCCGATATAGGTATCCTCTCTTCTGGATGAAGCAGGAAACACATTGCGGATATATGGAAGAAGTTCTTCACAAATATATGTCTCAAATTGCAGCTCTGTAAACTTTGCTTCTATCTCCGGATTAGAATATTTTACTCCCGGAATCGGATGACCTGGATCTCTGGCAAAATAATCCACATAAAATCCAAGCATACCATCCGGCATGGCAACCATTATATTATGTTCTGTGGCATAACGTTCTAAGGCGGTCATACGCAACAGTTCGCCCTGAGAGGACGCCTCATCATGAAGCAACAATAAAAGCGGATAAGAACATGCAAAGGAATCCATTCTAATCTCAGGGGACTTCTGATTTCGGATATGCTTCTTCTGAGGAACAATAATTGTAACTCCCATAGTCATTTTCATGCTGTCGGCATAGAATAATGATTCGAATACAGCCATTATTTTTCCTCCTTTCCTACCCGATCTTTATTCAGCCAGTCAAGGAAAACCGAAAAACCATATCCATTAATCCCCCAGCTGTGAGGACCCGGTATTTTGGCCGCCGTATAATCTAAATTCGTTAATTTCTGTAGATGCTCATGCATTTTCTCATTAGGTTCCATCAAATAATCTTCCATTCCCCATCCCTGATAAATTCTGGGAACCTGACGTCCTTCTTTCTTCGCCTGATTTAATTTTTCCGTTACTGAATACAAATCATAACGGCCGCCAGTAATATAAAGATCATCTCCAAATTGGCGTCTGTGTTTTGTCAACATAAAAGGACGTACGTCAATTGCCCACTGCATGTCTACCATTCCGCTTTGAGCCCCCACATGTCCATATGTCTGAGGATTATTTAATCCACACATAAATGCGCCCCATCCCCCCATAGAACATCCGTAAATTGCCGTATCTTCCGGTTTTTCCGATACCGGAAATAGATTACGTACAATAGATATCAATTCTTCCGTCGCATAGGTATAATACTGATGCCCATAACGATATTCAAGTACGTAATCCGTCCAGAAGCTGAAATTTCCTTCTGGAACAATGATAATCAGATCAGAACAGTCCTTTCTTGTTCTCTCCAAGGTATCAAGCGACAAATCCCTTAAAGGATTTTCCCTGCTTCCGCCCGCACCGTCAAAAATATACAATGTACGGTACTTTTTGTTCCTTACAGATTTTCCGGAACTCATTTCAGACGGAAGCACTGCAGCAATCCGAGTCATCATTCCCAACGCTTCTGAATAAAATTCTCCGCGAATCACAGACTGACTTCCCATGTACCTTTTATCTCCTTTCCCAAATTGTATAACGTTATAGTATTACGTTATAGTTTAACGTTAAATCATTATCAGATTTTTGTCAATACCCTTTTTTCTTCATTCTTGACAAAAAAATAGTTTTCCTTTACAATAAAGTTTAGTAAACTTTAGTCAATCGTTTGACTCAAAAGCCGTTTTGGGAAATGTTTTATCCGGATAATTTTGGATTTTCCAAATTGCCCATTTAAATATTAGGAGGAGTTACTTTTTTATGGCAACTATTAAAGACGTGGCAAAGGCCGCCGGTGTATCCGTCACTACAGTATCCATCATCATGAACGGCAAAGCTGAAGAACGCAAAATTTCGGCTGAGACTCAAGAAAGAGTTCTGGACACCATGAGAGAACTGGGATATCAGCCTAATCTTACCGCACGCCGTCTTCGTTCCCAGGCCAATAAACGTCCTGTCGTCGCCTTTTTTTGGCCCTTAGATTACCGTACCTCCATCCTAGCTTCTTTTTTAAATTCCATTGAAGCAGAAATAAAACGAACCGGCTTTGATTTTGAATTGGTCATTCAGACTTATGAAAACGATCATCTGGAGCAATATGATCCTTCTTTGCTAGAAAACGGATATAATGCTGTCATCGTAGGCGCCTGCTCCATCAAGGATTTGGAATATTTAGAAAGCCTGTCTCCCCAAATGCCTTTGATTCTTCTTAACCGGCAGTCCGACTGCTTCTCCACAATCTGTACGGATCAGAATGATATTGGTTTCCTGGCAGCCAGCCAGATCCGCCAGTGCGGTTACACAGAGGCAGCCGTGTTCGCCACCAGACATTCCTACGTAGCCACCGGCCTGCGTACCCAGGCATTTCTATACGCCTGTTCTCAACTGGGTATCAATATTCTTTCCGAGCACATTTTCCGCGGCACTAGCAATATTGAAGGCGGCTATCTTCTGGGAGAACAATACAGTCAGTTGAAAGATGCCCCTTCCGTTATCTTCTGCGACTCAGATGCTATGGCCATCGGTGCCCTGAACGCCTTCCACCGCCATCACATCCGTATCCCGGAAGATGTAGAAATCCTGACCATCGCCATGCTGGAATCGGATAACACACAGTATACAGTTCCTTCCCTCAGCGTTATCGAAATGCCCAACCGGGAAATCAGCAAAGAAATTGTCCGGCTTCTTCAAGAAAAAATTCTTACAAACAGTCTGGAACCAACTCACATCAAAATGGAAGCTCGGCTGATTCTCAGGGAAAGTTTTCGCGGAGTTATCCATGAACAGAAGAATTGATTTTTAATCCACACCAGTCTACACTTAATGAAAAAAGAAAAGGCCTATTGCAGAATTGCTGCAGCAGGTCTTTTCCGTCGCTTATTTCGGCGATTCCAGAGCTTTCGGCCAGAGTTTACTCTGAATTACTATAAGCATTCAATAACTCAAATTCAAAAAATCCGTATTTTTCTTTTTCCCTCTTGACAACAACACATTTGCTGTAGTAAACTTGTTTTAGCGTTTTAGTATAACGTTAAACTAATCTTATCAGTTCGAAGAGACAACTTCCCTATATCTCTTCGCTGCTATGATTTGCATCAATGAATAAATCGTACGTGAATTCCCATGCTCCGCTGATAAAGCGCTGACATGGAGAATAGAAAAGGAAGTGATCTCATGTTCTGGAATAAGAAACCAGCTATGACAATGCCTGCAGGAGCCGGGGCCGCCGATTTCGCCGGAGCCGGAACTCCCCTGAAATTCAACAGCGTCGAATTCCGTGACGGACAGCAGTCCCTCTTCGCCACCCGTATGACCACTGCCGATATGGTGCCTCTCCTGACACGGATGGATCAGGTAGGCTATGACAGCATGGAGATGTGGGGCGGAGCCACCTTCGATGTAGCCGTACGCTATCTGAAAGAAGACCCCTGGGACCGGGTAAGGGAATTTAAGAAATATGTGAAAAAGACGCCTCTCAAGATGGTTCTCCGGGCACAGAATCTGGTAGGCTACAAGGCCTATGCGGACGATATCGTAGAGAAATTTGTAGAGAAGGCCGCGGCGGCAGGTATCGATATTTTCCTGATCTTTGACGCCCTTCAGGATCTGAGAAACTGTGAATCTGCTTTCAACGCCGTGAAAAAGGCCGGAAAGAAAATCGAGGGTTCCGTTCAGTACAATGTAAGCCCCTTCCATACAACAGAAGTATTCGTCCAGAACGCTCTGGAACAGGAACAGATGGGCGTCTCCCTCATGCATGTGGAGGATATGGCGGGACTGATGACCCCTCAGGCCGCCTACGAACTGATCTCGGCTCTGAAAAAAGCTCTGAAGATCCCAGTTCACCTCCACTGCCACTGCACCGGCGGCATGGCTGAGATGGCGTACTGGGAAGCCATCCGGGCCGGCGTGGACGGACTGGACGTGTGCGTGTCTTCCATGTCCATGGGACCTGCCCATCCTCCCATTGAAAGCTTTGTAACTGCCCTAAAGGGAACCAGCCGCGACCCGAAAATCGATGTGGGACAGTTTAAATCCATCAATGACGATTTCATGAAGCTGCGCAAAAAATACGCCGACTTTGAGACCAAGCTGGTCGGCGTGGACGTAGGCTGCCTGCAGCACCAGGTTCCCGGCGGCATGCTTTCCAATCTGGAGAGTCAGCTGACCGCCATGAAGCTGTACGACCGTCTTCCGGAAGTTCTGGAGGAAGTTACCAGAGTCCGGGCTGATATGGGTTACCCACCTCTCGCCACTCCTTCCAGCCAAATGTGCGGCGCTCAGGCAACCACCAATGTTCTGACCGGCAAGCGCTATCAAATGGTCAGCCGGGAGCTGAAGGACTACTGCAAAGGCATGTACGGGAGACCGCCGGGGCCCATCGCTCCTGAGCTGCTGGAAAAAACCCTTGGCGGCGAAAAGCCTACCTTCCCAAGGCCCGCCGATATGCTGGCGCCGGGATTCGAAACGGCTAAGGCAGAGGCCGGCGCTCTCGCGAAAACCGAAGAAGACGTACTCACCTACGCTCTCTTCCCCAACACAGCTCCGGAATTCCTCCGGGTCAAGTACCACATGTAACCTTGTATCCTTTTATCAAACAAATCCACAGGTTTCAGGAGAGCAGGACTCTTTCCTGCGCTTTGGAGCCGGCAATTGTCATATTAAATTACGTTTTAGGAGGTACGACACACATGAAACAGACCGATAAACGGAAACTAGAACGCTCCATCGAAATTCTTCAGGAGCTGAAGGAGGCCAGAGGCGGAAAACTGCTGGAATCCCATCGAACCATGGGCAACGATCCCAATCTGATCAACATGTTCCTACAGCAATATGTAAACTGCAACAAAAAGGACATCTCCATTCCCAAAAAATACCGCGAACTGATCGTCATGGCCATCGGCATGGCAACCGGCACAGAGACTACCATGAAGGTACATGCCAAAATTGCCCTGGATAACGGCGCTACTATTGACGAGATCTTCGAAGTGATCCGCATCCTCTTCTTCACCTGCGGCGTCACCAAACTGCTTCCCGCCCTGGAGACTCTGGGCGATCTGTTTGAACCAGTGGATCTTCCGGAACAGTCAGAATAATGATATTTTTTGTGAATTCTCAGTGAATATCAGAAGGCGCGCCGCTGGCGCGCCTTCCGCATGTATCTATTCCAAAACCATAATACACCACTTAGGAATTTCCTCTAAACAGTCTTTACATTCTCCATGAACAAAAGAAGCTATCTTTCTAAAAAACTTTTGATTCAAAATATCTTCTTTCAATATCCGCCGCTGCAACTCCATGCTCCCATCTTTCACACGCTGTTCTACTCTGTTTTTAGCCAATTCTACAGAAGACAAAACCACATAATATAACTCTACCTCATACCCCAATCGCTTCGCCTTTTCAATTCTTCAATCCTAAAATCTCTTTTCCGCCACTACTTTCTTTTGTTTTTGTTGTAAAATATAATCCGTCAATGTGCGAATAAAACCTTATTCTCCGACATCCTCCGCCTGAATCACAAGATCATCTGCTTCATCAATGCTGATATCTTTACAAAGTTCATATAATTCATGTATGATTTCAGGTTTTGCCATTCTGGCACACCACCTTTCTTAAAAATATTGACATTTCTAGTTTATCACAAAACAAAAATTAACGCTATATAATTCCTCCGCTTAGCCCGCAAGATCATCATCTTCCCGAATAGATTATCAGTAACCTGTTTCCTGATACGCACCGGCGACGAAGATTTTCTGAAAATGTAGTTGTCCATATTTAAAATTCATGGTAGAATCAAGTTAGCAGTTTTTGGGTGTTTACGATCGCATAGGTAAACCAAACGTACAGGGACGTACGCAAAAGCTGCTGCTTTTATGTAAAATAAGCAGTACCCGATATCACTACAGAAAAAGGGAGGAATTCACATGAACAATCAAGAACCGATTCGCGATGCCATGACCCTGGGCGTACCCAAGATGCTGCTCCTGGGGCTGCAGCATATGTTCGCCATGTTCGGCGCCACCGTGCTGGTGCCTATCCTGGTCCAATCATACGGACTGCCCTTAAGTATCCAGACAACCTTGCTTTTCGCCGGCATCGGCACC
>CANQBN010000122.1 GCA_947588855.1 uncultured Lachnospiraceae bacterium
CATTCGCCGCATGTCAGTCAACAGGTGAAGGCCGGCTTGTATGCAAGCATACGCCGGCCTTCACCTGTTGTCTGCCGCGCTGCTCATTGCTCACAGAAAGTCTCGTATCCGTTTGCTTCTTACAGGGTTGCGCAGCTTACGGAGAGCTTTCGCCTCGATCTGGCGGATTCTCTCACGTGTCACATTGAATTCTTTTCCTACTTCCTCGAGGGTCCTTGGATGTCCGTCTTCAAGGCCGAACCGCAGAACGATCACCTGCCGCTCTCTCTCCTTCAGATCGCCAAGCAGCGCATCGATATGTTCGCGCAGCATGACAGACTCCACATTGCCTTCGGGCGTCACCACATTGGCGTCAGCCACAAAATCACCCAGATTGGAATCATCCTCCTCACCGATAGGCGTCTCCAAAGACGCAGGTTCTCTGGCAATCTGCATGATTTCCATCACTTTATCTTCCGACATCTCAAGGGCTTCAGAGAGCTCCGTCACCGAAGGCTCGTACCCCAGTTCCAGAGTAAGCTTTCTCTGCATCTTGGACATCTTATTGATCGTTTCAACCATATGGACCGGGACACGGATCGTTCTGGCCTGGTCAGCCAGAGCTCTGGTTACTGACTGCCGAATCCACCAGGTCGCGTATGTACTCAGCTTATATCCCTTTGTATAATCAAACTTTTCCACACCCTTAATAAGGCCCAGGTTTCCTTCCTGAACCAGATCCAGAAAACTCATCCCGCGGCCGGTATAACGCTTGGCGATACTGACCACCAGACGCAGATTAGCCTCGATCAGCCTTTCTTTAGCCGAGTCATCACCATCCGCTTTTCTCTTCGCAAGCTCAATCTCTTCATCAGCCGTCAACAACGGAACGGTTCCTATCTCTTTCAGATACATTCTGACCGGGTCCTCAGTGCCGATTCCTTCCAGAAGATCGATGGCGTCAAGATCGATATCTTCCTCATCTGTATCTTTCAGAAAACGGTCGTCGTCATCATCGTCCGGCATCATGAGAAGTTCAGCCTCAGTAATCATGCTTTCATCCGGCATATTCTGGACAATATCCACTTCTCTGGTCTCCAGATAAGCATATATCTGTTCCATCTGATCGGGCGTTAAATCGTCACCCATGAACGCGTTGCTGATCTCTGTCATAGACAGAGTATTTCCTTTTGCTTTGGCAGTTCCCACCATTTTATCAAGTTTCTCTATAAAATTATTCTTCTCCACCCAACAACGTCCTTTCGCTTGCGGTCGTTCATGTGCCTGTTCGTCAGGCGTTCTCAACTTTTCATTATATACTAATAAATTTCATTTTTCAACTTTTTTTTACAGCTCCGACGGCGATTTCGATTCTTTTTGTCAGATTTTCAATCATAACGTCGCTTTTTGAGCCGCCGAATTCGCCGTCAAGAACCCAGTCGATCGGCTCATCTGACAAAAATCTTATCCTGGCGGTTCTAAACCGATGAATATCATGCGTCACAATACCGGACAATTTCTCCGATGCCGCATGCGCCTGAATCAACGTAACCTCAAAATATCCGTCATCCAAAGCGGAATCCCTGGGAAGCAGTCCTTTAAAACCGCCGACACTGATGCTGTTCGTCACCACGCCGAAAATAAACTCGCCCTCCGTGCTGAATTCTTCCGACTCGACTTTCATATGATACGACTTGATATTAGCCAGGCTTTTGACTCCTTCAAATACATAAGCCTGGTGTCCCAGCACATTCTTAGTTATCTGCGGCGTCATATAGGACACTTCGGTAAACGCCCCAAACCCTGCTACATATACAAAATTCTTTTCCTGGCAGAACAGACCGATATCGATAGGTCTGCACTTTCTCTGAGCGACGCACCTGGCTGCCTCAAGCATATTTTTCGGGAGCTTAAGGCTGGCCGCGAAATCATTGGTGGAACCGGCCGGAATATATCCGAGAAGCGGCGGCCTGTCCAGTTTCATGATGCCGCCGACAGTCTCGCTCAGGGTTCCGTCTCCGCCGCTGCAGACCAGAAAATCCACGTCCCCGCCGTGCAAAGCGGCTTCCCTGGACGCGTCTTCGGGTTCCTGAGTAATATAAACCTGAACATCCCAGCCCGACTTTATGAAAATATCAACGATATCAAGAAGCTTATTTCTGATCCTGGCTTTTCCTGATTTTGGATTGGCAATAAATAACAGTTTTCCCATAATTATTATGCCCTCACTTTCAAGATTCTCCATTTATCAGCTCAATATACGCACGAAATGCGTTGGGAAGCGGATATTTATCATGAATCTGCCTGCGCTCTGCCGCCAGATACTCTTTCGGTATCTCCGCCGCCTTTATCAGATACCCTGTCATATGCCACTCGACATGGCTGAATACATGCCTGGCATCTCCCGCCGGAATCACCCGGCAGGTCTTATCCGTCTCAGAAAACAAATCGCGGACTTCGGAAGCGGAAAGCCGTCCTTCCAGATTGGGAAACTCATACATGGAGGCCAGGAGCCCGGCGTCCGGCCGTTTGCGAATAGCGATATAATCGCCGGACTCGATCAAAAGCACCGTACGCTCCTCTATCCTCCTTGGCTTTTTAGGCGCTCTGTACGGAATAGAATCCCAAAGACAGTCCCTGGCAGCAAGACAGATTCCGCTCAGAGGACATTCACCGCATCTTGGCCTTCCATTCGGAACACATATCACCGCGCCAATCTCAATCAGACTCTGATTAAACTGCCCCGCTTCATTCCGGGGCATAGTTTCTTTTAAATCTTCTTCAAATTTCCGTTTCACAGACGAACGCAGCACATCTTCGCGGCTTGCCAGAACCCTGGAAACAACCCGCAGTACATTTCCGTCCACAGCCGGGACCGGTTTGCCATAGGCAATGGAAGCGATGGCTCCTGCCGTATAGCTGCCAATTCCGGGCAGCTTTAAGAGCTCGTCATAATCCTCCGGAACCTGCCCGCTAAAATCCCTCATCATGATTCTCGCGGCTTTCTGCAGATTCTTGGCACGATTATAATATCCAAGCCCTTCCCACAGCTTCAGAAGCCTGTCTTCGCCCGCGCACGCCAGCGCCTTCACATCCGGCAGTTCCTCAAGGAAGCGGATAAAGTACGGTTTTACGGCCTCGACCCGGGTCTGCTGCAGCATGATCTCCGATACCCATACTCTGTAGGGAGTCGGTTCTTCACGCCAGGGCAAAATTCGCGCGTGTTCTTTATACCAAACGAGCAAAGGCTCGTTTATAAGAGAAAGTCTCTCCAAACTACCGGTCGGATGGTCTGCCGATTCCAGAACACGCAGTTTGTCATAGTAATTTCTGGCAGATTCATTTCTTTTATGTATAGCCATAAACGCCTCTGACCGAAACTTCTCCGGACATTACCTTCTCCATGGTTTCATCTTCCCTTTTTACGAGCAAAAGCCCATTGTCATCTATTCCAAGACACATTCCCCGATATTCTCCTCGGGGATCCAGCACGGTCACCTGCCTGTTCAGATTAACCAGTCTGGCCATGTAATCCTCCTTAAGGCCGGTCAGATCCGACGTGTTCAGGAAGACCCGGTACCATCTCTCCATATGCTTCATGACCGACATAATCAGTTCACTTCTGCGGATCCTTCTGCCCGACTCAATATACAGGGAAGTCGCCGTCTTCTCTATCTCTTCAGGAAATTCCGTCATATTAACATTGATACCGATTCCGATCACCACATAATGTATCTGATCCGGCTCCGCGCTCATCTCTGTCAGAATCCCGCAAACCTTTTTTCCTGACACTACCACATCATTGGGCCATTTTATTCCGGCAGAAAGGCCGCTGGCATCTTCTATCGCCTCCGCGACAGCCAATGCGGCCGTCAGCGTCAGCATGGACGCATACGCCGGAAGGATCTCCGGGCGCAGAATCAGGCTGAACCAGGCTCCTGTTCCCGGCGGAGATACCCAGGTTCTCCCGCGTCTTCCTTTGCCCGCTGTCTGAACCTCGGCAGTCACCAGAGTCCCCTCCGGCGCTCCGTGTTCGGCCAGATATTTAGCCCGATTATTGGTAGAATCTATTTCTTCATTACAATCAACCTGATTCCCAAGCTGCCTTCCCGACATAAAGCTGGCAAATTCCGCGGCTGTCAGAACATCCGCCGCCTGAACAAGCCGATATCCCTTATGCCTTACGGCCTCGATCTCATAGCCTTCCCCGCGAAGCTGCTCCATTACCTTCCAGACAGCTGTCCTTGATACATGAAGGCGGCTGCACAGCTCCTGACCAGACAGATATCCATCGGTTTCCTTCAGCATTCTGATAATCTCTGTCTTCAAAGGTCACCTCCAGATACTGATCGCGCTGACCACGGCAACCACGATCAGAAATGCCGCCAGAGCAAACAGCCAGACCGACGCGGCCTTTTTAGCTGTGTCTCTTCCGCTCAGTCGATATTTGTAGACGCCGTTGCAAATATTAAGAATGGCAGCCAGAACAAAGATAACCGGAAGAAGTATCTGATTGCCCTCCGGATTCAAAAATGTAATAACCGCAAGAATAACGACCAGCGCCCCTATAACGACATGGACCGCATCCATAATCAGCGCCGCGTTCCTGTTTCCCTTTTTCCTGCCCTGTCCGTACATGTTCCATTCTCCTTATCAAGAATCCCTTATTCCGCGGGGATCTAATCGGCAAACACTTCCGCATCTCCCAGCGTGGCGGCCATAACTGCCTTGATGGTGTGCATCCGGTTCTCCGCTTCATCGAAGACCTTGGACTGCTCTGACTCAAAGACCTCATCTGTCACTTCCATCTCCGTGATGCCGAACCGTTTTCCCATCTCCAGACCGATCTTAGTCTTCAGGTCGTGGAATGACGGCAGACAATGGAGGAAGATCGCTCCGTCCCCGGCATTCTCCATGATTCTCTTCGTCACTCTGTAGGGAGACAGCTCGCGGATTCTCTCTTCCCACACTTCGTCAGGCTCTCCCATGGATACCCATACATCCGTATAGATCACATCAGCTCCTCTGGTGCCCTCTGTCACATCCTCAGTCAGAGTGATCGCCGAGCCGGAAACGGACGCATACTCCCGGCACTGCTTCACCAACTCCTCATTGGGGAAGTATTTCTCCGGAGCACAGGCAGTAAAATCCAGGCCCATCTTGGCGCAGGCGATCATCAGGGAGTTGCCCATATTATACCTGGCATCACCCATATAAACCAGCTTAATGCCCTTAAACCTTCCAAAATGCTCCCGGACAGTCAGAAGATCCGCCAGCATCTGGGTAGGATGGTACTCGTTGGTCAGGCCGTTCCAGACAGGAACGCCGGCATACTTTGCCAGTTCCTCTACAATCTCCTGACCAAAGCCGCGATATTCGATACCGTCATATATTCTTCCCAATACCCTGGCCGTATCCGCTATGCTTTCTTTCTTGCCGATCTGAGAACTGGCCGGATCAAGATATGTAGTGCTCATGCCCAGATCGTGAGCCGCCACCTCGAAAGAACACCTTGTTCTTGTACTGGTCTTCTCAAAGATCAGCGCTACATTCTTCCCTCTGTACACATCCACGGGAACGCCTTTTTTCTTCTTATCCTTCAGCTTTGCCGATAAGTCCAGCAGATATTCGATCTCCTCGGGACTGTAATCCTTCAGTGTCAAAAAATTCCTGTTCTTCAAATTCATATATCTGTCCTCCTGTCTGCATATATTAAAACCCAGAAAGGCTCCCCTTACGGGGAGCCGAAATTCTGAAATCTCAGTCTTTCGCCATTTCCGATACGGATTTTACCAAACCGGCAATACTCTGTATCTCCGATGGAATGATAATCTTGGTGGCCTGGCCGTCGGCTGCCTTCGCAAAGGCCTCCAGACTCTTAAGCTGCAGCACCGCGTCGTCCGCTCCGGCATCCTTGATAAACCGGATTCCGTCAGCCGTAGCCTGCTGTATCTTGAGGATCGCTTCCGCCTGGCCTTCCGCTTCCCGTATTCTCTTTTCCTTCTCTGCCTCCGCGCGGAGAATCGCGGATTCCTTATCCGCTTCCGCGTCCAGAATCGCCGACTGTTTTTTACCTTCCGCGATCAGAATCGTGGAACGCTTCTCTCCTTCTGCCTTAAGAATCGATTCACGGCGCTCGCGCTCCGCCTTCATCTGCTTCTCCATGGCATCCTGAATAGCTGCCGGAGGAATGATATTCTTAAGTTCCACCCGGTTCACCTTGATTCCCCAGGGATCCGTCGCCACATCCAGCGCTGACCTCATCTTGGTATTGATAGTCTCGCGGGAAGTCAGGGTTTGATCCAGTTCAAGGTCGCCGATAATATTTCTCAAAGTGGTGGCGGTCAGATTCTCAATGGCCATAATCGGGTTCTGTACGCCGTAAGTATACAGCTTCGGATCCGTAATCTGGAAGAAGACCACCGTATCGATCTTCATGGTAACATTATCCTTGGTAATCACGGGCTGAGGCGGGAAATCCACCACCTGCTCCTTCAGACTCACCTTCTTGGCTATGCGGTCAATAATGGGGAGCTTCATATGAAGGCCTACGGACCAGGTGCCCTGATAGGCCCCCAGACGTTCCACGATCATGGCGTTGGCCTGAGGAACAATCTTAATACAGGATGACAGTAAAACAAGTATAATGATTGCCAAAATCAATAATCCAATTATCGCGCCCATACTGCTACTCCTCCTTTTCCTGACTTACAATCAGCTTCACGCCCCGGATGCCCTGTATCACTACGATGGTGTCCGGTTCATAGATCTGAGACGGATCCTGGGCTCTCGCGGTCCACTCCTGGCCGCCGACGACAGCGGATCCTGTTCCCATCTCATTGTTAATCTGCCGGGTAACTCTCGCCGTCCTTCCGATCAGACTCTCCACATTGGTCTTCACCGTATTCTTATTAAGATATCTGGACGCCCACGGTCTTGTAAAAAACAGCAGAATAAACGACACGATCACAAATACCGTAAGCTGCAGCTCCACTCCGGCACCGAACAGAGAAAGAATAAAAGCCACCAGCGCGCCTCCCGCAAACCATATGGTGGTGAGCGCCAGCGTTCCTATCTCAATCCCGATCATAATGACAAAAAATATAAGCCAATAGATAGATGCCATCACGTATGCCTCCCTGTCCTCTTAATATGGACGAAATCCTACGCATTATTCGTCAAAAATCACCTGACTACATTATAAATTCTTTTACGCCTATATTCAATATCAATATTGTAAAAAAAGAATAACATTTTTATGAATTGTCACAGTCCCGGCCGCAGATTTCTCCGCTGCCTGGCCGCCTCAAACATGAGGATCGAGGAAGCCACAGCCGCGTTGAGAGACTCCACGCGGCCCTCCATGGGAATCCTGACGCGCCGGTCGGCCATGCCGGCGATCTCCTCGCTGAGTCCGGCCGCCTCATTCCCGATCAGAAAGCCTGTATCTCCGGTATAATCCGCTTTGTCGTAACTCGAACTGCCATTAAGATGGGCGGCAAAAAGCCGGATTCCCCTGGACTTCACCTCCATGACCGTCTGTTTCAGATCACCTGTCCTCATAAAGGGAACGCGAAACACAGATCCCATGGTAGAACGGATCACCTTGGGATTGTAGATATCGGCCGTCTGGCCGTCCATGATAACGCCGCTGACCCCGGCGCCCTCCCCGGCTCTCAAGATGGTTCCCAGATTGCCGGGATCCTGCACGGCCTCCAGAATCATCAGAAGCGCCCTCCGCCTTACAGGCTTTCCCACTGTCCCCCTGCGTCCACCCAGCAGATCCTCGATATCGTAAGAATACTGCCTGACCAACGCCAGAACTCCCTGCGGCGTCTGGGTATCCGACATCGCTTTCATAACGTCCTCGGAGACGGTTTCCACCTGCCGGATTCCTTCCAGCATGACCTGATAAGAAGGGTTCTTTAAAAAGCGCTCTGTCACATATACGGATGAGATCCGTTCCCTGGGAAGCTCGCTGAACATTCTGGGGCCTTCCACCACAAACAATCCAACCTCATCTCTGTATTTCGATTTTTTTGCCAGTGCCGCCGCCTGTTTGACTTTGGCGTTTACTGTGCTCGTGATCATAGCTTCTCCAACTCCTCCATCCAGATACGGCTGCACGCGTCACTGGGCATTCTCAGATCGCCTCTGGGCGATACGGCCACGGAACCGACCTTCGGGCCGTCCGGCAGACAGGAGCGCTTAAACTGCTGGGAGAAGAATCTGCGGTAGAACGTCTTCAGCCATTTCAGGATCGTTTCCTCATCATATTCCTCAGCAAAGGCCAACAGGGCCATACGATAGATTCTGGCAGGCTCATATCCGAACCGAAGCATGTGATAGAGGAAAAAATCGTGAAGCTCATACGGGCCGACAAGATCTTCTGTCTTCTGAGCGATAGCGCCGTCCTTCGGCGGAAGAAGCTCCGGACTGACCGGCGTATCAAGGACGTCCAGAAGCACGGACTCAAGCTCCGCTTCTCCGCAGGTATCCGCGTAATACCTGACCAGATGACGTACCAGGGTCTTCGGCACGGAGGCGTTGACTCCGTACATGGACATGTGGTCGCCGTTGTATGTCGCCCAGCCGAGAGCAAGCTCTGACATATCGCCCGTTCCTACCACCAGACCATTCATCTGATTCGCTATATCCATAAGGACCTGCGTTCTCTCTCTTGCCTGGCTGTTTTCATAAGTCACATCATGATTTTCCGGATCGTGTCCTATATCCCTGAAATGAGTCATAACCGCTTCTTTGATATCAACCTCCTTCAAAGAAGCGCCCAGTTTTCTTGTCATCAGACAGGCGTTATGGTAGGTACGGTCGGTCGTTCCAAAACACGGCATGGTCACGGCGCATATCTGCTCCCTGGGGAGCCCCAGCATATCAAACGCTCTTGCCGTCACCAGAAGCGCCAAAGTGGAATCCAGGCCGCCTGAAATACCGATGACCGCATGCTGCGCTCCGGTATGCTCAAGCCGTTTCTTTAACCCAAGGGACTGAATGGATAGAATCTCTTCGCATCTCTTGTTACGCTCATCCGAATCCGACGGTACAAAAGGTGATGAATCAATATATCTTTCAAGCTTCAGTTCTTCTATTTTGAGAGAAAAATCTACCGTCACATAACTCTTCTGGGCAATCTCGCTGCTGTTGGGATATGTGGTCATCCTGCGCCGCTCGCTTCTCAGCCTCTCAAGATCCATATCCGCGTAGATCGTCTTTCCCGAAAACCGTTCGGCTTCGGCCAGGATATTTCCGTTCTCCGCAATCATATTGTGGCCTCCGAAAACCAGATCCTGCGAGGATTCGCCCTCACCGGCGCTGGAATAGACATAACCGCAGACAAGGCGGCCTGACTGTCCGATAATCAGGGATTTGCGGTAAATGTCCTTGCCGACAGTCTCAACACTGGCAGAGCAGTTGACGATCACGGTCGCTCCCGCCATGGCGTGCCGAACGCTTGGCGGGTTGGGAACCCATACATCTTCGCAGATCTCGGCCGCCACGGTCAGCCCAGACATTGTCGAACACTTGAACAGCAGATTCGTTCCC